>NZ_LIQQ01000344.1 GCF_001418565.1 Streptomyces graminilatus | reverse complement strand
CACCGGCTGAGCCGCCCCGCACCGCGCCAGCGGAGAACGCAGCGCACAGCACATGTCCCTGTCGGCTGTCACCGACAGGGACATGTGCTGTGCGCTCGCCGCCCGAACGGCCGGATCACTCGGGAAGGCGACGCATCTCCACCACGTGCAACCCCAGTGACTGGAAGCGTTTCAGCAGGTCGTACAGCTGTGCCTCATCGGTGATCCGGCCGGACAGCACGGTCTGCCTGGCCACGACGAAACTGTCCAGCTCGGGGAACGCCCCGGTCATCGTCCGGGACATCTCTCCGTCGACGCGAATCTCGTATCGCATACCTGCGCTTCTCTCACGGTGGTACGGCGGCTTTGGCCCCACCCACATTCCATGCTGAGCCGCCGCACGGTGCACGGCATCACCCACCCCAGGTGACCGGGGATCGTCACAGGACGTGCAGCTCCCGGGCACGACGCACCGCTTCGCCCCGTCGGGTCGCGGCGAGCTTGCGGTAGACGTTCTTCAAATGCGTCTTGACGGTGTTGACCGACAACTGGAGATCCGCGGCGATGTCCTCCGTCGACATCGTCTGTGCCAGCCGTTCCAGCACCTCGTGCTCACGCTCGCTCAGGGGCTCGGGCATGGAGTGAGGGCCCAGCTCATGCGCGCTGTTCACCGGAACCTGTCCCACCACCGCGGCCGGCAGCCAGTCGTGCCCCCGAGCCAGCACCGGTTGCCGTCGCACCAGGTGCGGCAGCCACGGTCCCGCCTCGAGAAACGGTCGCCTCAGCCGCTCGGGCCGGGCCGTGGACAAGGCCCTTGCCGTCAGACGGTGCGCCGCGGCCCTGTCGCCCAGCGCGTCGGCGGCCTGCGCCCGCGCCAGCAGCACCCTGGCCGTGATGGCGGGGCCGTCGCCCTGACCGGCCGGCAGCGCGTCGAGCAGGCCCAGCGCCTCTTCCCCGCTACCCAGGGCAAGTCGGGCGCGGGCCGCGGCCACCACGCTCTCCGGCCCGGCGGTCCCGCCCTTCTCGAGGATCTCCACGGCGGCCTCCGGACTGCCTCCGGCGAGGTGCGCGGTGGCCCTGGCCAGGACGGTCCGGTCACGCACCCATGGTGAGGGCTCGATGGCGGCCTGCGGTTTCTCCAGCTCGTCGAGGACGCGCAGTGCGGCTTTCGGCTTGCCCCTGGCGAGCAGCAACTGGGACCGCAGAAGGGTCAGTCCGGCACGCGCGATGGGGTCGTGCGGGGCCGCGGACGAGGCGGCGGCCTCTTCGAGGTGCGCCTGTGCGGCGCCGAGCTCGTCCCGGTCGAGGGCGACGGCGGCCAGGACGAGCTGGGTCACCCCGGTACGGGCGGCGGGTGGCAGGCCGCCGCGCTCCGCCTCGGCGACGGCTCCCCGGGCATGTCTCTCGGCGCGGTCGGGCCAGCCGCGCAGGAAGTCGATCAGGGCCAGTCGGCTGAGACACTCGTGCCGTGGGAACACGATGTCCGGACCGTCACTGAGCTGTGCGGCGGCGGACAGCGTCGACCGGGCGGCGTCGAAGCGTCCCGCCCACAGCTGGGCCGATCCCAGGTCGGTGAGCATCAGCGCGCGAAGCTCCAGGTGCGGCTCCAGGCGCTCGGCGGGGATGGCCCGCTCCGCCGCCTCCACGTCCCGCGCGGCGGCCTCGGCCAGATCCGCCGAGCCGATCATCCGGGCGGCCAGCACACGCAACAGCGCGCAGCTGAGCCGCAGGGCTTCGGACGGGGGCCCGCCCTTGTGCAGGTTCTCCTCGGCACGGCGCAGATGGCCGAGCCCGCGGTCGACGTCGTGACGGGCCAGTTCACGGGCGGCGCGCACCAGATCCGCGGCCGGACCGGGCGTTTCCGGGGGCATCCGGGAGAACAGGCGGTCGAGGCGTTCGGCGTCCAGTCCCGTGAGCAGCCGGCCGATCGCCAGTTCCTCGACGAACTGGTTCGCGGTGTGCTCCCAGTCCCCCGCGTCCGCGGCATGCGGCAGGGCCTCGGCGTACATTCCCGCCTCGGTGAGCCAGCGCGCCGCCCTCCGGTGCAGCTCGGGTTCGAGGCCGGGCTGCCGGACCCGGAGATGCACTCGGAGGATCTCGGCGAACAGAGGGTGGAGCCGGTACCACGAGTGCCCGATGGATTCGACGAACGCGTTGGCGCGCAGCAGCCCGGCGAGGATCGGCTCCGCGTCGTCGCGGCCCGTGAGGGCGTTGGCCAGGTCGGGGTGGATCTGTTCGAGGATGCTGCCGCGCAGCAGCAGGTCCTGGGTCTCGGCCTGCTGCGCGTCGAGCACTTCCGCGAGCAGGAAGTCGGCGAGCGTGCTCTGGCCCGCTTCGAAGTCCTTCAGGAAGGCGTCCTGGTTCTCGGCCTGCTGCGCCGCCAGGATGCACAGCCGGAGCCCGGCGGCCCAGCCCCCGGTCCGCTCGGTCAGCGCCCGCTCGCCCTGTTCCGTCAGGCGCATGCCGTGCCTGCGCAGCAGCTCGGCCGTCTCTTCCGGCAGGAAGGCCAGATCGGCGCCGCGGATGTCGGTGACCTGGCCGGCGGCGCGGTAGCGGTGCAGCGGCAGCAGTGGCTCCGTACGGCTGGTGACGACCAGGCGCAGTCCGTCGCCCACGTGGCCGAGCACGAACTGGAGCTCATCGGCGATCTCCGCCGAGCCCGCCACCCGGTCGAACTCGTCGAGCACCAGGACGACGGGCTCCGTCAGCTCACTGAGATGAGCCGCGAGCCTGGCGAGCAGCGAATGGTCCACCTCGCCGGGCCCGGCCGGGCTGCCGACGGCGTCCGGGGGGCCGAAACCCTGGCGCCGCATGGCCTCCAGCACATAGGTCCAGAAGACGCCGGGGTCGTTGTCCTCGGGCTCCACGGTCAGCCATGCCACCCGCCCCGGCGAATCCTCCCCGCCGACCCAGTCGGCCACCAGCAACGTCTTGCCCGCTCCGGCGGGTCCGTTGACCAGCGTCACCGGACACTCCACGCCCCGGGCCAGGCGCTCGACGAGCCGGGGCCTGCGCACGAACGTGTCCGGGGGTACCGGCACGCTGAACCGCGCCGCCAGCAGGGGATCACCGCTCGGTGTCAGGTGTTCGGCAGCAGCGTCCCGGTGTCCACCGGAGGTCGGATGGGGCATGGCACTCACCACGGCACCGCAGCTCTCAGTCCGGAAACCCGCCTACTGTTTGATCATCACCCGTTGCGCGGGAAGCCGCAAAGGATGCTGGTCAAGACCCGGGTACGGGCGGCATCGAGCCGCCCGGAGGCCCCGCGCCGGCCCTCACCCGGGACGGGTGAGGCGCCACGGGGCGCGGCCGGGCACCCTGGGAGCAGGAGAAGCGTGGCCCTGCCGGGGCGACCTGGCAGGAAGGCACGGTCACTGACGGTTCCCGGATAGAGGACACGGCCATGGACGTGGGACCTGTCGAGTACGTCGTCGTCGCCTTCCCCGGCAATCGTTTCCGGGGCGAGATCGCACCGGAGCTCAGGGCTCTCGTGGCAAGCGGCACGGTGCGGATTCTCGACCTGACGTTCGTCAAGAAGGACGCGGACGGCGTCGTCTCCTACGTCGAGCTCGATGCTCTCGACCCCACGGAGGCGTCGGTGTTCGACGACATCGAGGGGGAGGTCGGCGGGCTGTTCACCAAGGAGGACCTCGACCTGATCGCCGAGGAACTCGTGCCGGACTCGTCGGCGGCCGTCCTCCTCTGGGAGGACACCTGGGCAGCCGGGATGGCCGAAGCCGTCCGCCGCGCCGGCGGTCGGCTCGTCGCCCATGAGCGCATCCCCGCCGAAGTGGTCGAGCGGGCGTTCCAGGACGCCGTCTGAAGCGGCGTACCCGATCGGTAAGGGAAGGTGAGGGCGATGCTCGGTCGCCGTCTGGCGCGTCGCGAACGTCCCGGCCTCGTCGGCGTGGCCGCCCGCACGGCGGTGGTCGCCGGCACCGCGAGCGCGGTCTCGGGCCGTGTCTCCCGGCACCGGGCCGAGCGCGACGCGGCACAGCGGACCGTGCCCGAAGCGGATGCCCCCGCGCGGAAGCCGCCGGGCCCGACGCCCTATTCCGGGCTGACGGACGAAGCGCTCAGCAGCCTGGAACGTCTCGGCAGGCTCCACGAGCAGGGTGTGCTGTCGGACGAGGAGTTCGCCGTCCAGAAGGACCGCGTTCTCAGGGGCTGACGGAGCTACGGCTCCTTGGCGGCCACAGGCGTGCCCAGCCATCGCGGGAACGGCCCCGAACCCGCGGTGACCTGGCCGAGGGCGATTCCGGCGACGACCACGCAGCAGCCCCCGATCAGCCAGGAGAGCATGGCGAAGACGTAGCCGAGGGACCCGAACTGGGCGGTGGTCCGCCGCATGTTCGCGGGCATGAACACCCCCGACACGTAGACGTACGTCACCATTCCGACGCCCGCCAGAACGGCGCCGGGCAGCAGGGGCTTCCACCTCATACGCGCGCCCAGCAGGAGGTGCTGCGTCCACCACCACAGCAGTACGGACGTCACGAGCGAGAGCACGACACCGAGCCCGGTGCCTCCTCCGAAGCCGTGGCGCAACGGAGCCTGGACCAGGAGCGCGGCCAGCCAGCCCAGCAGCCACACCAGCCACCGCCAGGCGGACATGCGCGCACCGGCCTTGGGCAGATCCCAGCAGCGTTCGCAGACCCTCTGCAGTGCCCGGCTCAGTGCGGTCGCCGAAATGAGCGTGACGAAAACCCCGACCGCTCCGTATGTTTCCTTCGTCCCGCCCTGGGCGCCGAACGTCTCCTTGATGTCGCCGACCGGCGCGTCCTCACCGAGCAGGGCCTGAACGGAGTCGACCAGTACGTCCTGGATGCGTTTCGGCGCGAACGCGGCCACGACGATGAGGAGCGGCAGCGCGGCCAGGAACGTCTGAGCCGCCAATCGCGCACTGGCTTCCATCCAGTTCACACGGATCAGCCGGCCCAGCATCCGCCCGATCACCGGTGTCCGCCGGGGCATCTCCCGAGCCGTCCTGGCCCAGTGCCCGAGCTGTCTACGATTCACAGTCCGTTCCTCGCGAATCCGTCGTGGAGGGCTCCTTCCTGGCGGCACCGGTGTGGTGGCGGCGCCGGGCCGGCTCATCCGCGCGACAGCGCCAGATCGCGCAGTCGCCGCCAGTCCAGGCGCGCCCGCGGCCGGGGTACGCCGGGGCGGTTACGGGGGACGCGAACGCGTAGTGCCCGCGGATCGATCACGCAGCGAACGGGGGTCGGGAAGGAGAGCGCCTCGCCGTCGACGCCGACCCGCAGTTCGGGGACGTCCGCGTCGATGACGACTTCACGCGTGGTCAGAGCGGTGAGCCCGGACGCGCGTCTGCCGCCGAGCAGTTCGACCGCCTGCACCGCGTTGTCGACCTTGACGCTCATCACCCCGAGGACACCGGCGTCGAGTCCTTCGCGGAGTCCGAGGCCGGCCGGGTCACCCATGCGGTACGGGTTGTTGCTCACGAGCACGGCCTGGGGGGCGGTGATCCTCGCCCCGCCGCCGTACACGGTCAGCCGGGATCCGAGGTGGTGGGTCAGGACGTCCGGCAGCGTACGGAGGACGGTGTGGATCTTGTCGTCGCGGTAGGCGGGGCTCTGGACCACTTCCGCGTAGGCGCCGAACGACACGTTGTTGACGAAGGTGCTCTCGCCGATCCGGCCGAGGTCGATACGGAGCTCGACACCATCGGTGAGCGCGTCCAGGCACGTGGACGGGTCCTCACGGTCGAGCCCGAGATCGAGAGCGAAATGGTTCCGGGTCCCGGCCGAGATCACCATGAAGGGGACTCCGTGCTCCGCCGCCACACCGGCGACCAGGGCCTGCGTGCCGTCTCCGCCCGCGACGCCGAGAAGGTCCGCGCCGCCCGCCACGGCGTCCCGGGCCAGCGCGGCGACGTCCTGATGGTGCGCGGGGTCGAGCAGCACGACCTGGGCGCCCAGGGCTTCGGCCTTCTCCTTGAGCGCGAACCTTCCGACCTTCCCGCCGCCCGAGCGCGGGTTCATGATGAGGAACGGACGCTCGGGCGGAGGGGTGCGGTGTTCGGCCGGAGCCGCCGGCCCGGCGTCCGCGCCGAGTGCGGACCAGCCCGCGAAGCAGGCCACGGCCCACAACGCGACCTGGACGATCACGACCCACAGCAGGCCGACCACGACGAACAGCGCGATCACCCCTGCCAGCGCGGCTACCGCGAGGGCGACCGCGAGCACCCTGATCAGGCCCTTGCGGCTCAGGGCCCACCACACCCCGGCCGTGCTGACGGCGAGTCCGGCCAGCGCGACGGCGGCCGGCCCCAGGCTCCTGAGACCCGCGACCGCCAGCGGAAGAACGACGGCTGCCACCACCGCGATGATCGCCAGCCGGGCCGCCCACCGTCCCGTCGTACTGAAGTCGCCACCCATGATTCCTCCGTAGCTCGTTCGTGCCCTACCGCGCGATGGAGTCCTCTTCGGGCATGCCCTCACGCAGTTGTGGCCGCGCGGCGGCCGCCTTCCGGTGCCAGGCGCCGTACCGGTTCGCGAGGACGACCGCGGACATGCCGTGCGACAGGATGCTCAGCGCGACGGTGACCGCGACCACCCGGCTGAGAAGCTGAACACCCGGGACGTGCTCCTCCACCATGAGCAACCCGAAGACGACGGAGGCGAGTCCGCGCGGACCGAACCACCCGATGTAGAGGACCGTGGGGAGGGCGAGGCGGCTTCCGGCCAGGGAGAGGGCGACGGGCAGCATCCGGACCACCGTGAGGCTCAGCACGGCATAGGTGACGATCCGCCAGTCGAGGTGTTGCAGCGCCGGACCGAGCAGCACGGCCCCGAAGACCAGGAAGCTCAAGGACGCGAGCAACTCGGCGAGTTGTCCGGCGAGGTCAGCGGTGTCCTTGTCGAGCGCCGGTGCCCGCGCTGCGTCGCTCCGCCGCGTGGAGACACCGAAGGCGAAGCCCGCGACCCAGGCGGCGATGAACCCGCTCCCGTCCACGACGACCGCCAGTGTGTACGAGCCCGCCGCCACGGCCAGGACGAACACCTGCCGCCAGCCGCGACTGGCCCAGCCCTTTCCGTGCGCCTGTCGCAGCAGCCACCCGCCGATCCCGCCGACGGCCAGCCCCAGCGCGGTGCTGAGCACGAGCGCCCGCCAGAAGACCCCGGCGACTCCCTCCTGCGAGGCGTGGGTTCCGGGCAGTGCCGCCAGGAACAGCAGGAAGAAGGGCAGCACCATACCGTCGTTGAGGCCGCTCTCGACATTGAGACCGCTGCGTACGAGCGGGGGAACACGAGGGCTGGAGACCGCGGTCTGACCGAGAGCCGCGTCGGTCGGGGCCAGGATCGTCCCGACCAGCGCCAGCTCCCACGCGGTCAGTCCCGGCAACAAGGGCCACGCCAGGAGCCAGCCGGCCCCGATGGTCAACAGCAGTCCGATCCCCAGCAGCCGCCCCGGGAGGAATCCACCGACGCGCAGATCCTGTCGGCGTACCGACATCGCGTCCGTCGCCAGGACGAGCGTCAGCGTCGCTTCGACCAGGGTGAGCACCAGGGGCGAGTCATGCTCCAGATCGAGAAGGTCGAGCCCGACCGGCCCGATGGCCACCCCGAAGGCGGTGAACACCATCGGCCCCGACACGACGGTCGTGGACAGCCGCCGGGAGACAAGCGCGTACCCAGCCGTGACAGCGGCCACGGAGGCCACGCCCCACGCACTGCCACCACTCACCGTGACCTCGCCGGTCCGCCGTCACGGGCGCGGCGGAACCCCTGGTCTTTTTCCGACATTGGTCACCAATCAGGCTCGAAAGTGCCGACCTGCACATGATCAGACCTTGCTGCGCCCACTCCCGCCATCGGCACAGTGAGCGGACTTTGCTCCGCAATCAGGTGATTGACCCCATTGTGGGCGGCAGACGTGGCACACCGCTCCCCTGCCCGAAATTCACCCATCTGTGGACGGGGGCGCTGGAGGGGCCCGTATGCACTCCGGATGGCTCACCCCGGGATGCCGCAGCCGCGGCACTCGGGACGAATGGATACCAACGGCAGCCATGACAGGCGGCGCCTCACTCCTGGAGGACGGATGACCAGCCCGCTGGAACCATCGCACGACCCCGCTCAGGAGAGCTCGCCGTCGGACGGCAGGTCGCACGGGTCCGGCCCGGGCCGGATCGCGCGGAAGGTGGCCTCGGCGATTCTGATCGTCCTCACCTGCGTCCTGGTCCCCGTGTCGGTACTGACCGTCTGGGTGCACGACATCGTCCTCGACACTGACCGTTACGTCGCGACGGTCAAACCGCTCGCCTCCGACCCCGCGATCGAGGACGCCGTGCAGAACCGGATCGTCCAGGCCGTCGACGTACGGGTCGACGGCAAGCGGATCACCGCGGAGCTTTCGGCCTGGTTGCAGTCACAGGGTTTGCCGCCGACCGCCGCCAACGCGGTGAAGAGACTGGCCCCCCAGCTCGACTCGGCCGTGAACAGCGTGGCGGAGAAGGTGGCGACCCGCTTCGTCCAGAGCGACAGGTTCGAGAAGCTGTGGACCACGGCCAACCGGGCCGCCCATTCGGCGGTGGTGCACGCCCTCACCGGCAAGGGACGCGGGGCGATCGGCGTCAAGGAGGGCACCGTGACCCTCGACGTCGGCGACGCGGTCGACCGCGTCAAGCAGGACCTCGTCGATGCCGGTGTGACGCCGGCCGAGAAGATCCCGGACGTCAACAAGACGGTGGTGCTCTTCCAGTCCGACAAGCTCAAGCGCATCCAGAACGCAGCGCACGCCCTCGACGTGGCCGGTACCTGGCTGCCGGTGCTGACGGTGATCATCGGGGCGGTCGGCGTGTTCCTCGCCCACCGGCGCAGGCGCGCCCTGGCAAAGACCGCCCTGGGCGCCGCCGTGGCCTGCCTGATCGTCGCCATCGCTCTTGTCGTCGCCCGCCGCTACTACCTGGACCATCTGCCCCCGCAGGTGCAGTCGAAGGCGGCCGCGGCGGCGGTGTTCGACACTCTTCTGCACTTCCTGCGGGTCACACTGCGCACCGTGATCGTGCTCGGGGTGGTCGTCGCCCTCGGCGCGTACTTCGTCGGGCCGGGTCGCCTGGCACGCGCCACGCGGGCCACCTCCGAGCGCACGGCCGACTCCGTGGCCCGATGGGCCGACACCCACTCCGTCCACACCGGTCGTGCGGGGACGTGGACGGCGGACAACCGGCGCTGGCTCACCATCGGTGTCCTGCTCGTACTGGCCCTGGTGTTCGCGCTGTGGAACCACCCCACGGTCCTGACGGTGCTGCTGCTGGTACTCATCCTCCTGGCGGCGCTGGCGATCATCGCGCTGGTGGCGGCGACCGGCCGCAGGACACGGGCGGCGGGGTCCCCCGCATCCGCGGCCCCGTGATCCGGGCGGTGAGCACCCCGGCCCCGCCCGAGCCGGGCCGCCTGCTCCGGGGCGGGCGGGCACGGCATACGTGGTGACGGGCGCCGGTCCGCGGCTCAGCGGGCGGTGTTCGTGTGGACGTACTCCACGAGGCGCGTCAGCGCGTCCGGCGGGGTGTTCGGCATGACGCCGTGGCCGAGGTTGAAGACGTGGCCCTCCAGACCCTTCGCGGAGTCGAGGACCTCGCGGGTCTTCGCCTCGACGGCCTCCGTGGAGGCGAACAGGACCGTCGGGTCGAGGTTGCCCTGGAGCGCCTTGCCGGGGCCGACGCGGCGGGCGGCCTCGTCGAGCGGGACGCGCCAGTCGACGCCCATGACGTCCACACCGGCCTCGCTCATGGGGGCCAGCAGTTCGCCGGTGCCGACGCCGAAGTGGATGCGCGGCACGCCGTACCCCTCGACGGCCTTGAAGACCTTCTGGGAGGCGGGGAGCACCGAGCGGCGGTAGTCGGCGGGGGCGAGGGCGCCCGCCCAGGAGTCGAACAACTGGACGGCGCTGGCGCCCGCCTCGATCTGGACCTTGAGGAAGGCCGCCGTGATCTCGGCGAGGCGGTCGAGCAGGTCGGCCCAGAGCTGCGGGTCGCCGTACATGATCGCCTTGGCGTTCTCGTACGTCCGGGACGGGCCGCCCTCGACGAGGTAGCTCGCGAGGGTGAAGGGCGCGCCTGCGAAGCCGATGAGCGGGGTGGCGCCGAGCTCGCGGGTGAGCAGGCCGATGGCCTCGGTGACGTAGGGCACGTCCTCGGGGGTGAGGTCGCGGAGCTGGGCGAGGTCCGCGCGGGTGCGGATCGGCTTCTCGACGACCGGGCCGACGCCGGGCTTGATGTCCAGGTCGACACCGATGGCCTTGAGCGGGACGACGATGTCGCTGAAGTAGATCGCCGCGTCCACGTTGTGCCTGCGCACCGGCTGGAGCGTGATCTCGGTGACCAGCTCGGGCCGGGTGCAGGACTCCAGCATGGGGATGCCCTCGCGGACCTTGCGGTACTCGGGCAGGGAGCGCCCGGCCTGGCGCATGAACCACACGGGCGTGTGCGGCACCGGCTCACGTCTGCACGCCTTGAGGAAGGCGGACTCCCGCACGGCGTCGTTCCTGACGGCGGTGGACGTCGCTGTCGGCTGCTGGTGGCCCGCGGGGCCCTGGTTCGCGCTCACGACCAGAAGTCTCGCACGCCCCACCGACAGTCCGGCGAACAGCCCTGCCGACGGCTCTCCCGGGACTGTGGCCCGTCCCACGGGTGTCCCTCCCCGCACGGAGCCTCCGTTCCCCTTAATCTTCCCCGCATGGCTGCGGCTCAGGGACGACTGTCGGACGGCGCTGGCGAAATGGACGACGCGAAGGAGGGAGACCGGGATGCGGTGGAGACGGCTCCGTTGCTCTTCCGGGCCGCTGTCGACGCGTTGCGGACCGCGCGGCTGAGGCCGCAGATCGAGATCGAGCCGACGCGGGCGCCCCAGCGCCTGGCGCCGTTCGCGTACGCGCTGGAGGCGGCGGTCGTCGACGGCGAGGAGGACCTGGCCGACGGCCGGCTCGTCCTGCTGCACGACCCGGCCGGGCACGACGCCTGGCAGGGATCCTTCCGGCTGGTGACGCTGGTACGCGCCGAGTTGGAGCCGGAGATGGCCGCCGACCCGCTGCTGCCCGACGTGTGCTGGTCCTGGCTGACCGGGGCGCTCCAGACGCGCGGACTGTCGTACGGCGAGGCCAGCGGCACCGTCACGCGCGCGAGTTCGCACTACTTCGGCGGGATGGCGGAGCGGCCGGCCGCCTCCCAGATCGAGATCCGCGCCTCCTGGACACCCCGCGAGGGCCTGGGCGGCGTCCCGGACACCGCGTCCCACCTGGCCTCCTGGTGCGATCTGCTGGCCCAGATCGCGGGCCTGCCGCCGGCCGCCCCCGGGGACGCCTCGGTGGTGTCGCTGCCGCAGCGGCGGGGACCCCAGTCCCGCTGAACCAGCCCCGCGACACCCGCTGAACCACTGAACGGCCTTGCCGTCCCTGTACGGGGACCGCAAGGCCGTTCTGCTGCGCCCCCCTCCATGTGCCCTCCTTCTCCCGGTATCGGCACGCCGTCTTTAGTAGCTCTTTGTCGATACGGCCACTTTCGGCCGCGTATCGACGTAGAGCGAAACCGTTCGATCTTCGGATGATCGATCGCGTGTCCGAATTGCACAGATTGTTACTCACCAGATCGTGATCTTTCTCTAAAGGAGCACAGGTTTGATGCCGAAGACCTCTGTGACCTTGAAAGCACGGTCGATCCGGTTTCATCCCCAGGACCGGATCCGTCCCGCACTCCAGGAGGCCTGGTGTCCGTTCTTCTTGAGCAGCCCGCAAGCCTGGTCGCCTACCGCCCGAACAAGCCGACCGCCATGGTGGTCGTGGCCGACCCCCGCGTCCGTTCCACCGTCACCCGCCATCTGTGGGCGCTCGGTGTGCGCGATGTGATCGAGGCCTCGTCCATCGCGGAGGCTCGTCCCCGCATCGGCAACCCCCGCGACATCTGCGTCGCCGACGTCCACCTGCCCGACGGCAGCGGGCTCACCCTGCTGTCCGAGACCCGTGCCGCGGGCTGGCCCAACGGCCTGGCCCTGTCCGCCGCCGACGACATCGGAGCCGTGCGCAACGCCCTCGCGGGCGGTGTGAAGGGCTACGTCGTCACCGGCACCCGCAACAACATCGGGCTTCCCAACCGGCCGGGCGCCGCCCCCATCGGTGCCGGCGCCCGTATGCACCGCCGCCCCCCGGGTGCCCCGAGCCACCCGGGCGGCTACCGCGAGCTGTCCGGCCGCGAGGTCGAGGTCCTTCGGCTGGTCGCCGAGGGCCAGTCGAACAAGGCGATCGGCGTCTCCATGGGCCTGTCCGCGCTGACCGTCAAGAGCCACCTCGCCCGGATCGCCCGCAAGCTCGGCACGGGCGACCGTGCCGGGATGGTGGCGGTGGCCCTGCGGACCGGCATCATCCACTGAGCGTCGGCGACCGGCCACCGCCGACCGCTCCGCCACCACTCCTGACCGAGATGACCGACAGAATTCACTGACACGTGTGACACGTGACCGGTTTACGACCCCAAGGTGCCCGTCGACGGAACGTTCCGTCGGCGGGCGCCGTCCATACACAGATACCCTTGACAGGTGACCGAAGCCCAAGAGACCGCAGCAGACAGCTCACTGCGAACCACCGGAGGCGCCCCTCCGGACGACAACGGATCCTCTGAGGCTCAGGCGCCGATCCCTCTCCTCGATCCCCGTGACGGGATTCCGCCCGTCGTCGCCGACGATCACGCGCTCGCCGCGGTGATCGCCGCGTTCGCCGCGGGCAGCGGCCCCGTCGCCGTCGACGCCGAACGCGCGTCCGGTTACCGGTACGGCCAGCGCGCCTATCTGGTGCAGTTGCGCCGCGAGGGCGCCGGCACCGCGCTCATCGACCCGGTCGCCTGCCCCGACCTGTCGGGCCTCGGCGAAGCGCTCAGCGGTGTCGAATGGGTGCTGCACGCCGCCACCCAGGACCTGCCCTGCCTCCGCGAGATAGGTATGGTCCCCACTCACCTGTTCGACACCGAGCTGGCCGGACGGCTGGCCGGGTTCCCCCGGGTCGGCCTGGGCGCGATGGTCGAGGGCGTCCTGGGCTTCGTACTGGAGAAGGGCCACTCCGCGGTCGACTGGTCGACCCGGCCGCTGCCCGAGCCCTGGCTGCGGTACGCGGCACTTGATGTCGAACTCCTGGTCGACCTGCGGGACGCACTGGAGAAGGAGCTGGACCGGCAGGGCAAGCTGGAGTGGGCCCGCGAGGAGTTCGACGCGATCGCGTCGGCACCGCCGCCGGAGCCCCGCAAGGACCCCTGGCGGCGCACTTCCGGCATGCACAAGGTGCGTCGGCGCCGGCAGCTCGCCGTCGTACGGGAGCTGTGGGAGACCCGGGACCGGATCGCCCAGCGCCGGGACGTGTCTCCGGGCAAGGTGCTGTCGGACGCGGCCATCGTCGACGCCGCGCTCGCCGTGCCGGTCAACGTGCACGCGCTGGCCGCGCTGCCCGGTTTCGGGCACCGGATGGGGCGGCGGCAGTTGGAGCAGTGGCAGGCCGCGGTGGACAGCGTGAAGGCGCTCACCGACTCCCAGTTGCCCCAGCCGGGACAGCCCCTGACCGGGCCTCCGCCGCCGCGCGCCTGGGCCGACAAGGATCCGGTGGCCGCCGCCCGGCTGTCCGCCGCGCGGGCCGGGGTGTCCACGCTGGCCGAGCGGCTGAACATGCCTCAGGAGAATCTGATCACTCCGGACACGGTGCGGCGGGTCTGCTGGGAGCCGCCCACGCCGGTGGAAGCGGAGTCCGTGGGTGCGGCTCTCGCGGGGTACGGGGCGCGGGCCTGGCAGGTGGAGCAGGTGACGCCGGTTCTGGTGGAGGCGCTTTCCGCCAAGGCGCCGTAGGGGTTCCGGCTCGAAAAACAGACGTCGAAATCACGCCAAGATCTTCGGAGGGCATGTAGAAGGAGGGGACGCGGGGCGGATGCCTCGCGGACCCCGTGTTCGTCGGCCGCGGGCTCGTTGTGGCTGGTCGCGCCGGTTGCACGCATCCCTCCGAGCGAGGCGTGTAACCGGCGGTAACATGTGGCAGACGTGTGACGTTCGCCGCTCCTCCCTTCAGGGGTGTGCAGCACGGTTACTCGCAAGTAGCATGGGGCTGAGCGCCCGCTCAGCGGTTGCGCATCGCAGCAGTGCCGTCCCGCACCTTTGGAGGAGAGCCATCGTGCCTCGTACCGTCAGGGAAGTCGTCTTCGTCGACGGCGTCCGCACCCCGTTCGGCAAGGCGGGCCCGAAGGGCATCTACCACGAGACCCGCGCCGACGACCTTGTCGTGAAGGCCATCCGGGAGCTGCTGCGCCGCAACCCGGGTCTCGACCCCAAGAAGATCGACGAGGTCGCCATCGCCGCGACCACGCAGATCGGCGACCAGGGTCTGACCCTGGGCCGCACGGCGGGCATCCTCGCCGGGCTGCCGCAGACCGTCCCGGGCTACTCCATCGACCGGATGTGCGCGGGCGCGCTGACCGCCGTCACCGCCACCGCCGGTTCCATCGCCTTCGGCGCGTACGACGCCGTCATCGCCGGTGGCGTCGAGCACATGGGCCGTCACCCCATGGGCGAGGGTGTCGACCCGAACCCGCGGTTCGTGAGCGAGAAGCTCGTCGACGAGTCCGCCCTGTTCATGGGCATGACCGCCGAGAACCTGCACGACCGCTACCCGCACATCACCAAGCTGCGCGCCGACGAATACGCCGTGCGCTCGCAGGAGAAGGCCGCCAAGGCGTACGCCAACGGCAAGATCCAGCAGGACCTGGTGCCCATCTCCGTACGGAACACCAACGCGGAGGTCGGCGAGACGGGCTTCGGTCTGGTCACCGCCGACGAGCCGATGCGGCCCGGGACCACCCTGGAGAACCTGAGCGGGCTGAAGACCCCGTTCCGGGTGCACGGGCGGGTCACCGCCGGCAACGCGGCCGGTCTGAACGACGGCGCCACCGCGTCGATCATCGCGTCCGAGGACTTCGCGCGCGAGAACAACCTGCCGGTCAAGATGCGCCTCGTCTCCTACGCCTTCGTCGGCGTCGAGCCCGAGGTCATGGGCTACGGGCCGATCCCGGCGACCGAGAAGGCCCTCGCCAAGGCTGGCCTCGGCATCGGTGACATCGGTCTGTTCGAGATCAACGAGGCCTTCGCCGTCCAGGTGCTGGCCTTCCTCGACCACTACGGCATCGCGGACGACGACGCGCGCGTGAACCAGTACGGCGGCGCCATCGCCTTCGGTCACCCGCTCGCCTCCTCCGGTGTGCGGCTGATGACGCAGCTCGCCCGCCAGTTCGAGGAGCAGCCGGAGGTCCGTTACGGCCTCACCACCATGTGCGTCGGCTTCGGCATGGGCGCGACGGTCATCTGGGAGAACCCGCACCACAAGGACGCCGGAGGCGACAAGTGAGCACCACCGAACTCCTCAAGGGCGCGGCCGAGCTGTTCCCCGACGAGGTCGTGACGTCCGCGCACGTCCGCCACCTCGACCTCCCGTTCGGCGCCGGCCGGTTCGCGCTGATCACCCTCGACAACGGCTTCGACCACACCAAGCCGACCACCTTCGGCCCGGCCTCGCTGGCGAACCTGAGCATCGCCCTCGACCAGGTCGAGAAGGAGGCGTCGGCCGGCGAGATCGTCGGTGTCGGCATCACCGGCAAGCCCTTCATCTTCGCGGTCGGCGCGGACCTCAAGGGCGTGGAGCTGCTGAAGGACCACTCCGACGCGCTCGCCATCGGCAAGGGCGGCCACGAGGTCTTCAAGCGGCTGTCCCAGCTCGCGGTCCCGACCTTCGCGTACTACAACGGTGCCGCCATGGGCGGTGGCGTCGAGGTCGGTCTGCACTGCTCGTACCGGACCGTCTCCGCGGCCCTGCCGGCCTTCTCGCTGCCCGAGGTCTTCCTCGGTCTGGTCCCCGGCTGGGGCGGCTGCGCGATCCTGCCGAACCTGATCGGCGCGGACAAGGCCGTCTCGGTGATCATCGAGAACTCGCTCAACCAGAACAAGCAGCTCAAGGGCGCGCAGGTCTACGAACTCGGCATCGCCGACGCGCTGTTCGAGGGCGTGGACTTCCTGGAGCAGTCCCTGGTGTGGACGGCCTCCCTCCTCAAGGGCGAGATCGTCGTCGAGCGTCCGGCGATCGACCGTGGCGAGGCCTGGGACCAGGCCGTCGCGCGCGGCCGGTTCATCGCCGACAGCAAGGTGCACGGGGCCGCTCCGGCCGCCTACCGCGCGCTGGACATCATCGAAGCGGCCAAGGACGGCGACCTCCAGAAGGGGTACGACGCCGAGGACGTGGCGCTCGCCGACCTGATCATGGGTGGCGAACTGCGGTCCGGCATCTACGCCTTCAACCTGGTCCAGAAGCGCGGCAAGCGTCCGGCGGGGGCGCCGGACAAGTCGCTGGCGCGTCCGGTCACCAAGGTCGGCGTCGTCGGCGCGGGCCTGATGGCCTCGCAGCTCGCGCTGCTCTTCCTGCGCCGCCTCGAAGTGCCGGTGGTCCTGACCGACATCGACCAGGAGCGCGTCGACAAGGGTGTGGGCTACGTCCACGCCGAGATCGACAAGCTGCTCGGCAAGGGCCGCGTCAACCAGGACAAGGCCAACCGTCTCAAGGCTCTGGTGACGGGTGTCCTGGACAAGGCGGAGGGCTTCGCGGACGCGGACTTCGTCATTGAGGCCGTGTTCGAGGAGATCGGCGTCAAGCAGCAGGTGTTCGCGGAGGTCGAGGCGGTCGCGCCGGCGCACGCGATCCTGGCGACGAACACGTCGTCCCTGTCGGTGACGGAGATGGCGTCGAAGCTGAAGAACCCCGAGCGGGTCGTGGGCTTCCACTTCTTCAACCCGGTCGCGATCCTGCCGCTCCTGGAGATCGTGCGCGGCGAGCAGACGGACGACGCCTCGCTGGCCACGGCGTTCGGTGTCGCCAAGAAGCTGAAGAAGACCGCGGTGCTGGTGAAGGACGCTCCGGCGTTCGTCGTGAACCGTATCCTCACCCGCTTCATGGGCGAGATCCAGAACGTGATCGACGAGGGTACGCCGGTCGCGGTCGCGGAGAAGGCGGTGGAGCCGCTGGGGCTGCCGATGTCGCCGCTGGTGCTGCTGGAGCTGGTGGGTCCCGCCATCGGTCTGCACGTCTCGGAGACCCTGAACCGGGCGTTCCCCGACCGCTTCACGGTCTCGCCGAACCTGGCGGCGGTCGTGAAGGCGGGCAAGCGTGGCTTCTATGTCTACGACAGTGGGAAGCCCGAGTTGGACCCCGAGGTCGCCGCGCTGCTGACGCAGGGCGAGGTCGTCCTGACCGAGGAGCAGGTGCGGGACCGGGTGCTCGACGCGGTCGCCCAGGAGATCGGGCTCATGCTCGACGAGGGTGTCGTGGCCGAGGCGCAGGACATCGACCTGTGCCTGATCACCGGGGCGGGGTGGCCCTTCCACCTGGGTGGGGTCACGCCTTACCTGGACCGTGAGGGTGTCTCCGAGCGGGTGAACGGCAAGCGGTTCCTGGAGCCCGGGGTGGCTTCCGTACCGGCGTAGCCGGTCAGTCGCGCTGCCCGAGTGCCCTGTACGCCACGTGGCGTGCGGGGCACTCGCTTTTTCTCGCCCCCGCCGCCCCTTCCCGTCCCGTCC
>NZ_LIQQ01000343.1 GCF_001418565.1 Streptomyces graminilatus | reverse complement strand
GGTGGCTGGGTGGTCGGGCGCGGGGGGATGAAGGCGCTCCGCGCTTCCGTGCTCATGCACCCCCCCGTTTCCTCGTACCGGCGCAGGGCCGCGGAGTCCGTGCGGCGCGGGACGCGGCCGTCCTGGCAGGCATACCCGCGCCTGCGGGCGGCCATCCGGGCGCGTACCTCCGCGCGCGGTGGCTCCTCCCTGCGTGAAGCGTCACTCTACGGGTTGCCCCCCACCGGACGGGAACCAGTCCACGTCCTCCGGGGCTTCTGCCCGGATCGTCCCCCTACCCTGCGGTAATCGTGTCCGGCGGGCCGAGTCGATCATCGGTGGGCGGCCCGGGTACGCCGCGCCGCCGGTCCGGGCGGGCGGCGTGTCCCGACCCGTTCCGTGCGGTTTCCCGGGTGTTCCAACCCCGGGAAACCGTACGGCTGTTGAGCACAGATGCCGGATGCGACCGCCGGCTACACGGGCGTGACGTACGCGCCCGCGATGCCGCCGTCGACCAGGAAGTCCGTGGCGTTGACGAACGACGAGTCGTCGCTGGCCAGGAAGGCGACGGCGGCGGCGATCTCGTCGGCCTCGGCGAAGCGTCCGACCGGGATGTGGACGAGCCGGCGGGCGGCGCGCTCCGGGTCCTTGGCGAACAGTTCCTGGAGGAGCGGGGTGTTCACCGGGCCGGGGCAGAGTGCGTTGACGCGGATGCCTTCCCGGGCGAACTGCACGCCCAGTTCTCGGGTCATCGCGAGGACACCGCCCTTGGACGCGGTGTACGAGATCTGGGACGTCGCCGCGCCCATCCTCGCCACGAACGAGGCCGTGTTGATGATCGAGCCCTTGCCCTGGCGCCGCATGTAGGGGATCGCGGCCTTGCAGCACAGGAAGACGGAGGTGAGGTTGACCTCCTGGACGCGCTTCCAGGCCTCCAGGCCGGTGTCCAGGATGGAGTCGTCGTCGGGCGGCGAGATACCGGCGTTGTTGAACGCGATGTCGACGCTGCCGTAGGTGTCGTACGCCGTCTTGAAGAGCGCCTCGACCTCGTCGGGGTCGGTGACGTCGACCTTGACGAAGAGCCCGCCCACCTCGTCGGCGGCGGCCTTCCCGCGGGTCTCGTCGACGTCGCCGCAGACGACGTTCGCGCCCTCGGAGGCGAGCCTGCGCGCGGTGGCGAGGCCGATGCCGCTGCCGGCACCGGTGATGACGGCGGTACGGCCGACGAGACGGCGGCAAATGCTCTCTGCGGTCACTGTGTGGGGCCTTCCGTGCTGAGGGTGCTGATGAAGACGTTCTTGGTCTCGGTGAAGGCGGTGAGGGCGTCCGGGCCGAGCTCGCGGCCGATCCCGGACTGCTTGAAGCCGCCGAAGGGGGTCCAATAACGCACGCTGGAGTGCGAGTTGACGGAGAGGTTGCCTGCCCGGACGGCCTGCGAGACGCGCAGCGCGCGACCCACGTCCCGGGTCCAGATGGAGCCGGAGAGGCCGTAGTCGGTGCCGTTGGCGAGCTCGATCGCGTCCGCCTCGTCCTCGAAGGGGAGGACGACCGCGACCGGTCCGAAGACCTCCTCGACGGCCACGCGCGCGTGCGGGTCGACGTCGGTGAGGACGGTGGGCGGGAACCAGAAACCGGGGCCCTCGGGCGCCTCGCCCCGGATACCGGTCAGGTCGTCGGTGACGTACGCGCGTACGCGGTCCAGTTGGACCCTGGAGATCAGCGGGCCCATCTGGGTCTTCTCGTCCGCCGGGTCGCCGACGAGGACGGACTCGACGGCGGGGGCGAGGAGTTCGAGGAAGCGGTCGTGCACGGAGCGCTGGACGAGGATGCGGGTGCGGGCGCAGCAGTCCTGGCCGGAGTTGTCGAGGAAGGACATGGGTGTCGCCGCTGCGGCGGCCTCGATGTCCGCGTCGGCGAAGACGATGTTGGGGCTCTTGCCGCCGAGTTCGAGGGTGACGCGCTTGAGGAGCGCCGACCCCTTCGCCAGCACCTGCTTGCCCACGCCGGTCGACCCGGTGAAGACGATCTTCGCGACGCCCGGGTGCTCGACGAGCGCGTTGCCCGCGACGGGGCCGTGGCCCGGCAGCACCTGGAAGAGGCCCTCGGGCAGGCCTGCCTCCAGGGCGAGTTCGGCCAGGCGCAGGGCGGTCAGGGGGGTGGTCTCGGCGGGCTTGAGGATCACCGCGTTGCCGGCGGCGAGTGCCGGGGCCGTCCCCCAAGCCGCGATGGGCATGGGGAAGTTCCAGGGCGCGATGACGCCGACGACGCCGAGCGGTTCGAGGATGGTGATGTCGAGGCCGCCCGCGACCGGGATCTGACGCCCGGTCAGCCGCTCCACCCCTCCCGCCGCGTAGTCGAGCAGGTCGCGGACGTTGCCGGCCTCCCAGCGCGCGTTGCCGATGACGTGTCCGGCCTCCCGCACCTCCAACTGGGCCAGTTCTTCGAGGTGTTCGTCGACGGTGGCCGCGAAGCGGCGCAGCAGGCGGGCTCGGTCGGCGGGCGCGAGGGCGGCCCAGCGTGCCTGCGCGTGCGTGGCCCGTACGACGGCCGCGTCCACGTCCTCGCGGGTGGCGGCGGGGACGGTGGCGACGATGTCCTCGGTGGCGGGATTGAGAACGCGGAGCTCATGCTCGTACTCGTACTCGTACGACAAGGAAGAACCTTTCACGGGTGTTCGCATCACAGGCGTTCGAAGGAGCGGCGAAGCTCCCAGTCGGTCACCGCGGCGTCGAAGGCGTCGAGTTCGACGCGTGCCATGTTGCGGTAGTGGGCGACCACCTCGTCGCCGAAGGCGGCCTGGGCGATGGGGCTGTTCTCCCACAGCTCGGCGGCCTCGCGCAGGGTGGTCGGGACGTGCGCGTACTCACCGGCGTACGCGTTCCCGGCGCACACCTCGGGCAGTTCCAGTTTGTGCTCGATGCCGTACAGCCCCGCCGCGACGAGCCCGGCGACGGCGAGGTACGGGTTGACGTCACCGCCGGGCAGCCGGTTCTCGAACCGCATGGACCGGCCGTGGCCGACGATCCGCAGCGCGCAGGTGCGGTTGTCGTAGCCCCAGGCGACGGCGGTCGGCGCGAAGGAGCCCGGCTGGAATCTCTTGTACGAGTTGATGTTGGGCGCGTAGAGGAGCGAGAAGTCCCGCAGCGCGGCGAGCTGCCCGGCGAGGAAGTACCGCATCACCTCGGACATGCCGCCCGGGTCGTCCGAGGTACCGGCCATGACGTTCTTGCCGTCCGCGTCCGCGAGCGAGAGATGAATATGGCAGGAGTTGCCCTCGCGCTCGTTGTACTTGGCCATGAAGGTGAGCGAGCAGCCCTCCTGGCTCGCGATCTCCTTGGCGCCGGTCTTGTAGATGGCGTGCTGGTCGCAGGTGACGAGGGCGTCGTCGTACTTGAAGGCGATCTCGTGCTGGCCCGGATTGCACTCGCCCTTGGCGGACTCCACGGTCAGTCCGGCGGCCGTCATCTCGTTCCGGATGCGGCGCAGCAGCGGCTCGATGCGGCCGGTGCCGAGGACGGAGTAGTCGACGTTGTACTGGTTCGCCGGGGTCAGGCCGCGATAGTGCGCGTCCCAGGCCTGCTCGTAGGTGTCCTTGAAGACGATGAACTCGAGTTCGGTGCCGACCTTGGCGGTGAACCCGAGTTCGGCGAGCCGGTCGAGCTGGCGGCGGAGGATCTGGCGGGGCGCGGCGACGACCGGGGACCCGTCGTTCCAGGCGAGGTCGGCGACGAGGAAGGCCGTACCGGCGTTCCAGGGCAGGCGACGGAGCGTGGAGAGGTCCGGGTGCATGGCGAAGTCGCCGTACCCCCGCTCCCAGCTGGACATCGCGTAGCCGTCGACCGTGTTCATCTCGGTGTCGACGGCGAGGAGATAGTTGCAGCCCTCGGTGCCGTGCTCCAGGACGTCGTCGAGGAAGAAACGGGCGGCGAACCGCTTGCCCTGGAGCCGCCCTTGCATATCGGGGAAGGCCAGGACGACAGTGTCGATCTCTCCGCTCGCGACGAGGGCGTGCAGCTCCTCGACGCTGAGCGGGGGTGTGCGGTCTGCCACGGGAAAGCTCCTTCGGCTGCTGCGCGCTTTTTCGGCCGGGCCGGAAGCCATAAGGTATTGCGGAGAACCATTGCTTGGGAAGGGGGCACGGCGAGATGTCGATGGACGCGACGGACGGCTTGGCGGACCGGTTGACGCCGGTGCTGCGGCCCGTGCGGGCGGGCAACGGTTTCGAGGAGGCGCTGGAACAGATCCTCCAGGTGGTCCGGCTGGGCCTGGTGCCGGGCGGCGAGCGGCTGCCGGCCGAGCGCGACCTCGCCGAGCGGCTCGGGATCAGCCGGGTGACCCTGCGCGAGGTGCTGAAGGTACTCCAGGACCAGGGTCTCGTGGAGTCCCGGCGCGGCCGGTACGGCGGCACGTTCGTCCTTCCCCGGGACGCCTCGGGCGGCGAGGTGGAGCTGCGGCGGCGGATCAGCGCGGTCGACATCGAGGACGTACTGCGCTTCCGGGAGGTGCTGGAGGTGGGTGCGGCGGGGCTGTGCGCCCAGCACGGGCTGTCGGCGCAGCAGGCGGACCGGCTGCGGGAGGCGCTGGCACGCACCCAGGACGCGCCGCTGCCCGACTACCGCCGCCTGGACACCCTGCTCCACCTCACGCTCGCCGAACTGTGCGGCTCCCCCACGCTGACCTCGCAGTACGCGGCGGTACGGGCGACGGTGAACGACCTGCTGGACTGCATCCCGCTGCTGGTACGCAACCTGGAGCACTCGCAGCGCCAGCACGCGGCGCTGGTGGACGCGGTGCTCGACGGGGACACGGACGGGGCGCGGGAGATGATGCGGGAGCACTGTTCGGGGACGGCGGCGCTGTTGCGGGGTTTCCTGGCGTGACGCGGGTGGGGCACGGGGCATGGGTTGCCAGGCGGGCCGGGCGTCGGCAAAGGTATGGCAGTACGCCATTGAAAGCGCATGCCGTGCCGAAGGCCCGTACTGATGCCCGCTGGACGCCAAAGCCGTAGGGAGACCCTCGTGACGACGACCGGACGACGACCGCTCATCGGCGTCAGCACGTATCTGGAGGCCGGCACGAGGTGGGGTGCGTGGGACCTGCCGGCGGCGCTGCTGCCGGCCGGGTATCCGCGGCTCGTGCAGCGGGCCGGGGGCATCGCCGCGATGCTCCCGCCGGACGACCCGGCCCACGCCGCGGCGGTGGTCGCCCGGCTCGACGGTGTGGTGATCGCGGGCGGTCCCGACGTCGATCCGGCCCGGTACGGCGCCGAGCGCGACCCTCGTACGGGGCCGCCCGCCGAGGCACGCGACGCCTGGGAACTGGCCCTGATCGAGGCGGCCCTGGCGACCGGCACCCCGCTGCTGGGCATCTGCCGGGGCATGCAACTGCTGAATGTCGCCCTGGGCGGCACGCTGGTCCAGCACATCGACGGCCACGCGGAGTCACCGGGCGTCTTCGGCGCCCACACCGTGAAACCGGTACCGGGAACGCGGTACGCGGACGCGGTACCGGAGGCGACGACGGTACCGACGTTCCACCACCAGGCGGTGGACCGCCTGGGCCGGGGGCTCATGGCGTCGGCGTACGCGGAGGACGGGACGGTGGAGGCGGTGGAGGCGGAGGACCCCGGCTCCGGGTGGGTACTGGGCGTGCAGTGGCACCCGGAGATGGGCGAGGACCTGAGGGTGATGCGGGCACTGGTCGCTTCCAGCGGGTCCGACACGTAAGCCCGTGGCAGCGGTGTCTCCCACCCGCCCGCACCGTGGCTCCAGCCCAGGCCGGGCCATTCCAGCCCGTCCGGCGCTTGAGGACGAGGCCCCTT
>NZ_LIQQ01000342.1 GCF_001418565.1 Streptomyces graminilatus | reverse complement strand
TCACCCCCCTGCGGACCCCCGTCGGCCTCAGGGCTCTGACCTCCACCCCCACCGGGCCCGTCCGGCCCAGGATCGGGATCAGGATCCTCATCCCCACCGGACCCCTGCCCCGGCTCCTGACCGGCGAACTCCTCCAGCGTCTCGTCGAGCTTGTTCTCGTCAAGTCCGGGCGCGTCAAAGGGATTCCGCCTCCGCCGATGAGGAAGAGCAAGCAAGGCGGCCTGCCGCACATCCTCCGCGAGCACGTCGGTACGCCCGTCCCAGGCGGCCAGCGCGACCGCCGTCCGCGCCATCACGATGTCGGCGCGCATCCCGTCCACCTCGAACGCGGCACAGGTCGCGGCGATCTGCCGCAACGCCCCGTCGCCCAGCCGCACGGACGGCAACAGCTCCCGCGCGGCGACGATCCGGGCCCGTACGGCGGACTCCTCATCGGCCCACCGAGCGACGAACCCGGCGGGATCGTCGTCGTACGCCAGCCGCCGCCGCACGACCTCGACCCGCTGATCGGGCTCCCGCGAGGCCGCGACCTCGACGGTGAGCCCGAACCGGTCGAGCAACTGCGGCCGCAGCTCACCCTCTTCGGGATTCATGGTCCCCACGAGCAGGAACTTCGCCGCATGCCGTACGGAGACACCCTCGCGTTCGACGTACGAGGCACCCATGGCGGCGGCGTCGAGCAGCAGGTCGACCAGGTGGTCGTGCAGCAGATTGACCTCGTCGACGTACAGAATCCCGCGATGCGCATCGGCAAGGAGCCCCGGCTCGAAAGCCTTCACGCCCTCCGCGAGCGCCCGCTCGATGTCGAGCGCCCCGACAAGCCGGTCCTCGGAGGCACCGACGGGCAGCTCGACCATCCGGGCGGCCCGGAACTCATGGGCCCCGGCCTCGTGCGGCCCATCGGGACAGGCCGGATCGGGCCGCCCGGGATCACACGAGAACCGGCACCCGGAGACGACGTCGACCTCGGGCAGCAGCACCGAAAGGGCGCGTACGGCAGTGGACTTGGCGGTGCCTTTCTCGCCACGCACCAGCACACCGCCCACCGCAGGGGAGACGGCGTTCAGCAGCAGCGCGAGCCGCAGATCGTCCTGGCCGACGACGGCCGTGAACGGAAACGGAGTATTGGCACTCACTTGTCGTCGCCCTCCAGATCGCCTTCGAGCTCAAGGTAGGTCGCGCGCAGCCGCTCGATCGTGTCGGCGTCCGGCTCGGCCCACAGCCCACGGTCTGCGGCCTCCAGCAGGCGTTCCGTGATCCCACGCAACGCCCAGGGGTTGGACTTCGTCATGAAGTCCCGGTTCTCAGGGTCGAAGACGTACTCCGCCGACAGCTTCTCGTACATCCAGTCGTCCACGACCCCGGCCGTGGCGTCGTACCCGAACAGATAGTCCACGGTCGCGGCCATCTCGAACGCGCCCTTGTACCCGTGCCGCCGCATCGCCGCCATCCAGCGCGGGTTGACCACCCGCGCCCGGAACACCCGGTGGGTCTCCTCGCCCAGCGTCCGGGTCTTCACCTGGTCCGGAGTCGCCGAATCCCCGACGTACGCCTCGGGGCTCGCCCCCGTCAGATGCCGGACCATCGCGACCATGCCGCCGTGGTACTGGAAGTAGTCGTCGGCGTCGACCAGGTCATGCTCGCGCGTGTCGACGTTCTTCGCCGCCACAGCGATCCGCCGGAACGCGGTCTCCATGTCCCCACGCGCCGCGCGCCCATCGAGCCCGCGCCCGTACGCGTAACCGCCCCACACCGCGTACACCTCGGCGAGGTCGGCATCGCTGCGCCAGTTCCGCGCATCGATCAACGGCAGCAACCCAGCCCCGTAAGCCCCAGGCTTGGACCCGAAGATACGGGCCGTGGCCCGCCGCCGGTCCCCATGCTCCGCCGCATCGGCATCCACATGCGCCCGCACATAGTTGGACTCGGCCGGCTCCTCCAGCTCCGCGACCGCCCGCACCGCGTCGTCGATCAGCCCCACCACGTGCGGGAACGCGTCCCGGAAGAACCCGGAGATACGGACGGTGACGTCGATACGAGGCCGCCCGAGCTCCGCCACCGGCACCACCTCGAACCCGGTCACCCGCCTCGACGCGTCGTCCCAGACGGGACGGCAGCCGAGCAGCGCGAGGATCTCGGCGATGTCGTCGCCCTGCGTCCGCATGGCCGACGTACCCCAGACCGTCAGGCCGACGGACTTCGGGTACTCGCCGTTGTCGGTCAGATAGCGCTGCACGAGCGAGTCGGCGAGCGCCTGTCCGACCTCCCAACTCAGCCTGGACGGAATGGCCTTGGGGTCGACGGAGTAGAAGTTGCGACCGGTCGGCAGGACGTTGACCAGTCCGCGCGTGGGCGAGCCGGAAGGTCCCGCCGGGACGTATCCGCCGTCAAGTGCCTTGAGGATGTGGGTGATCTCGTCCGTCGTACGGGCCAGCCTCGGCACCACCTCACGGCACGCGAACTCCAACACCGCGACAGCGTCCGGAAGTTCGAGCCCCAGCACGTCCCGCACCAGACCGGGAACAGCCGAAGCCTCCCACGCCCGTTCCTCCATGCCCTCCGCGAGCCGTCGGCACAGCTGCTCCAGCAGGTCGATCGCGTCGGCGGCCGACCGCGAGGGCCCGTCCACCAGATCCGTCAGCTCGACCGGCAGCTTAACCGGAGCCCCGGGCTCGGCCAGCAACTCCTTCTCCACCAGCCCGAATTGAGCGGCGAGCGCAGCCCGCAACCCCGGCAGCGCGTTCGCCGTGCCGCCCCACACCTGCGAGGCGCGCAGCACGGCCAGGACGAGGTTCACGCGCGGTTCGGCCTCCGGGCCGCCGCCGAGGATGTGCAGCCCGTCGCGGATCTGCACGTCCTTGATCTCGCACAGATAGCCGTCGATGTGCATGACGAACTCGTCGAACGCGTCGTCGTCCGGCTGGTCGTCCACATGCAGGTCGTGATGCAGCTCGGCCGCCTTGACCAGCGTCCAGATCTGGGCGCGCACGGCGGGCGCCTTCGTCGGGTCCAGGTCGGAGACGAGCGCGTACTCGTCGAGGAGCTGCTCCAGCTTCGCCAGGTCGCCGTACGTGTCCGCGCGCGCCATCGGCGGTACGAGGTGGTCGACGACCGTGGCGTGGCCGCGCCGCTTGGCCTGGGTGCCCTCGCCGGGGTCGTTGACGATGAAGGGGTAGACGAGGGGGAGTTCACCGAGCACGGCGTCCGGCCCGCAGCCCTTGCTCAGACCGAGTCCCTTGCCGGGCAGCCATTCCATGGTGCCGTGCTTGCCCATGTGGACGACGGCGTCGGCACCGAAGGAATTCTCCAGCCACCGGTACGCCGCCATGTAGTGGTGGGAGGGCGGCATGTCGGGGTCGTGGTAGATCGCGATCGGGTTCTCCCCGAAGCCGCGCGGCGGCTGGATCATCACGACGACGTTCCCGAACTGGAGGGAGGCCAGCACGATGTCGTCCCCGTCGACGTACAGGGAGCCGGGCGGCTCGCCCCACGCCTCCAGCATCCCGTCCGGCAGCTCACCGTCCAGCTTGTCGAACCACGCCTGATAGTCGGCGAGCGGCACGCGCGCGGGCGCGGCGGCCAACTGGTCCTCCGTCAGCCATTCGACGTCGTGACCGCCGGCCTCGATGAGCCGGTGGATCAACTCGTCCCCGTTGTCGGGGTATTCGGTGAGCGAGTACCCGGCGTCGCGCAGCGCGTCCAGTACCCGTACCGCCGACGCGGGCGTGTCCAGGCCCACCGCGTTGCCGACGCGCGAGTGCTTGGTCGGGTAGGCGGTGAAGACGAGCGCGAGCTTCTTCTCGGCGTTCGGCTTGTGCTTCAACCGGGCGTGCCGCACGGCGATTCCGGCGACGCGGGCGGCCCGCTCGGGGTCGGCGACGTACACCGGTACGCCGTCGGGGCCGTCCTCCTTGAAGGAGAACGGGACGGTGATGAGCCGGCCGTCGAACTCGGGGATCGCGACCTGCATCGCCGCGTCCATCGGGGAGAGGGCGGCGTCGGACCCGTCCCACGTGGCCTTGGACGACGTAAGGCAAAGCCCTTGCAGCACAGGCACGTCGAGGTCGGCGAGGGCGCCGATGTCCCAGGCCTCCTCGTCACCGCCGGCCGAGGCATCCGAGGCGTGCGTACCGCCCGCTGCGAGGACGGTGGCGATCAGGGCGTCGGCGCCGGCGAGCAGCTCGTACAGGCCCGCGTCGGCGCCGCGCAGTGAACCGCAGTACACGGGAAGGGCGTTGACGCCCCGCGCCTCGATCGCCTCGCACAGCGTGTCGACGAACCCGGTGTTGCCGCTCAGCTCATGGGCCCGGTAGAAGAGCACCCCGACCGTCGGACGGCCGCTCTCCCGCGCGTACGAGCCGTGGACCCCGTACTCGGGCATCTTCTGCGGTTCGTCGAAGCCCTCACCGGTGAGCAGCACGGTGTCGGACAGGAACCGTGCCATCTCCACGAGGTTGGCGGGCCCGCCCTCGACGAGATACCGCAGCGCCTCCGCGACGACCCCGGCAGGCACCGAAGACTCGGCCATCAACTCGGCGTCGGGCACGGCCTCGCCGCCGAGCAGCACGGTCGGCACACCGGACGTCTTCAGATAGGCGAGCCCGTCCTCCCAGGCACGCTTCCCGCCCAGCAGCCGTACGACGGCGACGTCCGCGCCCTCGACGAGCGCGGGCAGTTCCTCCGCGACGTCCACGCGGGTCGGATTGCCGATCCGGTACGAGGCACCGGTGGCGGCCCGGGCCGCCAGCAGGTCCGTGTCGGCGGTCGACAACAACAACACTGTGCTCATGCGGGCGCTCCCGGTGGAATGAAAGGCAGTCCTTGCGGCGCGCCCGACTCGATGAGTCGCCAGAGCGCGTCCGTGTCCGCGTGCTGTTCGATGAGATCGCCGAGCAGGTCGAGCTGTTCCTCGCGCAGCCCGGCGAAGGAGGTGTCGGCGGCCGGCACGAAGCGGCGGCCCGCGGCGGCGGCCACCTCGCGCAGGAACGCCCGCCGGAATCCGTCGGATTCGAGCGAGCCGTGCCAGTGCGTACCCCAGACGCTGCCGACCCGGCAGCCGTCCAGGAAGGGTTCCCCGCCCAGGACCTCGGCGACCCCGTGATGGATCTCGTACCCCTCGACGTCCTCGCCGAGGGCGGTGCCGACGGGCCGGGTGAGGGTCTTCTCGCGGGCGAACCGTACCCGGACGGGAAGTACTCCGAGCCCGTCCACATGGCCCTGGCGGCTCTCGACGTCGTCCTCGATGTGCTCGCCGAGCACCTGGAAGCCGCCGCAGATGCCGAGCAAGGGCCGTCCCTCGGCGGCGCGGCGGACAACGGCGTCCGCCAAGCCCCGCTCCCGCAGCCAGGCCAGGGCGCGCACGGTGCCACGCGTCCCCGGAACGACGACGAGATCGGCGTCGGCCAGCTCCTCCGGCCGGTCCACGAACCGCACCACGACGCCCGGTTCGGCGGCGAGCGCGTCGACGTCGGTGAAGTTGGACATCAGCGGGACCGCGCACACGGCGACCCGCAGCACGTCCTCCCCGACGGGTGGCGCGACGTTCGACTCCCGGACGGTGCCCCGCAGAGAAACCCGCAGCCCGTCCTCCTCGTCGATGCCGAGCCCATGCCGGAAGGGCAGTACGCCGAAGGTCGGACGACCGGTGATCCCGAGCAGCATGTCCAGCCCGGGTTCGAGGAGGGAGACATCGCCCCGGAACTTGTTGACGAGGAACCCGGCGACGAGGGCCTGGTCCTCGGGGGACAGCAGGGCGACCGTCCCGAAGAAGGAGGCGAAGACGCCCCCTCGGTCGATGTCCCCGACGACAACGACAGGAAGCCGCGCATTGCGCGCGATGCCCATGTTGACGATGTCGGTCCGCCTGAGGTTGATCTCGGCCGGGCTCCCGGCCCCCTCACAGATCACCGCGTCATACGTGCCCCGCAGTTCGGCGAGGCACTCCAGCACGGTCGCGAGAAGTTGCTCCCGCCGCCCGCCGTGGTACCCACGAGCGCTCATCTCCCCGACCGGCTTCCCCATGAGCACGACCTGGCTGCTCTGGTCGCTGCCCGGCTTCAGCAGTACGGGATTCATCAGCGCGGTGGGCTCCACCCGGCAGGCCTGCGCCTGCATGGCCTGCGCCCGCCCGATCTCGGCACCCTCACGGGTGACGAACGAATTGAGGGACATGTTCTGCGCCTTGAACGGCGCGACCTTGACCCCCTGCCGCACCAGCCACCGGCAGATCCCGGCGGTGACCACACTCTTCCCGGCGTCGGAGGTGGTCCCGGCGACCAGCAGCCCACCACCGAGGTTCCCCCCACTCATGACCTGCGCCCCTTCAATACGAGCCGTGCGGCGACACTGACCCCGAGGGCCAGCCAGGTGACGCGCCGCGACAGCCGTACGGCCCGTTCGACATCGGGCACGCCGACGGCCCGCCCGGACTCCCCGTTGAGCACGGGCCGATGCTCGACCCGCCCCCCGTACGACAGCGTCCCGCCGAGCCGGACCCCCAACGCCCCCGCGAACGAGGCCTCGACGGGCCCGGCGTTGGGACTGGGATGGCGCCAGGCATCGGCACGCCAGGCCCGTACGGCCCCGCGTGGATCGCCACCGGCCACAGCCGCGAGTACGGCGGTCAGCCGCGCCCCCGGCCACCCGGCGAGGTCGTCGAGCCGAGCGGAGGCCCACCCGTACCGGCGGTACCGGGCGGACTTGTGCCCGACCATGGCATCAAGCGTGTTGACGGCCCGAAACCCGACCAGCCCCGGCACCCCGCCCACCGCGCCCCACAC
>NZ_LIQQ01000341.1 GCF_001418565.1 Streptomyces graminilatus | reverse complement strand
TACCTCCGCCCCCGCACCGCCCTCCTTCCCCTTCGGGACACGCGACAACCTGTCGCGCAAAACGCCGGACCGCAGACAGGACGCCGATATCCCGTTGTCACCCGGGCCGCCTACGCTCCCCGCATGACCCTTCAGCCCAATCCCGAGGCCGGCGCGGCCGTGAAGGCCGCCGACCGCGCGCACGTGTTCCACTCCTGGTCCGCGCAGGAGCTCATCGACCCGCTCGCCGTCGCCGGTGCCGAAGGGGCGTACTTCTGGGACTACGACGGAAAGCGATACCTGGACTTCACCAGCGGGCTCGTCTTCACGAACATCGGGTACCAGCACCCGAAGGTCGTCGCGGCCATCCAGGAGCAGGCCGGGCGGATGACGACGTTCGCGCCCGCCTTCGCCGTCGAGGCGCGGTCGGAGGCGGCACGGCTCATCGCCGAGCGGACCCCCGGCGATCTCGACAAGATCTTCTTCACCAACGGTGGCGCCGACGCCGTCGAGCACGCCGTACGCATGTCCCGGCTGCACACCGGGCGGCCCAAGGTGCTGTCCGCCTACCGCTCCTACCACGGCGGCACCCAGCAGGCCGTGAACCTCACCGGCGACCCCCGCCGCTGGCCCTCCGACAGCGGCACCGCCGGAGTCGTGCACTTCTGGGCCCCCTATCTCTACCGGTCGAAGTTCTACGCCGAGACCGAGGAGCAGGAGTGCGCGCGGGCGCTTCAGCACCTTGAGGACACCATCACCTTCGAGGGCCCCGGCACCATCGCCGCGATCATCCTCGAAACCATCCCAGGCACCGCCGGAATCATGGTCCCGCCGCCCGGCTATCTCGCCGGGGTGCGCGCGCTCTGCGACCAGTACGGGATCGTCTTCGTCCTGGACGAGGTGATGGCCGGGTTCGGGCGGACCGGTGAGTGGTTCGCCGCCGACCTGTTCGACGTCGTGCCCGACCTGATGACCTTCGCCAAGGGCGTCAACTCCGGCTATGTGCCGCTGGGCGGTGTGGCGATCTCGTCCGCCATCGCCGAGACCTTCGCCACCCGCGCCTACCCCGGCGGCCTCACCTACTCCGGGCACCCCCTCGCCTGCGCCGCCGCCGTCGCCACGCTCACCGTGATGGCGGAGGAGGACATCGTCGGCCAGGCGGCCCGTACCGGCGCGAACATCCTCGGACCCGCGCTCGCGGAACTGGCCGCCCGGCACCCCAGCGTCGGCGAGGTCCGCGGCACCGGTGTCTTCTGGGCCCTGGACCTCGTACGGAACAAGGAGACCCGGGAGCCGCTGGTCCCGTACAACGCCGCCGGGGAGGCCAACGCGCCGATGGCCGCGTTCGGCGCCGCCGCGAAGGCGAACGGGCTGTGGCCGTTCATCAACATGAACCGCACCCATGTCGTCCCGCCCTGCAACGTGACGGAGGCCGAGGTCAAGGAGGGGCTCGCCGCGCTGGACAAGGCGCTGTCGGTCGCCGACGAGTTCACCGAGTAGACGGGCCGAGAGGGCAACGAGGGAGCGGCACAGAGGCGAATACGGGGGTGCTCGCGGGCAAGCCCGCGGGAAAGTTCGCCGGAAACCCGAACGCGTAAGGTGACGTGCTCGTAGACATATGCGAGCAGTCATCCACGCGCGAAGGGGGAGGGCCCCGACCATGCCCGGCAGCAGCAGCGGCAGCAGCGGCATCGGCGCCGTGACCCGCAGCACCCTGCGACAGCAGATAGCGGACGCGCTCCGCGACGAAGTGCTGGCCGGCCGTCTCCAACCGGGCCAGGAGTTCACGGTCAAGGAGATCGCCGAGCAGTACGGCGTCTCCGCGACACCCGTGCGCGAGGCCCTGGTCGATTTGTCGGCCCAGGGCCTCCTGGAGGCCGACCAGCACCGCGGCTTCCGCGTCCACGAGTACTCGCCCGCCGACTTCCGGGGCATGATCGAGGCCCGTGGGCTGGTCACCGACGGTATGTTCTACGGCCTGGCGAAGGGTCTTACGACCGCCATGGCGGGTGGCCCGGAGAACGGTCGGGTGAGCGGCTTCGGCGCCGACAGCCCGGGTCCGCGCGGCTTCTTCGTGCGCGTCGGCGACCCCCGCGCCGCCGCCGCCCTCGCCGGGGTCCGCCGCCGGGGCGAGGAGGCGCGGCGGGCCGCCGTCGCCGGTGAGCTGAACATCCTCGTCGGCTACGACCTGCGCTTCTGGCGCGAGCTGGGCGCCCTGTTCGGCAACCAGTACCTCAACGACTTCCTGCACCGGCTGCGCCTCCAGTCCTGGGTGGTCGCGGTGCAGCACCTGCGCCGGCTGAGCGATCTGCGCGGTCGCCTGTGGTCCGACTACACCGAGGTCATCGACGCGCTGACCCTCCGCGACCTCGCCAAGGCACACCACATGGTCGACGACTACGACATGCACTCCCTCGCCCTCATAGAGGACTTGGTGAAGGAGAAGGAGAAGGAGAAGGACAACGCGGGCGATGCGGGCGGCGGAGGCGACAACCGGGACGGCAGTCTCTGATGAGCGCTCCCACCAGTACCGCTGACACCACCGGTACCACCAGCCTCAATGACACAACCCCCGCCCTGACCGTCGTCGTCCCCGCCTACAACGAGGAGGAGCGGCTCGGCGGCACCCTCGCCGCCATCACCGGGCACCTCCAGGAGAACGCGGACCGCTGGGGCGACTGGGAGATCGTGGTCGTCGACGACGGTTCCACCGACGGCACCCGCGACCTCGTCACCGGCCTCGCCGACCCCCGCGTCAAGCTCGTCACCAGCTCCCGCAACCGGGGCAAGGGCCACGCCCTGCGCCTCGGCGTCGCCGCCTCGCGCGGTGCCCGCGTGCTGGTGACGGACGCCGACCTGGCGGCGCCGATGGCCGAGCTGGACGTACTCGACGAGTCGCTCACCGACGGGCACGCGGCGGCGATCGGCTCCCGTGCCGTCCCGGGCGCGACGATCGAGCACCACCAGCACCGGGTGCGTGAACTCCTGGGCAGCGCGGGCAACTTGCTGATACGCCTGGTCGCTGTCCCCGGCATCCGCGACACCCAGTGCGGCTTCAAGCTCTTCGACGGCGACCGCGCCCGTACGGCGTTCGGCGCCTCCCGGCTCAACGGCTGGGGCATCGACGTCGAGGTCCTGCGGCACTTCCACCGCGCCGACTGGCCGGTCGCGGAGGTCCCGGTCCGCTGGACCCACCGGTCCGGCTCGAAGGTACGCCCGCTGGACTACGTACGAGTCCTGGGCGAACTGACCGTCCTCAGGGCTCACGCGCTCCGCCGAAGCGACCTCCTCGCGGCCACCGCCTTCCTCCTGATGGCGATCGCCCTGTACTCGGGCCGCTGGCTGGACCCGGTCCACCGCTACCTCCCCGACTCCCTCCAGGACCAGAACCAGTGGGAGTGGTTCTTCGCGGTCACCGCCGACAACGTCAGCCACTTCCGCAATCCCCTCTTCACCGACCTCCAGGGCTTCCCCAACGGCGTGAACCTCATGGCCAACACGGTCATGCTCGGCCTCTCCGTTCCCTTCACGCCGCTCACGCTGCTCGCCGGCCCGGCGGTCTCCCTGGCCCTGGTGATGATCCTGGGCCTCGCCGCTACGGCCGCCGCCTGGTACTGGCTGATCGTGAGAAGGGTCGTACGGCAACGGGGTGCGGCCTTCGCGGGCGCCGCCCTGGCCGCCTTCGCGCCCCCGATGGTCAGCCACGCCAACGCGCACCCGAACTTCGTCATCCTGTTCATGATGCCGCTGATCATCGACCGCGCCCTGCGGCTGTGCGAGGGCAAGCGGATCACCCGCGACGGCGTGATCCTGGGCCTGATGGTGGCGTACCAGATCCTCCTCGGCGAGGAAGCGCTGCTGCTGGCGGCGATCGGCATGGTGTCGTTCGCCCTCACCCACGCCGTCGTACGCCCGGAGGTGGCGAAAGCCGCCTGGCGTCCGCTGCTGCGTGGCCTGCTGATCGCCGGCGCGGTCTGCCTCCCACTCGCCACCGTCCCTCTGACCTGGCAGTTCCTCGGCCCGCAGAGCTATACAAGCGTCCTGCACAGCAACGTGGGCAACAGCCCCGCCGCACTGTTCTCGTTCGCCGAGCGCTCCCTCCTCGCGGGCGACCGCGACCGGGCGAACGCCCTGTCCATCAACCCCACGGAACAGAACGCCTTCTACGGCTGGCCGCTGATCCTGCTGGCCTTCGCGATCTGCGTACGGCTGTGGGAGCGCGCGGTGGTGAAGGCGCTCGCCGTCACGGCGGTCGTCGCGGCCCTTCTCTCCCTGGGCCCGAAGATCCACATTCCGCTGACCGACGCCGTACTGCCCGGACCCTGGGCACTGCTCGCGGACAAACCGTTGTTCGAGTCGGTGATCGAGAGCCGGATCGCGATGGTCTGCGCGCCCGCGCTGGGCATGCTGCTCGCCCTCGCGGTGGAAAGGCTGGCGGCCACCCGCAGGCTCTCCACCCAGTACTTCGGCATGCTGGCCGTCCTGCTCGCCGTGGCGCCTGTCGTCCCGGCACCGCTGCGGTCGGTGGAGCGCCCGGACGTGCCCGCCTTCATCGCGGACGGCATGTGGAAGCCGTACGTGGGGAAGGGCGAGTCGCTCGTGCCGGTGCCGCTGCCCGATCCGTACGACACGGAGGCGCTGCACTGGCAGACGGCCGCGGATCTTGGTTTCCGGTTGCCGGGCGGGTACTTCAACGGGCCTGCGGGCCCGAAACGCGCCGGTATCTACGGTGCCGAGCGCCGGTACACCTCCGACATGCTGCGCGGCGTGAGCCACACGGGCATCGCGCCGGTGATCGACGCCAACTGGCGTGCGCAGGCCGGGGAGGACTTCGCGTACTGGAAGGCGGGCGTGCTGGTGGTGGCCCCGCAGTCCAACGCCGGGGCGCTACGGGAGACACTGGACCAGTTGACGGGCGAGACGGGTAGGTGGACGGGCGGGGTATGGGTATGGGACCTGCATGGGAACGGGCATGGGAACGGGCAGGGGAACGGGCAGGGGAACGGGCATGGCAACGGGTCCGGGAACGGGTCTGGGGCGTAATCGTCTTCCCGATCCTTTCCTGACCTGTTCCTTGCGGTGTCTGGCCCGTCACACGGGGGTCCGTCCCGCCCGCCACCCACTACGCTTCCCTGATTGCTCTGCCCACGGTGCCTGACCACCGCCTGCGACCATGCGAGGAGTTCTCCTTTGGCCTGTGACCTGTGGCTGGTCCCACTCGTCGACGTGCTGTGTCACACCCCCGACAATCCCTTCGCCGAGGAACTCGCGCTCTACGACAGGGTGCTGGGCGAGTCGGGACTGCCCCCGGTGCCGGTGTACGCCTACATGCCGGGGCTGTCCGGCGACGTGGCCCCGATCGCGGGCTTCGACTACGACGCGCTGCACTTCCTGCGCCGCGCGTATCTCCTCCAGGTGTGCGGTCTGCCGGTGACGCCGGTGGACGATCTGGGCGGCGACTACGAGCAGTTGCTGGAGATGTTCGAGGCGACCGCCCAGCAGTCGCACCTGGTGTGGCACTACGACCACGCGGGCGCCTACGTCCCGGTGGACTTCCCGCACCCTCTTTCCAGCGACGAACTCCTCGCGGGGGGCGGCCCGTTGGGCTCGTCCCAATCCCTGCTGAGGGAGCTGGAGTTCGTGGCCCCCTCGATCGGCATCGACCCGGCGAACCCCCCGTTGGCACCGGCCGCGCCGCTGACCCCCACGTCACTGGAGGAACCGGCGGCACCCGCCCCGTTCGACGCGAGCCCGTTCGCGCGTGAACGGCACGTGTGGCTCGGGCTGAACGCGGCGGCTACGCGGAGCCTGGCCCAGGGGTCGATGATCGTCTTCAGCTGAGCGCAGGGAGTGTACGGAGGGCTGCGACGGGCTCGCTCAGCGGATCTGGGAGAGACCCCTCTGCAAGTCCTCGGCGTTCATGATGGGCGTGAACGAGATCTTGGCGTTGAACTGGGTGAAGAACGGCTCGGCGGCGGGCGGCATGTCGGAGCTGTCCTTCATGTCGAGGACCATCCAGCAGGTACGGCACCCGTCGTCGGGGCCGAAGTAGGCCGCCTCCGGCTTGAGGTGGTCCAGGGTCTCCTTCATCAGCTCCGGGAACTTGCCGCTGCGTATGCCCTCGTTGCCCTTCTCCGTGTCGAACTGCGCCTTGAGCAGAACGCGCATGGCACTCACCTTCTTCTGGTCGATCTCCTGACCGACCTCCTGATCGACGCGCGCCGAATACACACGATCGCGCCAATTCAGGATATGCCCGGCATCTCTGCTTGGCGTGCGCACGGATGGCCCACCCCACAGCAGCGGCCCAGGGCCCGCGTCTCCTTCCGGGGGCGCGGGCCCCTTCCCTTCCGGGACCCGGGAGCTACCGCTGACGCGGCAGCCTGAGGGTCCGCACGAGAGGCATGTCCGCGTACAGATCGGGGTCGACGGTCAGTACGCGCCGGCCGTTCGGCCAGTCCGCCGTCGGCCGGGACAGGTGGACCGCATGGCCGAGCCGCCACTCCACCCTGTCGCGCAGCAGCGCGCCCACGGTGGAAGCGCCCGCGAAGTCCAGCTCGACGATCTCGACGGCGGGCAGGGCGCCGATGTGCTCAGCCAGCCCCTTGCGCATGCCGTCGGCGGCGGCGAGGCAGAGCGCGGGCACATACACATGCCGGGTGGGCCCGTGCTCGGTGTTCGAGACGAACTGCGAGGCGAGCGAGTTGCCCGACCCGAGCGCGAGCAGCGCCGACTCGTCGAAGACGACAGCGGTCGATCCGGCGGGCCCAGGCGTCCCGCCGCCTCCCTTGGTGGCGCTCACAGGCTCTCCACCTCGCGTCCGGCCTCCAGGTCCTGCCACACCTTCTCGACGCGGTCGTGGTCCTCGTCGGTGAGGGTGACGCCGAAGTGCGTCTCGCAGTACGCCTTCGTCTCCTCGTACCGCTTCCGCAGCTCCTCCTGGGTGGGCGTGGCCCCTGCCAGCTCGGCGATCAGATCGCGCATGGTCATCCCGCGCTCGCGGGCGAGCACCATGAGGCGGTCACGGACCAGGGGATCGACCTTGACGGTGGTGTCAGCCATGACGACAGTATACCTCCGGTATACCGTCTGGGGTCGCTCAAGCAATGCGGTCATCCTGATTCCTTCCGGGTGGGTTGGCCCGGCCGCACGGACGTACGGCCAGGAGTCTGTGTGCGCCTACGCGGGCGCCGTCCGCCCCTGCTGGAGCAGTGCGCGGGCCAGGGCGCCACCGCGCCGGGCGGCCTCGCGGTAGCCACCGGCGGCGCCTGGCTTGCGGATCTCAACGGTCGTGACGGGTACGGCCGTTGCCCCGGCCGCCTGCTCGTCGCCCGAGCCGGAGGCAGCCGCACCTGGAGCGGCGGCCTGAGCAGCCGGAGGCGCCGGGCGCTTGCGGCGGAGGCGGTTCTCGACGATGGCGCGGGCCGAGTACAGCCGCGAGGGCAGCCCCTGCGTCACGGCCGCGCGCACCTGGGCGCTGCTCGCCCCGGCCTCCCACCACTCCTCGACCAGCGGCGCGAGCCGCAACGCCTCGGCGGCACCGAGACTCAGCCGGGGATCGGTACGCCCGAGCGAGCCGAGCAACCGCGCGGCGTGCGCGGTGCGTTCACCGGGCGGCGGCCCCTCGGGCCCGCCCGAGGCCGCGTCGGCCCCGGCCCCGGATTCACCCTCGGCCTCCGCCTTCGGCGCGTCGGCCTCGGGCGACGGCGGGGAGGGAAATTCTTCATCCCGGGGGTTTTCCCCCGAAGGGGGAGCTCCCGAGGCCCCGGAATCCGACTCGCCGAAGGCCCGATTCCGAACTTCTTCGGATTCACCCGCCGGGGGCTCGTCCTCGTACGGACTGTCGAACACCTCATACACGGTGGAGAAGTGCCCGGACTCCTCGTCCTGGCGCACCACCCGCCGCAGATACCGGGATTCCTCCAGCTCATGCAGGGCGGCGGCGATCCGCGCCCGCCCTTCCTTGCGCTGCTCGGAGAGGGTACGGATGGTGGCGCGGGCGCCGTTCGGCAGGCTCAGCAGGTACGTCAGTACGCCTACCGCGCACCAGGAGAGACTCCGGTCGCGGAGAAGGGCGTTGGAGAAGACGGAAAACGCGCGGGTCGGCGTCGTACGATGGATCCGCATAAGGAGCCCCAGTCTTTGCGATGGAGCTGGCGCTCCTCTTGCCGAGCCCCCGGGTGTTGGCGCACCGCGGGGGCAATCTCTTGTCGTGACTCTAAGGGCACGCAGAGCGACGAATGCAAGCTGAACGGGCTTTTCCCGGGCGGAAGTTCGCGTTCTTCACTCTTCGGGGTGAAGCACCGCCTTCAAAAGCAACGCGTGTACGAAGTGATCTCTCCTCGTCGGCCGATAACGCCAAGTCAGCGGCCACGTAAGCCCGTTGAGCGACGGTACGGGGATGTAGGCGATGCGGCCCGTCTCGGAGGCGAGAGTGGTGACACCGGGTGGCCAGACCCGGTGGGACGTCGCACCCACATGCACGAGGAAGTAGACCGCGCGACTCCCGCACGCCTCCTCCACGATCGGCCCCGGCGCACCGCCGGTCATCCGGGCCAGCCGGTCCGCCGCCGCCCTGCCCTCGTCGCCGTCCACCCGTACCGCGTCGAACTGGACGCCCGCCTTGCGGAGATGGATGCCGGTGGACGGGATCCAGTCGGGGATTCCTCGGGTGTCGGGAGCTTCGGGGGTGTCGGGAGTTTCAGGGGTGAGTGGGGGGTCGACGAGGTTTGGCTCGTTACTTTCCGTATCCATAGGGACAGTTTCGGTAGGCGGGGCTACCTTTCTCCATAACTCTGCGTCGAGAGTAGGTAGCTGTCGGAATTCGACGTGAGTCGGTGGTGACCAGTTGAGTTCGGTTGAGTTCGGGAGTGACCGGATGGCGAGTTCGGGCAACAAGATGAAAGCGGGCGGCACGGCGCGGATGGTCGCCGCCCTCGCCAAGGCCCTGCGTGAGCAAATGGGCCTCACGCAGGAGGAGTTGGGCCAACTGATCGGCTACACGGCATCGGCGATCAGCGCGATGGAGACGTGCGCGCAGCCCGCCAGCGACAAGATGCTCATCGCGTTGGAGAAGGTTCTCGGGAACGGCATGGGCGTCTTCGAGAAGGCCCGCAAGTGGATGCTGATCGAGAAGTATCCGGTTCGGTTCCAGGGGGTCGCGGAGCTGGAGGCGGGGGCGGTCACCGTCTCCTCGTACGACACCTTCGTCATCGCCGGGCTTTTCCAGACCGAGGCGTACGCCCAGGCACTCATCGGAGGCGGCTTTCCGTCGGTCTCCGACCAGAAGCGGGAGGAACTCGTCGAGGCGCGGCTCGCCCGCCGGGCACTCTTCGACCGTACCCCGACCTCGATGATCGAGCTGATCCTCGAAGAGGGCGTGCTGCGGCGGCCGTTCGGCACCTTGGAAGTCATGCGCGAGCAGATGCGCTCGCTCGCCGAGGACGCCCAGCGGGAGAACGTGTGCGTGCAGATCCTCCCGACGGACCGCGGGCTGCGTGGCTCGCACGCCGGTGACCGCGGCTCCATGAAACTCCTCGTCACCGAGGACCACGACCACGTCGTCTACCTGGAGATCGAGGACCAGGGCATCCTCATCAGCGATCCGCCCGAGGTTGCCAAACTCGCGCACCGCTATGCGAAGATCCGATCACAGGCCCTGAGTCCCGACGACTCACTCAGCCTCATCAAGGGACTGGCAGGAGAGGAACCATGAGCAACGCCGGTGCACTGCGGTGGTTCAAGTCCAGCTACAGCGACAGCGGTGGCGGGAACTGCGTCGAAGTCGCCTACTCCTGGCGCAAGTCGACGTACAGCGACAGCGGCGGCGGAGACTGCGTAGAGATCGCCCCCTGCCCCCACACCCCCACCACCGCGATACACATCCGCGACTCCAAGAACCCGACCGGCCCGAACGTCACGGTCACGGGCGAGGCTTGGGGCGCGTTTCTCGCCATTACTGTCTGAACTACGGCGGCGTTGCCTGAGGTTGGACCTCAGGAATGGCACAGCACTTTGAGGACGACGGCGTCGGCATCGAGGCCGTCGAGATAGCGGTCGGCCTGTTCCCAGTGGCGGGTCCTGTGCGAAGCATCGACGCTGGCCGATGCTTCTTTCTCGCGGGCGAGCGGCTGCCGACGGACCTCGGCGAGCCGGTGGGCCTCGATGGCCTCGCGCACGATGTGTGAGTTGTTGAGGTACGGGAAATCCCGGTGACATTGATCTTGCCGGCCATTCGGTCTTTGTGGGCTGGAGGACCTGGTCCTGGAGTCGCTGCCGGAGGCGCACGGGGGCGCGGGGCCCGATGGGCCAGTGCCCCTTGGCGCGGTGCGCGCGCCAGGTGTCGCTGCCCCCCGGGCCCGGTCAGCGCACATACCTTTCCGTGTTGGCAGGACCATGCAGGCCATCAGTGGTGCGACACCGGCGCGGGCGCCAGGCGTACCCGGGCAGCCAGAACCGCCACCGAGTCGTGGCACCACCCGGCCGAAGGCGGTCCCTGCGGTGACTCATCCGACTGACAAGGCAAGGCGGCACTACATGGCTATGCGCAGTGGCGAACCGAGGGTCGACGTCAGCACCGATCCGTGGAAGGACGCGGAGGGCGCCGACAAGTCGCAGGGCAGCGCGCCGGAACCACTCCGGCAGGGAGTGCTGTTCACGCCCGCTCTGCGTGCGGACACGGCCCGCAAGGTGAACAAGCCGAATACGGTGTGGCAGCTCACCGGCGCGTGGGACTACGAGGGGGAGACGGCCACCGGCACCGCCGCCGTCTACTACGGCCTCGCCCCGGACGGCACGCCCCACGAGGGCCTGGTCAACCCGATGATCTTGGCGGACGGGTTCAACTACGGCGAGAGCGAACTCGGCGATCTCTACGCCCACCTCGACGCTCCCTACAACGCCGACGGCAAGCGGCTGCTCAGCCAGTTGCTCGCCGCGGGCGTGGACGTCATCCTGCTGGGCTTCAAGGAGCGCCACACCCACATCCAGGCCAACGCCGCCGTCGCGGTCAGCGCCATCCGCAAGGCCATCGCCGACCGGCAGGAGGGCGGCGCCCCCCTGATCGTGGGCGGCGTCAGCATGGGCGGGCTCATCACCCGGTACGCGCTGGCCTGGATGGAGAACGAGGGCGAGGACCACGAGAGCCGCATCTACCTGTCCTACGACTCCCCGCACAACGGCGCCTGGATCCCTGTCGCACTACAGCAGTTGGCGTACTTCTTCGAGTCCGTCCCGGACCCCTCCGGCAAGCCGAAGCAGGCCGACCTGATCAGGAGCGCCGCCGCCCAGCAGCTCCTGTGGGCCTGGGTACCCAACGCCAAGGACTCCGGCGCCGTCGCGACCTGGAGCGAGAAGCGTGGCCGGTTCCTCCAGGACCTGAAGGACATCGGATGGTTCCCGTCCAAGCCGGGCCTGCGCAGGATCGGCGTCGCCAACGGCACCGGCGACGGCACCCCGGGCCCGCTGCTGCCCGACGAGCTGGTCTTCGACTGGACGGCCCCGGGAATCGCCCGCGCGGTACTGCGCACCCAGCCGGCCTTCGGCCAGCTCCAGGAAGTCGTACGGATGTCGGCCCTGTTCCTCGGCTACCGTACGAGCCGAACCAGCGAGATCCCCCCACTCGACGGCGCGCCCGGCGGCACCCTCGCCTCCTACGGCATGCTCGCCGACGCACTCGGCGCCACGATCGACGAGCGCCACCGCTCCGGCTGCTTCGTGCCCTCGGTCAGCGCCGTCGCCCTCAAGTACGACCCCGTCGCCTGGGACGTCGACCCCACCACCAACCTCAACGACCTTCCCTCCGGCCGTAGCGAGCTGGACGCCTTCCACTGCGACGACACCAACTCCGAGCACAGCCTGGTGACCGAGAGCCTCGCCGAGTGGATCCTCACCGAACTCATCGGCTGACCGCACCGGCCGGCCCGACAAGGACTGAGCCACCGTCACCGGGCCCCCGCGCGTGCGGCGCGGGGGCCCTTGGCGTCCCTCAGGGTGCCGGTGAACTGCGCCTCAGAGGGCGCCGGTGAGTGCGGCGGTGACCACCTCGGTGCGGGAGCGGGTTCCGGCGCGGGTGAACAGCCGGGTCAGGCGGTTGGCGACCGCGTCCTCGCTCAGCCGCAGGACTGTGGCGATCTGGCGGTTGGTGAGCTGTTCGGTGATGAGGGTGGCCAGGAGGTGGTCGTTCTCGGCGGTGGCCTGTTTGCGGCCGGGGACGGTGAGTCCGGCCTCGCGCAGCGCGGTCCTGGTGTGGAAGCGCCACAGGGTGGCACCGGCCTGGCCGAAGATGTCGTACGCCTCGTGCAGCAGCTTGGCCGGGACCGCGCCAGCCGTGGCGGCGGCCACCAGGGTGGTCGCCGTCTCGAACGGGAGCCCCCGGAGACGGGCCAGGTCCACGGCCTCGCGCAGGTGCTCGTGGGTGGTGTCAGGAGGGGTGTGGCTGTGGCTCAGGGCCGTGTGGGCCGAGGCCAGTAGGTATCGCAGCCGGGTTCGGTCGCTGCCGGTCCGGGACGCGATCTGGCGTAGGTGTCGCAGGTGCTCCGTCGCTTCGGCGGTGCGTCCCGTCTCGGCCGCCAACTCGGCCAGCAGGGCCCGTAGTTCGTCCGTGCCGTGGATCTCGTCGTGCTCCTGTGCCCTGGCGAGACCACGGTGGAGTGTCTGCTCGGCCGTGTCCAAGTCGCCGAGGGTGATGAGCAGTTCCGCTTCCGACGCGTTCAGTGCGCACTGCGGCGGGCTCGTGTCGGAGCCGCGTGCGTCCTCGATCAGGTCCAGGGCAGTGGTGACGCGGCCCTGGGCGAGAAGGATGGCGGCGGTACGCGCGGGGAGCACGGAGTGGTCCGGCACCGGGGTGGACTGGATCTCGTTGCCCGCCAGGAGCCGGCGCGCGGTTTCCAGCGCCTGGTCCCACCGGCCCGTGACGTGGTGGAAGAGGAACTGGCTGAGCGGGGGCAGGATGCCCACGGGCAGGCCGGCGGTCTCCAGCAGGGTGGTGGCCGCGTTGAGGTCGTAGCCGGTGAGCATCGTGTCGACCATGCCGCCGGTCAGTGAGTACACCTTCCCGGGCGGCAGTTCGGGGGCGTCGTGCAGGGTGAGTTCGTACCGGTACGGTTCCGGCCGGCCCATGACCAGGTCGGCGAGGGCGCCGAACCGGGCGGGCGCCGCGCGGGCCCGTGGGCCGGTGTTCCACACCGGCTCGGTCCGCCGGAGCAGTTCCGCCACCTGCCGCCAGCGCGAGACGTGGCACAGGGCCAGGGCCTGGCCGGTCACCTTGGCCAGGGCGGGCACCGGCAGTTGGTCCCACCAGTAGGCGGTGGCGAGCCGGGACATCGTGGTCCAGTCGCGTTGGTTGGCCGTCGCCGCCACGACCAGACAGGCGGCCTCCTGGAGGTCGAGGTCGCTCAGCGCCGGTCCCGGGTCGCGCAGCAGCGATTCCCCGACCGTACGCCCGGTGGGATAGTCGCAGGCCAGGTAGGCGGTCGTACCGTACTGCTGGAGGACGAGATCGCGGGCGTCGGCGTGCTCGGTCAGATCACGGGCGGCCCGCAGCCATCGCAGGGCCCGACCGTCGTCCGCGCCGGGCCTCATCCGCCTTGCGGCAGCGGTCAGTTCGGCCACCGCACGCTCCCGGTCCACCAGACTGCCCGCGTCCGCGACCCGGTCCGCCCGGTAGTCGGGTTCGGCTGTCTCGTCGAGGAGTCCCTGGTGGTTCGGGGGGAGCTTGGACCCGGTGCGCTCCGCGTCCGCGTCCGCGTTGCCGTCCAGGTCCACGTTCGGCTTCGCGTTCCGCCAGAGGATCTCGACCGCCGTGGCGGACAGACGGCTGCGTTGTACGGGGCTCAGCCGCTCGCGGACTGTGTGCGCGATCAGCGGAACACGGAAGGTCCATCCCCGCACGATGGTCGCGTCCGGTCCGGGCACCTCCTCGATGATGCCCGCCCCGATCAGGCGGCGGATTCCGTCGCCGACAGCCTCGTCGGACAGGCCGGTCCAGGCCGCCGTCAGTTGACGGGCCGGGCGGCCGAGTGGCCCGAGGACGCTCAGCGCGGCGGCCACCGCGCGCGCGGGCTCGCCCAGGCGGTCCAGTGCCGTGACGAACCGGTCGTCGTCGGGCAGTACCGGGATCGGGGCTGTCCCACCGATGAAGGCGTGGCCGTCGGCGATCCGGATAACGCCCCGCCGCGTCCAGCCGGTGAGCAGGGCCTCGACCGCTCCGGGGACACCACGGGTCAACTCGTTCACCCGCCGCGCCAGGTCGACGTCCGGGGCGGCCCGCAGCCACCGCGCCACCAGGGCGGTGGTGTCGTCCGGTCCCAGTGGGAGCAGGACCACTTCGCGAGGCCTCTTGGCGCCGGTCGGCCTGTCCGTGAGCCGGGGCCCGTCGGCATCGGGCTCATGCCGTACGTCCGACAGCATCAGCCGTACAGCGGGGGCATCGATCCGGCCGAGCGCGGCCAGGGAGTCGGGATCGGCGTACTGGGCGTCGTCGACCAGGACGGCCACCGGTGCGCGACGCGTGAGGGCGTCGTACAACAATGTCTCCATCGCCGCCCGGTCGCACCGGTCCACGGCCGACAGCGCTCGCGCCAGCAGTCCTCCCGCAGCCCGTCGGCCTCCCGGGTCGGGCCGGGGCTCCCGTAGCGCCATGATCACGCGCAGTGCCAGCAACAGCGGCTGCCCGGAGTCGCCGGGGACACACTCCAGGGCGAGTACGGCGGTCCCCTGTGCGCGCAGTCGCTCACCGGCCGCGCGCAGGAACGCGCTGCGGCCCACGCCGTGTTCGCCTCGTACGAAGACGAGGCGCGGACCGCCGGAGTCGTTGGGGCCGTTCACGTCGTTCACGTCGTTCAGGTCGTTCAAGTCGTTCAGGTCGTTCAGCAGGTCGTCGATCCGGTCCGGCTCCCGTCCGCCGCCGAGCAGGCAGCCATCGGTGCGGTCCATACGGGCGGGCCTGCCCCAGTGGACCCGTTCGTCGGTTCCCGATCTCACAGTCACCGTCCAGCTTCCGGTAGTTGTCCTGGCGGGTGGTGCCGGGTGATCAACACCACGGTGTCCGGCTGTGCGCCCGCCCCAGGTCCGCGTTTGTGCGCTGACACGCTGACACTATGAGCTGCGGGTTGAGGGGAACGTTCAAGGTGGCACGGTTGTGGGAACCGCGTGGAGCGGCTACGCCTACGGCTACGGCTACCGGCAGGGACGGCGACGTCCGGGCTCTGGCCGCCGCCCTGTGCTCGGTTGGTGAATCGGCGCGCGTCCTGCTCGTCACCGGCGGGGCGGGAATGGGCAAGACGCCTGGTGGCCTCGGCGGTGGGCAGCGACACCGAGCTGAGCCGGGCCCGGCGGAACCTGCCCGCCGACGCCATCGACGACGAAGCCCTGCACCGGCTGCGCCACGCCGCCGCCTACGCGGATCTGGCCGGCGCGCTCGCCGCCGTACTCGGCGACCGGTACACGGCGGCACCCGAAGGCATCGCCGCCCAGTACCAGGGCATGGTGCGCGACTACCTGACGGGCGACTGGGACGCCGTACTGACAGCCGCCCGCCGCATCGAGATACGCGCTCGCACCCACACCACAGCGGGCACCCCACACCTGCCCCGGGCGCTGGCGGCGGAGGTCCACTGCGCGCGCGGGGACGTCGAACGCGCCGCGGCCTGGCTCGACTTGATCCCCGAAACCTTCGCCCATCCACTGGCGGTCCGGGCCCGGCTGGCCGTCCGGTACCACTCGGGCCGCAGGGAGGACGCGCTGAAAGGGGCTTGGCACGAGGCGCGGCAGGCCCGAAAGAACGGTCAACTGGCTGGCGTAGAAAGGGTGTTGCTGCACATCCTCTGGCTCACCGCTCGCCATCGCCGACCACGCATGGCCCAACAGGCCCTGGAAGAACTGGAAACCCTCCACGAGGAGGCGGCCACACCCATGGCCCACGAGGCCCTCCTCGTCGGCCGTGGCATCGCCCACCATGACGCGGACAGCGCGCTGTCCGCC
>NZ_LIQQ01000340.1 GCF_001418565.1 Streptomyces graminilatus | reverse complement strand
GACGGCCCGTACTGGGAGCGAGGCAGCACGATCGGGGACATCCTTATCGGCGAGCAGCAGCGCCGTGAACTTGACCGACTCGCCGCGGTCTGGGGCGACGAGGACTAAGAAGTGCCCCTACCGGTGGCCTTCTCCAGAGTCGCGAGGGCGTCGGCGCGGACCTGTTCGTCATCCACGATCGCGTTGACGAAATCGGGCAGCAGCTTCATCAGCAGCGCCTCGTAAACGCGGGGTGGGGCGTTGTCGCCGTCCGGTCCTCGCGTGTGTCCCGCGATGGCGAGGGACAGCGCGACGGCAACGCCCGAGCCGCTCAGGGTCCGCCCGGCCATCTTGAGGATGCCCGGATACAGCCCGGGGACAACGCGGTCAGGATCCGCCTCTGCGATGCGGCGTGAGAGTTCGTCCGTGTCGGGGACGACGGTGGTTGCGGACATGAGGCTCCAGTCGATGCTGCTTGCGAGATTACGAGGGGGAGGTAGGCGCCCCCGATGGGGACAACCCAGTTCATCAGATCGCGCGCCACTGTGGTCGTCACCTGATCGGCTGGGCCCATCCTGGGGCGCGCGCCATACGGGGCCGGCGGCAATCCCGCCGCACCAAGACCCGGTGACCGTCGTGTCAACTCGCCGACATCTACGGTGAAGAGGGCTGAGTGGCGGCTTCGTGTTCCTCTGGATCGAGGTCGCCTGTCCGTACGATCACGTGCTCGCCATGCGGGCCGGGGACCTCGATCTGGATCTCGCCCCCGATGGTCGACATCGCCACCCGCCGAGGCTCGCTCTCCTGCCCCGACACGGTGAAGACCACCTCGTAACCGGGCGGCGGCCCGGGCAGCACCGTGCGGTGCTCGTCGTCCATCAGCCAGGCCGGGGCGACAACTTCCCCACTCCGCCCCTTGTCCTCGCCGGCGACTACCCGTACCCGGGTTCGCGGCGCCAGTCCTGCTGGCCGCTCGGCGGCAAGCGCCGCCTGCGCAGCTGCGCAGGCCCATCCCGTAACAACGTCGACCGCAGGCAGGGGTGAACCCCGTCCGATTCCGCGCGGCATCCCGCCGCTATTGGCGAGCGCGGGCGCCGTAGGCCACCGGCGGACCAACCAAGCCCACTCAACAGCCGCCTTCTCGGGCTCGGCATCTTCAGCTGCCGGTTCCAACTCGCCCCCGAGTTCGTACACCATGGCGGGTCCCTGCTCGAGGTGCCACAGCACGCTTCCGGTGTCCACTTCCTCAACGGAGCGTTCCTGCCGCTTGGCCAGGACCGAGAGGGTCACCGCGAGCACGCCGCGAATCGCACGCCCATCCCACGAGTCCGCCGGATGATGTCCGAGTGCCGCGATCTCGTCGGCGCGTTGAACCGCCTGTGCCCAGGCCAGTGGACGCTCCTCCGTCATGCTGCGAGCCTCCAGGCGGTCTCGAACGAGTAACGCTTGTCGGCGACTTCTGAGACACCCAGGGAGGCGGTCCACCGTACGCGGTCAAGTCGGAGCCCGCCGCTCTGATGAGACAGTGACGGTCGTGAGACACCCGAAGTGTTCATAACGAGCGCGGGGTCCGGAAGCCCGTCGCCGATCCCGCGGCTCATCCCGTCCCACCGCGGCTCCGGGAGCGGGGCGCCGGATGCGTTCTCCCGCTGCTGCCGGAGGAATTCCCAGGACGTCGGTGGCAGGTTGCGGCGCCGGACGGGGGCATCGGGGTCCCAGGTCCGGTTCAGCCACCGCCACCGCGCGAGTACCGGATCGTCCTGTTCACCGCCGGGCTCGGTGAGGGACTGGGCCGCTCCCGGGATCGTGTCCTCGACGAGTGCGATGACATGCTCGTCGTCCCACAGCCACCACAGCACCTGCGCCCACGGCACCGCTTCGACCGCCGCTCCGCCGCGCGTGTGCAGGGCGTAGAGGACCATGGCGATGATGTCGCGCATGGCGACGGTGTCCCAGTTGTCCTCGTCCATCCCACCGGGCCGCTCCCGGTGGACGACGGCCGTGGCGCGGCGTACGGCGGCGTCCCAGGCGTCAGTTGTCACGATCATGTCCGCGGTCACGGAGTGCTCCGATCTTGGTGAGCAGGTGCAGTCGGCCCAGTTGGCCTGCCTTGCCTACCGGTGTTTCAGCACCGGGACTCGTTGCTTGAACCTGGCGCAGGGCTAGGACTTGCCGGGCCAGCGACCGGTGGGCCACGACCAGGTACGCCAGGCCGCCGACGAGAGCGGTCCAGCCCGCCGCGAAGTTGGGTGTGGTGGCGGACTTCATCATGGCCGTGGCTCCCAGCCTGCAACTGAGCACGCCCAGCCCCAGTAAGGGAACGGATCGCGCGGGCTTGGCTGCATTGATTCCTCCGGCGGTGACGGGTCGTGGGGGTCCACTCGATGGCGAGCAGGAGTTCAGCAAGGTTGCCTGCTTGGGTAATCCGGCCGGTGCGTGGCGCTATTTCCGGCCTCCTGTACAGCCTGCCATGCCGTCAAGTCACAAGTGATGCACATCAGTTGCATCGAAGTTCGCCGCGGAGGATGCCACCGACGAATGTGTCGTATTCGGCGTCGGTGAACAGGTGCGGGGCCTTGTCGGTGTTCTTGGAATCGCGCAGGGCCACGATGCCCTTGTCGGCGATGAACCGAGCCGCCCACGGCCGCCGCGCTCCCACCTCATCTGGCCACCGCCCCAAGCCAGTTCGACCAGTCTCGGCCTTTCATCACGCCTGATCATTCGGCCTAGACTCAAGGCCGTTTGCCCGGCGCCGGCCGTCGGCAAGCAGGGGTGCACGCGACTGCGCGCCCGCCGTGGGCGTTGCCGAGTTCTGCTGACTGAAGAGGGGTGTTCCCGTGCCCGAGAGGGTCACCAAGGAAAAGGTGCTGTGCTACGTCGTGCGCGATGGAAAGCTGCTGGTGTTCCGGCACACCGACTACAGCTACGAGGAGGTCGGCATCCAGGTTCCGGCCGGCAGCATCCGCAACGGTGAGAAGCCCGAGGCGGCGGCGCTGCGAGAGGCGCGCGAGGAAACCGGACTGAAGGGCTTCACGATCGTGCGGAAGCTCGGCGAGACCGAGTACGACATCAGCCCGTACCGGTTCGAGATCCAGCGTCGCCACGTTTTCCACCTGGAGCTGACCGAGTCCACCCCGGAGCGGTGGATGAGCCGGGAAGAGCATGACAGGGAGCAGGAGCCCACGCACTTCGAGTGCTTCTGGATCCCGCTGGAGGCCGCCCACATCCTCCAGTCCGGCCAGGGCGCGTTCCTGGGACGCCTGTACGACTGACCCCCGTTTTGGTCACGGCCACCCAGTTCGGTTCGGCGAACGCAACTTCCTTACACAACGCCAGCGAGGCTTTCAAATAGTCCTGTCTTGATCACTGACGTGTTTGTCAGTGCTGGCGGGCATACTGCCCGGGCAGTGAACAAGACCGTGGGGGAAACGCGTGCAGGAACAGGTGACCGAATCCAGGCGCGGTCGCGCGTGGAGCGAGGCGGAGGACGCTCGGCTTGTCGAGGGTGTGCGGGAGGGGCTCGATCTGCCGGCACTCGCTGAGCGGCATGGCCGTACGACGGGTGGTATCGGCGCGCGCCTGGCGCTGCTCATTCCACAGCCCGGCCCGGCTGGCGATGAGGCCCTGGAATGGCTGAGAGCACGATTCGCTCGGGATGCGGCGTACTCATGGCAGAAGGTGCTGGACGAACGCCGGCGCCGTACCCGGCGCGAGCGCCGGGTACGTGACCAGAGCGCCCCTGCCTCTGAAGGGTTAGCGGATACAGCCGCGGCCGACGAGGTGCTGGCCGAATGGGAGCAGGTGACCGGTCATGTCCTACGGAGCGAACGCCGCGACGTCTTCCTCGCGCGCCAAGAGGTGCACGACCTGACGGCCGTGGCCGCCACCGTGCGGCAGCCGGCCGCCCGTCGACTGTGGCAGGACGGCACGCAGTTGTTGCTGGACGACTGGCTGCTGGAGTGCGTGTGCCCGGGAGCGGCGCGCTTGACAGCCGACTGGGATCTCATCGCCGAGCGGGACGACGACACGGTGCTGGTGCTGCGGGAACTCGTTGCTGCGGCTGCAGAAGACGTTCCCAAAGAGCGGGACCGGGAGATCCTCTCCCGGCGCCTCGGTCTGCACGACCAGCCGGCGCAGACGCAGGAGAAAGTAGCCGAAGCCCTCGGCATCTCGCGGGAACGGGTTCGCCAACTACAGACCAGGGCCCTCCGCAGCATGGCACGTTCCGCTGCCCCCGCCTCTCGCAAGACCCGCAGGGTGCTGGCGGAGCTGAGCTGCGTGGATCGCGTGTCACTGGATACAGGACCGTCGGCGGCCGAACGGCTGCTCGACCTTGCCGACGTTCTGCTTCCCTCCGTAACGCCGAGACAGGCGGTGCCGCTGTTGGCTCGGCTGGCCGGTGCCGACAAGGTGCGCGCGGAAAACCTCGCGGCCGAAGCCGCGACGATACGCATGCTGCGCCACGAGTCCGCTCGCCGCGAAGCGACACAGCAGCGGCGCATCGAGCGCGCCACCGAGCGTTGGGCCGCGCTGGAGACCGAGGTCAACTGGTTCGGAACGCTCGAACCAGCTCCGCCGCGCGCGGAGTTGGAGACGCTGAGGGAAGAGAACAGCGGTGGCAGGGACTTCGGGGCCTGGCACTGCCCGAAGCTGGGCCGGGACGTGGCGTACGAGTCGGAGACGGAGCTGCGGGTGGTGCAGCTGCTCAGCTTCGCCCCGCAGATCGCGTACTACCAGGAACAGCCCCTCGCCATCAGCTATGAATTCGCCGGGCGACATCGTACCTACTATCCCGACCTGCTCGTGGCCACGGCCGACGGGCGCTGCATCCTCATCGAGGTCAAACCCGTCTACGAGATGGCGATGGCCGTCAACGTCGCCAAGTACCGTGCCGTCGAGGCATTCTGTCGTAGTAAGGGCTGGGGCCTTGTCGCTACCGACAGCAAGCGCACCCGACGTCTCCTGGAGAACCGGCCGGTCGATCCGCACGTGGAGGTCGTACTCTCCGCCGCCCTGGACGAGCACACCGAACTGACCTGGCCCCAGGTACAGGCCGCGCTCGGAACGGTGCCACTGGATTCCCTGAGCCTCGCGGCCTTGATCTTGAAACGCGGCTGGGAGTGGTCCATCCGTCCCTACCGGCTTCGTAGCGGTACGCAGGCCAACCACTCCCGTGTCCCGTCGGCACCGGCCGCTGGCACGCTCCAGCCTTTTCCTCCGGATGCCGTTCAAGAGCCCGCCGCCCTATACACCTCGGACGGCGATATCCCCTCTCCTGATGACATCGAGGCTGCCCGTACCCCCGCAGGCGGCTGGACCCGCGACCAACTTGCAGCCTGGGGTATCCCCTGGCCCCCGCCCCAGGGGTGGAGAGAGCAGCTCATCACTCAGTGGAAGGCGGGCAGCCGATAGCCACCAACTCGTACGCCATCCCCTCGTACTGCAGATGGCGGTATGTCGGTCCGCCATGCAACGCCCGTAGAGGCTGATCTCGCCGGATCGTGTTGGCAGGTGCCCCTGGGCGCCCGAGCGACTCTCGTCGACGGTCTGCGACGATCCGGTCCTGCACGCCGCCAGGCTCCAGGACGGTGGCGGGCGGCTCGACGCCGGCGGCAGGTGCGCGGGTGTCGTCAGCGGCGGTGCGCCACCCGTGCCAGGGCGCTCTCGACATCACCGAGGCCCACGAGCATCTGCTGAGCCGCGGCATGCCGCAGCAGCCAGAACTGGTCCAGGTCCTCCTGGAGCAGACCGGGTTTGAGGTAGTGTTGTTTGACGCCGTACAGGCTGGTCATCAGCTGAAGCAGTGCCACTCGGGCACAGGCGGTGACGTCGGCCGTCGGCACGTGCGGGTTGGCCTCCAGGTAGGCGCCGACCAGGTTCACGCCCGCCGCCATCCAGTCCTCGTCCAGGACGACCGTGCGCGGGTCGAACGCGATCCGGCCTAGCTCGTAGGCGATCAGGAACGGGTCCGGAGGCAGGAAGTCCAAGACGGCGGTCAGCTCGTCGCCCTGGAACAGCAAGTTGACGGCCGAGTAGTCGCCGTGCAGAACCTGCGTCGTCAGCGACGGAAGGCCAGCCAGGAGCTCGGGGATACGGTGCAGCATCGCGCGCCGCTCGGCCAAGGTCCGCAGCGCCTGCTCGTCGAACTCATCACGCTGCGCCCGTTCCCCGGCAATGCCCAGCAGCTTGACCGTGGTGGCTTCGAGTTTGTCGATGTCCGGGCGCAGCCACTTGTCCAGCTTCGCCGACGGGCCGGATCCGGCCGGGTGGTCGGCGAACGTGGTGTGAATACGGCCCAAGGTTGTTCCGGCGGCGCGCTGCTGGGCGGGGTTGAGACCGTGGTTGACGACCGCGCCGGGCACCCATTCCCACACCGAGACGGCGATGCCGCCCTGCCGGACGATGGTGTCTCCGCCCGTTGAAGGTCGCACTGAGGCGACCGGCACCTGGTGAATGCCGGCCAGTTGCGTCTGGTCGACCGCACCCTGATCGGCGCTCAGGCCCGCGCTGCTGTCCTGATAGTGCTTGACGAACAGCACCTGATCGCCTACATAGGCCCGGTAGTTGATGGTCACCTGGCCGACCGGCAGCCGTTCCAGTACGGCGCCGGGCAGGCCGTAGGCGCTGGCGAGCACCGAGGCGAGATCAGACTGCGCTTGCGGGTTCAAGATAACCCCTCTTTGTGACGTGCCGTGAACGGATGAGCACTCTATGGCCTGCCCAGGGGGTCTCGGCACGTTGCGCCCATCACCGGCGGGCCCCTGGTGGCATCGGTCCAAGCGCGCCTGGGTGGTGCGGGGTTGAGTGGTCCACTCGACGGTGACCTCGATGCTCTGGCCGTCGGCGATCCAATCCCGGGCCCGTCCGGCCACCAGCGCTCGGACCGCCGCGTCCAGCCCGCTTCCGTCGTCGGACAAGTGCATGCAGGACCCAGGAGGGGCAGGGCACCTGCTCCAGCGCCACGTCCCCGTCACGGCCCGCTGACGGCAGGGCGGGGGCGAGCTGGGCGGTGTCGGCCAATGCCCGTTTCTGCGGCCCACCTGGCGAACAGTTCCGGCACTTTCTCACCGGGCACCATTCGGTACCAGACCCAACTCGTGAGCCAACCCTCTGGCTGCAGACGGTGGTTCAGCCGGTCCACCACACCACGCTGTTCAGGTGCACCATTCCACTCGCACGGGCTCGCGGGCGGCGGCGAGGGCACCGTCGAGGTCGGCGAGGCGTTCGGCAAGGGTGGTGGTGGCGAGTCGGGTCGGGAGGGCGGCGGAGAATTTGAGGCCGCGGACGGCGCGCGGGTCGACGGTTGGCAGGGTGAGGGAGTCGGGGAGTTCGGCGCGGGCGGACTTCCAGTCGGCGGGGGAGAGGTCCTGGCGGAGGCGGACGTGGGTGTCGGTGGGGCGCTGCACAGGGTCGGCGAGGTTTCCGAGGGAAGCTGTGAGGGTGGCGTTGGCGCGGTAGCCGGCCCAGGTCCACCAGCGGGCGGCATCCGCGTCGTGGACCAGCAGGGTGCCCGCAGGGTGCACTTCGTGGGGTGCGCGGTTCATGCGGAGTTCGGCAAGGGTCGCGGTGGCGCGGCGGGTGAGGCGGACGTCGGGGTCGGTGCCGAGGAGGACGTCGCGCATGGCGCGGGTGAGGGCGTACGACAGGCCGCGGGCTTCGCTGCCCTGCCATTTCGCGATGCCGCCGTCTTCGACGGGTTCGACGAAGGCGCGGCGTCGGGCCCAGTCGATGAACGTGACCTGCCAGCTGCGGCCGGCCAGGAGGAGGCGGCGCGGGCCTTGGCGTTCTTCGGTGAGGACGGTGGGGTCGGTGGTGCCGATCTCGGTGCGTCCGGCGAGCACGGTGAACTCGGGGGGCGCGGTGAAGGAGGCGGTCAATTCCATGAAGTGCCGTCGGCCGAAGTGCTTCTCGGCCTCGGGGCCGATGAACAGCATGCCGCCGTCGCTGTCGAGGAAGCCGCCGTCGATTAGGTGGGACAGGAGGGGAGCGGCGGAGCGGTCGAAGGGGGCGAGGCCGTTCCATTGTTCGGGCCACAGACGGTCGCCGATGCGGTGTTCCTGCAGGGTGACGGCGAGGAGTTGCTGTGCGACGAGGTGGCGGGGCGAGGGCGGCGGGGTCACGGGTTCGACCCAGCCGCGGGCCCACAGGGTGAGCAGGCCGGCGGCTTGGAGGAGCGTGTCGGGGCGGGTGGTGAGGAACAGGCAGTTGCGGGAGGTTCCGGTGCGGCGTCCGGTGCGGCCGATGCGCTGAAGGAAGGAGGCCACGGTGCTGGGTGAGTCGATCTGGATGACGCGGTCGAGATCGCCGACATCGATGCCGAGTTCGAGGGTGGAGGTGGAGACGATGACGCAGTCGCGGGCTTCGGCGAAGGCTTGCTCGGAGCGTGCGCGTTCGTCGGTGGAGAGGGAGGCGTGGGAGAGGAAGACGGTGACGTCGCGGGCTCGTAGTGCCGCACCGAGTTCTTCCACCTGCTTGCGGGAGTCGCAGAAGACGAGCCGCTTTTCGCCCAGGTGCAGAGTGGAGATCACCTTGGCGGCGTTGGCGAGGGATCCGACGTAGTCGAGCTCTACCTCTCCTGCGGGGCGCGGGAGGTTTCCGGAACCTGCTGTAGGGGTGCCGTTGGTGGCGGGCAGGGTGACGCCGGGGGCGACGACCCGGCCGCAGCGGTCGGCGGGGGTTGCGCCCTGGAGCCAGGTGAGCAGGGTGTCGGGATTGCCCACAGTGGCGGAGAGGCCGATGCGCTGGATGCGTTGGCCGGCCAGTCGCTCCAGGCGTTCGAGTACGGCGAGCAGGTGCCAGCCGCGGTCGTCCCCGGCGAAGGCGTGCACCTCGTCGACGACCACGGCGCGCACACGGCCCAGCATGTGCGTGTGGTCGGTCTTGACGCTGATGAGCATCGCTTCGAGAGACTCGGGTGTCGTGAGCAGGAAGTCAGGGGAATCGGTGCGGATGCGGCGGCGTACGGACTCAGGGGTGTCGCCGTGCCAGAGCGCGGCTCGGCGTCCCAACCACTGGGCGTAGCTGTCGACCCGGTGCACCAGGTTGTTCAGGAGCGCCTTGAGCGGGGCCAGGTAGAGCACGGAGGTGCCGGTCCAGCGCTTATCCCGCATGGCGGACAGCAGCGGGAAGGTGGCCGCCTCCGTCTTCCCGCCTGCCGTCGGGGCGAGCAGGATCGCGTCCTCGCCGTCCATCAGCGGATGCACGGCAGCCTTCTGCAGGGGGCGCAGATCGGGCCACCCGAGCGTGTTGACGATGTGGTGCAGGACGACCGGGTCGAGGCGTTCCACCGGGTCGGTGTCGCGCGACTGATCCTGCACGTGTGTGACTCCTGCACTGGTCCGTCAGAGTTCGGTGCTTCGAGAAGTAGGTCTTCAGAGCTCTCGGTCGAGGTCGAGTTCGAGGTCGTCCGCCGAGACCGTCGGCGCGGGAGCGGCGAAGTTCCGTTCGGTGGCTGTGAGGTCGCCGCTTCCCACTGTCAGCTTGTAGTGCGTGCGCGGGTCGAAGTCGGGGAACTGGTCGATCCGGTCGAGTACATCTCCGACCAGCTTCTTGAGATACAGCCGTGGTGCTACTCCGACTTTTCCGCCGAGGGCCCCGCCCACGGCCCGTGCCAGGTCGGTGAGGTAGGCGTCGTCGGCGAGTTGCTTGATCCGTTCGGGAGACTGGGATCCTTCGGCGAAGAGGTCACGGATGGTGGCACCCAGGCCAGTCAGCGACTCCTCGGTGAATCCAGACAGTCGGATTTGGACGGCCCGAGGGTTGTCGAAGCGGGGGTCCGTGGTGAAGTCGGTGGCGAGGCGCTGGGCGAGCGGTGCGAGTCGCTGTACGCCCTGCTGTCCGTCGTAGAAGGCAGGTGTGCCGGTGATGACGAGGTACAGGCCGGGGAAGCGGCCGGAGTGGACCTCGTCGATGAGTTGCCGCAGCGCGTTGAGTGCCTTGTCGCGGGCATCGGAGCGGACGCGTTGAAGGGTCTCCACCTCGTCCAGGACCAGGACGAGTCCGGCGTGCCCGGCGTCCCGGAGCACGGTGAGCAGGCCCTGGAGGAAGCCGAAGGCGCCGAAGTGGTCCAGGTCGCCGCGGACTCCTGCGCTGCGTCGGGCGGCTGCGGCGACGTGTGGCTGGCCGCCGAGCCAGGCCATGACCGCAGCGGCGGTGGCCTCGTCTCCGGCGTCCAGGGACTGCTTGTATCCGCGCAGAGCGGTGGCGAACGCGGGGGCGTGCCGGGACACCTCGGCAAGGCGGGCGGTGAGCAGCTTCTCCACGGCCTGCGGCAGATCGTTCTCGCTCGCGCCGTCGGCGAGTGCGTCCTCCTCCAGTGCGTAGAACCAGGCGTCGACGACCGGCCTCAGGGCGCTGGGCGGGAAGCTCGCGGTGGTCATACGCTCGGTGAGCCGCCGGTAGACGGTCTCCAGCTTGTGCAGGGGGGTCTCGGTCTCCGACACCTGTACTTCGGCTACGGCGAAGGTGCGTCGTTTGGCACGTTCTCCGAGCCAGCGAGTGAAGAAGGTCTTGCCGGATCCGTACTCGCCGCGCACGGCCTTGAACACCGAGCCGCCGGCGGCGACGGTGTCCAGCTCCTCGTCAACGGCCCGCTCGAAGCGGTCGAGGCCGGTGGCGAGCAGGTCGAGGCCGCTCTCGGGGACGGCGCCGCGCCTCAGCGCGTCCACCACGGCACGCCGTCGAACGGCCCCGACCGGGGTGGCGGCCCCGGATGTTGAAGATCCAAACGCGTTCACCCGGACAGTCTCCCATCCGGCCGCTCACCCGGACGGACACCGATGTGGACGCCCGGTCGCCGACACGCGGACCGGGTGGGCCGGGAAACCGGCCCGCCCGTCGCAGCCGCATTACGCCGGTTCACAGCCCGAACTGCTCGGTCAGCTGGGCGCGATGCAGGCGCAGGGTGCGGTTGTCGGGGAGGATCTCCAGGATCTGAGCCCCGTCGTAGTTGAGAACTTGGGCCAGGGTCGCGGCGAAGCCGGGGGCACGGGTGGCGGGCTGTCCCGCTCGTTCGGCAAGAGCGGTCATCGGCAGGGTGCCGGCCTCGACGAGCGCGGCCAGCGCCTTCGGGATGGCGGTCTTGTCGCGTGGCTTACGGGCGAGCAGGTCCAGCTGTGCCTGATACAGCTCGGTGGCCATAAGGCGCTCGACCAAGGCGACAGCACGGTCTTCGGACTGGCCGGAGGAGGGCGCGGGCTCAGGCTCGGCTGCGGAGTCGGCCGGTTCCTGCGGTGCGGGGGCTGCCACCTCGTCCTCGCCGAACAAACTGATAGCGCCCTCAGGCACCGGTGCGGCGGCCTTTCTGCTCTGCTTGCGGCGCGGGCTTGCCACGGAGGCGTCGGGCACGACATCAGCGTCAGCCTCGGCTGCGGCACCGCCCTCGGGGTCCTGCGTCCACCAGGAGGGTGTCGGGTCGCCCAGCTCCCGCCATCCGGTCGGCGGCTCGGCGCCGAAGGGCAGCAGGGCGAGCAGTGGAATCGTGAACTCGGCGAGGGTCGCCCCGCCGTGGTAGCCCGCCTTGAGCGCGGTGTACCGCGTGTCGTGGTCCCGCAGCGCGACGATCCGTGATCCGGGCTCCGGCCAGATCACCCGCGGTCCGGACAGCTCGATCTCGGCCGGTGTGACGGGTCCGCCGGGGGTGCGGTGACGGGCCGACCCTATGGTGCCGGCCGCGTCGATCTTGTTGCCGCGCCGCTCGATCACATGGCCGTGGTCGGAGGTGAGCAGCACGGTCATGCCGTTCGCGCGAGCGGCCCGCAGCAGCGGGTCCAGTCCAGCGATCTCCTTGGTCTGCCATGTGCCATCGCCGAGTTTCTGCTCCTTGGCGAGGCGGTCGTCGACGGTGTTGAGGACTACCGCGACATGGGTTCCTTCGTCGGCGAGAGCTTCGGTGAGGGCGGTGGAGAAAGGCGAGCCGGTGTCGGGGCCGCGCAGGTCGTCCTTGTGGAACACGGCCGCCGGGGCTCCGTTCCAGCAGGGGTGCTGGGGGAAGAGCCGCTTCTCGTCGCTCTGGTCGCCCTTCATCAGGGTGCCCGCGAACAACGAGGTGCGGGATACGGCGGTGAGGGTGGGCAGCGCGGCGGCCACGGCACGCCGGACGGGCGCTCCGGTTGTGTCGGGCAGCGGATCGAACTCCGCCCACTGTCCGCGCAGTTCTTCGCCGAGCTCGGCTGCTATCGCCGCACTCATCCCGTCGACGAGGAGGAGCAGAACCCGTCGGCCGGGGCAGGCCACGACGGGAGCGACGACACGGTTCAGGAAACTCTCCACCGTGACCATCGCGCCGGGAGGCGTGCCGTCCGCGGTCCACACCGCGAGCCGCTCGGAGAACGCACGGTCCAGTTCACGGCGCTTGTCCCGCGCCTGGGCGCCGATCCGGCTGTACGCGTCGGCGAGTACGTCGTCCGAGTCGCCGCCCGCTTCCAGGTGCTCCAAGGCCCGGTCCGCCCAGCCGAGTTCGCGGATCTGGCGGGCGGTGCCGTCGGCCACCGAGGCGACGTCGGCCCCGGGCTGGCCGGCGAGCCACTGCCGCAGCCGCGCCGCCATCCGTACTCGCTCGATACGGGCCGCGGTGGCGCCGTCGGCGGCCAGAGTGTGGTCGGCCAGCGCGGTGACGGCGGCCGTGACTGTCCCGGCGCCGCTGTCGAGGAGGGCGCGGCCCGCGGCGGTGAACCGGGCGTCGAGTCCGGCCGGGAGCAGCGGGCTGGCAGCGGCGGCGGCCTGCGCCCCGAACTGGGCGACGAGCTGTGCGGCCCGGGTCAGGACCGGGTCGGCAAGCCGGTGCTCGCCCCGGTCGACGAGGCCGCGGACGTACGCCTCGCCGTTGTGTCCGAAGGAGGCCAGGAGTCTGTCGAGGTCGTCGCCCTGGGAGGGCGGCTGTTCGCCGAGCCACCGCTCGGCTCGCCCCCGTGCCCGGTACAGGTCGTGGTCGGCCTCCGCGTGCCCCCACAGGGCGGCGCAGACGACCGCGTACGCGGCTGCGTCCG
>NZ_LIQQ01000034.1:4100-11326 GCF_001418565.1 Streptomyces graminilatus | reverse complement strand
GCCGGGCCCTGGAGGGGGGTGGGCTTGCCGCGCGCGGCGAGCACGATGCGCTCGGCCTCGGCGGGGTCGATCTCGGCGACGTCCACCTTGCCGTCGGCGAGCGCCTCGGCGCGCTTGTCGCGCGGTACGGCGTGCAGCACGATCCCGTCGAGCCGGGGGGCACGCCCCCACCAGCGCGGATTGCGCACGAGGACGACATCGCCGTCCGCCTTGGCGACCTTCTTGAGGTTGAAGGGCCCGGCGGTGACCTTGAGCTTGCGCCGCGCCCCGTCGTTGAAGGAGTCCGGGGTGCCCATGACCTCCTTGGGGTACAGGGGCGAGAACAGCGACTTCCAGTCGGCGTAGGGCCGGCCGAAGGTGACCTTGACCTCCAGATCGTTCGCCCCGCGCTGCACCGTCTCGATGCGGTCGTACCCGGCGTTGCGGGCGGTCCAGTACGCGGAGTCCTTTCCGGACAGGGCACGCCACTGGGCGGCGAAGTCGGCGGCGCCGATCTCCCGGCCGTCGCTCCAGACGGCCTGCTGGTTCAGCTTGTAGAGCACGACCTGCTTGGGCTCGGTCTCGACGACCTTGGCGGACTCCAGGAAGTCCGCGTTGCGCTGGGGCCGACCGTTCGCGTCGAGCCGGTACATCGACGGCAGCACGGCCTGCGCGACCCGGGTGGTCGCCGCGTCGGCGTCCGCCTGGAAGGTGTTGAGCGTCTCCGGTACGGCGTCCACGGCCCAGCGCAGTGTGCCGCCGTCGGCGAGCAGGGCGCGGGCGGCGGGCGCGATGTCCTGCCCGGCGAGCGGCTTGCTGTGTTCGTCCTGGTCACCGCCGCACGCGGTGAGCAGGGGCACGGCGAGCACGCCGGCGGTGAGGAAGGCGACCGAGCGCGTGACCGCGCGCAGTCCGACGCCGTGGTGGGACATCTCTGTTTACCTCCGGAAGGCGCGGGCGTTATGATCACTTTTGGCGCGATATATGGAGTTGATCGCATCTATCCGGCCACTGAAGAGGAAAGGGTTCGGCAACGGGCGGCGACACGGCGACGACAGCCGGGGAGCCCACCCGTGCGGCGCAGCGCACCGCGGGATGCATCCGTACGCCTGGGCCAATCGGTGCACATCCCTTCCCACCGACAGGTGTGACGCGCAACACTCGCAGGCGCATGAACGTTGCCGTCCAAGGCCCCGGCCTACGGAAGTGAGGTCACGTCATGTCCGTGAACGACGAACTGGCGTCCATCCAGCGCAGCCTCGACGACCTGTTGCGCTCGGTGGGCCGCCTGGAACAGCAGATCGGCAAGGGCGGCCTGGAACTGCGCCGCCTGCGCAGCGACGCCAACCATCTGCGCGAGAGCCTCGCGCTGCTCCGTGAGACCGCCCCCGGGCTCGCGCAGTCCCGGCGCCCCGACCTCGTGTCGATGTCCGACACCCCGTACGACAACACGCTGTGGACCGACTCGGACGACGAAGGTCTCGGCGCCCGCGACCGGCACGCCCCCTGAGAATCCGACCGGAGCTCTCCTTGGCCACTGGTACCGAACCACCGGACACGGACCCCCATCCGAAGAGCGGCGGCGTACGGACCCCCACGCGCGCCGCCATCGACGCCCCGCATCTGCGGACCGACCGCTGGTGGCTGGCGCCCGCCGCCACGGCGGCCGGTCTGCTGGCGTTCATCGTGTACTCGACATGGCGGGCGTTCGCCAACGCCGACTACTACGCGGCGCCGTACGTCTCGCCGTTCTACTCGCCCTGTCTGGCGGACAACTGCGCGACCATGCGGCACGGCCCCAACGCCGATCTGTTCGGGAGTTGGTGGGGCATCTCGCCCGCGATCATCATCCTGGTCTTCCCGCTGGGCTTCCGCCTGACCTGCTACTACTACCGCAAGGCCTACTACCGCGGCTTCTGGGCCTCCCCGCCCGCCTGCGCGGTGGCCGAGCCGCACAGGAAGTACACGGGCGAGACGCGCTTCCCGCTGATCCTGCAGAACATCCACCGTTACTTCTTCTACGCGGCACTGCTGGTCGCCGGAATTCTCACCTACGACACGGTCTTGTCCTTCCGCGACGAGCACTACAACTGGGGCCACATGGGCCTCGGCACCCTCGTCTTCCTGCTCAACATCACGCTGATCTGGGCGTACACGCTCTCCTGCCACTCCTGCCGGCACATCGTCGGCGGCAAGCTCAAGCACTTCTCCAAACACCCCGTGCGCTACCGCGCCTGGCAGTGGGTCGGGAAGCTGAACGCCCGCCACATGCAGCTCGCCTGGGCGTCACTGGTGAGCGTGGCGCTCGCCGACTTCTACGTGTATCTGGTCGCCTCCGGCGCTTTCGATGATCCGAGGTTTTTTTGATGTCCGTGGTCGACCGGCAGGAGTGGGACGTCGTCGTGGTGGGCGCGGGCGGCGCCGGGCTGCGCGCCGCCATCGAGGCACGCGAGCGTGGCGCCCGTACGGCGGTGATCTGCAAGTCCCTGTTCGGCAAGGCGCACACGGTGATGGCCGAGGGCGGGATCGCCGCCGCCATGGGCAACGTGAACTCGCACGACAGCTGGCAGGTCCACTTCCGCGACACCATGCGCGGCGGCAAGTTCCTCAACCAGTGGCGGATGGCCGAGCTGCACGCCCAGGAAGCCCCGGACCGGGTCTGGGAGCTGGAGACCTGGGGCGCCCTCTTCGACCGTACGCGCGACGGCCGGATCTCCCAGCGCAACTTCGGCGGCCACGAGTACCCGCGCCTCGCGCATGTCGGCGACCGCACCGGACTCGAACTCATCCGCACCCTCCAGCAGAAGATCGTCTCCCTCCAGCAGCAGGACAAGAAGGAGACCGGCGACTACGAGTCCCGGCTGAAGGTCTTCCAGGAGTGCACGGTCACCCGGGTGCTGAAGAGCGGTGAGCGGGTGACCGGCGTCTTCGCCTACGAACGCGAAACGGGCCGTTTCTTCGTCCTCGAAGCCCCTTCCGTCGTCATCGCGACCGGCGGGATCGGCAAGTCGTTCAAGGTGACGTCGAACTCGTGGGAGTACACCGGCGACGGCCACGCGCTGGCGTTGCTGGCCGGGGCGCCGCTGCTCAACATGGAGTTCGTGCAGTTCCACCCGACGGGCATGGTCTGGCCTCCGTCGGTGAAGGGCATCCTCGTCACGGAGTCGGTGCGAGGCGATGGTGGCGTCCTGCGGAACTCCGACGGAAAACGCTTCATGTTCGACTACATCCCGGACGTCTTCAAGGAGAAGTACGCCCAGTCGGAGGCCGAGGGCGACCGCTGGTACGAGGACCCGGACAACAACCGCCGGCCCCCTGAACTGCTCCCCCGCGACGAGGTGGCCCGCGCCATCAACTCCGAGGTCAAGGCGGGCCGCGGCTCCCCGCACGGCGGAGTGTTCCTGGACGTGTCCACCCGTATGCCCGCCGACGTCATCCGGCGCCGACTGCCGTCCATGTACCACCAGTTCAAGGAGCTGGCGGACGTCGACATCACCGCGGAGGCAATGGAGGTCGGGCCCACCTGCCACTACGTGATGGGCGGTATCGCGGTCGACTCCGAGACCGCCGCCGCACGCGGGGTACCGGGGCTCTTCGCGGCCGGTGAGGTAGCGGGCGGCATGCACGGCTCCAACCGGCTTGGCGGCAACTCCCTCTCCGACCTGCTGGTGTTCGGCCGCCGGGCGGGCCTGCACGCGGCCGAGTACGCGAACTCGGCCGCCGCCCGCCCACCCGTGGACAACGAGCAGATCGCCACGGCGGCGGCGGAGGCCCTGCGCCCCTTCTCGGCGGAGGGACCGGCCCCGGGCGTGGCAGGCGGGCGCCCGCCGGAGAACCCGTACACCCTCCACCAGGAACTCCAGCAGACCATGAACGACCTGGTCGGCATCATCCGCCGCGAGGCCGAGATGGAGCAGGCGCTGGAGAAACTGGCCGAGCTTCGGGTACGGGCCCGGCGCGCCGGCGTCGAGGGGCACCGCCAGTTCAACCCGGGCTGGCATCTCGCCCTGGACCTGCGGAACATGCTGCTGGTCAGCGAGTGCGTGGCCCTGGCGGCGCTGGAGCGCACCGAGTCGCGCGGCGGCCACACCCGTGAGGACCATCCGGTCATGGACCGCGAGTGGCGCAACGTGAACCTGCTGTGCGCGCTCTCCGATCCCGCCGGCGAACTGACGGGCACGGACCCGGCGACCGGCCAGATCGCCCTCACCCGCGAGACCACCGACCCCGTCCGCCCCGACCTGCTCGCGCTCTTCGAGAAAGAGGAGCTGGTCAAGTACCTCACCGACGAGGAGATGTACGAGTGAGCAGCAGCGTGAGCAGCGATGTGAGCAGCAGCTACGAGGCCCGCTTCAGGGTGTGGCGCGGTGATGTGAGGGGCGGCGGGCTCAAGGACTTCACGGTCGAGGTGAACGACGGCGAGGTCGTCCTCGACATCATCCACCGGCTCCAGGCGACCCAGGCCCCCGACCTCGCCGTCCGCTGGAACTGCAAGGCGGGCAAGTGCGGTTCGTGCTCGGCGGAGATCAACGGGCGGCCCCGGCTGCTGTGCATGACCCGGATGTCGGTGTTCACCCGCGAGGAGACGATCACCGTGACTCCGCTGCGGGCCTTCCCGGTGGTCCGGGATCTCGTCACCGACGTCGGCTTCAACTACGCCAAGGCCCGCGAGGTGCCGTCCTTCGTGCCACCGGAGGGCGTGGGCCCCGGTGAGTACCGGATGGCACAGGAGGACGTGGACAGGTCGCAGGAGTTCCGCAAGTGCATCGAGTGCTTCCTGTGCCAGGACACCTGCCATGTGGTCCGCGACCACGAGGAGAACAAGCCCGCGTTCGCCGGACCGCGCTTCCTGATGCGCGTCGCGGAACTCGACATGCATCCGCTGGACGCGGCGGCGGAATCCGGCCTGGACCGCAAACGCACCGCCCAGGACGAACACGGCCTCGGCTACTGCAACATCACCAAGTGCTGCACCGAGGTGTGCCCGGAGGGCATCCGCATCACGGACAACGCGCTGATCCCCTTGAAGGAACGGGCGGTCGACCGCAAGTACGACCCGCTGGTGTGGCTGGGCTCGAAGATCAGGAGGCGTTAGTCGACGCGCTCCCGCGCACCCAGCGACTGGATGTAGCCGCCCGCCAGCATCATCAGGAAGAAGACACCGAACGCGACGTCGCCGAGGACTGGAGGGCCGTCGAACATGCCCCGAGCGGCGCCCGACACCGTCATCATCAGCAGCAGGCTCAGGCCGAAGAGCATCGTTCCGTAGCCCCACAACTTGGCTCTCGGAGTCCGCTTTCGCAGCCACGGCGGCAGCCAACCGGTCAGGGCCGCCACCGCACCGATCACGACCTGAACGGCCAGCAACAGCGCGGCCGCTCCATAGATCAACCAGTGCATCCCCGTCCCCTTCGAACACGCCTCCGAATACCCTACCCATTACTCCTCTCCCACCACCCTTGCCCCACCCCGGTCGCGCGACCGCGATCACCCCCATACGCTCACAAATGTGACGCCCTCCCTTCCCAGGGGCCGGCCGCGGCGAGCCGCCTCCCACATACGCGTGCGCGTGGCGCACACCGCGCTCGGCGGGGTGATCGGCGTGCTGTGGCTGGTGCTGCCCGGGTTGGCGGTGGACGAGGCGGATCACGAGGGTCACGCGGTCGCCGTGTCGGTGGTCGGCAGCGCACCCGCCCTGCCCAATGCCTCCGAGGACCCTGACACCTCCGCCTCGCAGGCCGAGAGTTCCGCCGGCGATCTGGTCCTGCCCCTCGTGGTGGCGGGCGTGGCGGTCGCGTTGGGCGCTTACGGCTACGTCCGCCGCACACGTCGCGCCAGGACCCGTACGACCCCTACGACTCCCGCCGCCCTGCCTCCGGTAGCGCGGGCCACGACCCCCGAACTCGACCGGCAGGCCCGTAAGTCGCTGGTCGCGGCCGACGACTGTGTACGCACCAGCCGCGAGGAACTCGGCTTCGTGGCGGGGCTGCTCGGGACCGACGCGGTCGCGCCGTTCACGGAGGCCGTGCGCGGCGCCGAGGCCGAACTTTCGGCCGCCTTCCAACTGCGCCAGACGTACGACGACAACCCGTCGGACGCCTCCCGGGGCGCCCTCGACGAGATCGTCGCCCGGTGTGTGGACGCGGGGCGGCGGCTGGACGCGGAGGCCGCCGGCTTCGACCGGCTGCGCGCCCTGGAGCGGGACATGAACGGCGCGCTCAGACACGCCGAGGTGCGCTTCCGGGAACTGACCGGCCGTACGGGAGCCGCCGAGGCCACCCTCGTCGACCTCGGCGAGCGGTACACGCCCGCCGCCACCCACCCCGTCTCCGGCCAGGTCGAACAGGCCAAGGACCGGCTGGTGTTCGCCACGACCGGGCTCAACCGGGCCCGGCAGTCCACCGATCGGGGCGAACCGGACAGGGCGGTGCTGCATCTACGGGCCGCCGAGGGCGCGATCGCCCAGGCCGAGGTGTTCCTGGACGGCGTCGACCGCCTCGCGTCCGCCCTGGCCGCCGCCGCACAGGCGGTTCCGGACCTCCTGGACGAGGTGGAGGCAGCGGTCGTGGAGGCGCGGGAGCAAGTGGACGCGGGCGGGACGACCGACATGCCCGTCGGTGCGCTGGAGGGGCATGTCAGCCGCGCCCACGCCACGCTGACCGCCGTACGGGAAGAGGCCGCCGCCGGCCCCTACGACTCCCTGGACGCCCTACGGCGGATCGCGGCGGTGGCCGCGCCTCTCGGGACGGTGCCCGGTGCCGTACGGCTCGCCGCGCGCTGCGCCACCGACGCGGCCGACGGGTTCGTCAGCACGCACCGGGGCGCGGTGGGCGCCGAGGCCCGGACGCGGCTCGCGGAGGCGCGCCGGCTCCTGGACCGGGACCCGGCGGAGGCCGACGCCTTCGCACTGCGGGCCCGCAAGCTGGCCGAGCGGGACGTCCGCGCGCACGGGAATCCGTACGGCGGACGGCCCGAGCAGACGAACGGGATCGCCGGGGCGGTCCTCGGCGGAATCCTGCTCGGCGACCTGCCGGACGCACCGGCCGAGGCACTCACCGGCGGCGCCCCGGCTTCGTTCGGCGGCCCCGCCACACGCGCGAGGCGGGGTCTCACCGCGCCGCGTAAGAACTCACCGGGAACCCCGTAAGAGGGCCTGAGCGGGCAGGGTCGACGGCGGGCGAACGAAGAAAAGGCCGCAGCCCCCTTGATGGGGCCGCAGGCCCCCTCAAGGGGCGCGGGGAACTGCG
>NZ_LIQQ01000034.1:0-4075 GCF_001418565.1 Streptomyces graminilatus | reverse complement strand
GGGAACTGCGCAACAAGCCACGACGGACCCGCAGGTCCCATACAGCCGGACCCAGCAGGGCCTTAACCTGACCCAGCAGGGCCTTAAAGGGCGCGGGGAACTTCCCGTCAAGAACGCGCCGCTGGTCAGAACAGGCTCAGCAGCGCCTCCGCCGGGTCCGCGAGGACCGTTCCCGCGTCCGGCAGCGGCAGCTCGAACCACACCGTCTTGCCGCGCGGCGTCCGGCGGGAGCCCCAGGCCGCGCTGAGCAGGCCGACCAACTGGAGTCCGCGCCCGCCCTCGTCGGTGTCGCGGGCCCGACGCCGGCGCGGCTGGACCAGACCGGCGTCCCACACCTCGCACACCAGCATGCGGTCGAGGAGCAGTCTGAGCCGGATCTCGCCCTCGCCGTACCGCAGTGCGTTGGTGACCAGCTCGCTGACCAGCAGTTCCGTGGTGTCGATCAGGGCTTCGAGACCCCAGGCGGTGAGCTGGGTGCGGGTGTACTCACGGGCACGGCCCACACTGCGCGGCTCGCGCGGCAGGGTCCAGTCGCCGACGGAATCGGCGGGCAGCCCCTGTACACGTGCCATCAGCAGGGCGATGTCGTCCTCGCCGTGATGGGTGTCGAGGGTGCTGAGGACGTGGTCGCAGACGTCCTCCAGCGGCTGGGAGGGGTCGCGGAGGGCGCCGACGAACGCCTGGAGGCCCTCGTCGAGAGGGTGGTCGCGGGATTCGACCAGTCCGTCCGTGTAGAGCGCGAGCAGCGACCCTTCGGCCAGTTCGACCTCGACCTCCTCGAAGGGCTCGCCGCCGACGCCGAGGGGCATGCCCGGCGGCACGTCGAGCATCAGGGCGTCCTCGCCCGGTTCGACGATCACCGGCGGCAGATGGCCGGCGTTGGCGAAGGTGCACCTGCGGGTCACCGAGTCGTAGACCGCGTAGATGCAGGTCGCGAGGTACACCTCGGAGAGGTCGGCGTCGCGGGGCTGGCGGGCGGCGCGGGTGGCCTGCTGGACACCGCCGGGGGTGCCGAGGCCGCGCGCGATCTCGTCCAACGCCGAGAGGACCTCGGCCGGTTCGAGGTCGAGCAGCGCCAGGGTGCGGACGGCGGTACGGAGTTCACCCATGGCGACGGCGGCGCGCAGCCCCCGCCCCATCACGTCGCCGACCACCAACGCGGTGCGGTTGCCGGGAAGTTCGATGACGTCGAACCAGTCCCCGCCGACCTCGGTGGCCGCGTTGCCGGGCAGATAGCGGCAGGCGATGTCGAGTCCGGAGGCCTCCGGGTCGCCCGGGGGCAGCAGGGAGCGCTGGAGGATCAGCGCCCGCTCGTGCTCACGCCGGTACAGCCGGGCGTTGTCGATACAGACGGCGGCCCGCGCGGCCAACTCCCAGGCCAGCGCCCGGTCCCGCTCCCCGAACGGCTCGCTGCCCTTCGTACGGGAGAACTGCGCGAGGCCTACGACGGTGTCGTGGGCGACCATCGGGACGGCCAGCGTGGACTGGATGGCGCCGTTGTCCTCGGCGGGCACGAACTGGGGGCGGGCGGTTCGCAGGGCGTCCGCGCAGGGCGAGTTGAACGGGAAGTGGTGCACGGCGCCGACGCTGACGGGTTCCTGGCCGCCTGCGAAGGGCGCGTCGGAGACGGCGCTGGCGAAGGCGACGCGGCGGAGTTCGGCGCTGCCGTCGGCGAGCCCGGGCGGGGTCTCGTCGCCGGCCAGCAGCCCCTGGTAGAGGTCGACGGTCGCGAGGTCGCAGAAGCCGGGGACGACGACGTCGAGGAGTTCGCGCGCGGTCGTTTCCAGGTCCAGGGAGTTCCCGATGCGGGAGCCGGCCTCGTTCAGAAGGGCGAGATTGCGCCGTGCGGCGGCGGCCTCGCGGGCGGCGGCGCGGCGGGCGGTGATGTCGGTGCCGAGCCAGGCGATGCCGATGGGACGGCCGGAGCCGCTGTGCACGCGGTACAGGTTGATCGACCAGTGCCGGCGCTCGTCGGAGCCGGGCACGACGCCGGTGATGTGCATGTCCGTTATCGAGTCGCCGGTCTCCAGGACCCGCCGGAGCGTCGCCGAGACCCGCTCGGCCTCGGGAGAGCGCAGGTAGTCGTACACCCCGCGGCCCCGGTGGTCGTCGACATCGCCGCCGTAGATCGAGGCGAAACGCTGGTTGGCGCGCCGTACCCGGAGATCGGTGTCGATCAGCAGGAAGCCGAACGGAGATTGTCCGAAAATCGCCTGCGAGGCGGCGAGGTCCGTCTCTATCTGACGCAGCGTCCGGACATCGACGACGATGCAGACGGCGGCCTTCTCGCCGTCCTCCGTCCGCGTCGGCATCACATAGACCTCGGCGATCCCCTCCCGCCGGACCTCGTCGCTCTTCCCGGGTTCGCGGATGCGGAACGGGACCACGCCGGTCCACTCCCGGCCGTCGAGGATCTCCGCCATCTTCCGCTGGCCGCGCTCGCGCAGATCGGGGTCGACGAAGGCCTCGATGGGGTCCATGCCCACGGCTCGGGCGGCGGGGATGCCGAAGATCCGCTCGGCGCGCAGGCTCCACTGGTCGACGAGGCCGTCGGGGCCGATGGAGAAGGACGCCACCTTGATGTAGTCGTAGATCGAGCCGGGGGGGCTGCTCTGCCACATGGGGTCACCTGTCACATCACGCGCGTACTCCTGCGCGGTGTCACGTGTCGGTTCGTGCACCGGATCGCCCATGTTGCCACGCGCGGTTTCACGTGACGCACGGCGTATCGGGACATGGGCAGTTGGGCCCCCGGTGTCAACCGCCCGGCCTGCCGCACCGGTCACGGCATCGCCCGCGCCCCCCGTACTCGCGCCGCCCGACGGGTCCTTCGACTCCGTGGCCTTCGCTGGTATCTCGCTCACGCGAACCGTCCCCTCCAGCTCACCGCGTCCGGCACCGGTCACCGGGGGCGGCTGCCCGCAGTATCCAGCACTACGGCGCCCCACAACACGGTGTTCACGATCACGGGTCAATCCCGATGCTTTTCGGACCGGCCCGTGACAACACTCCCAGTCTTCTAACCAGGGGACCATGGGTCGAATCCCCATGGTCGACAACTGCCAGTGGCCTGAACCACACGGTCGGCGGTGCGAAGGCGGACGTACAGCCGCCGTTCACCCCGGCGCGCGGTTCGCGGCGGTCAGTGAGCCGTGCTCCCCGTCAGGTTCCCCGTCCCGCCGGTTCTCATCCCGGAACGGACAGTTCGAACCAGACCGTCTTGCCCGCGTCGGCGGGGCGGGTGCCCCAGCGTCTGGACGAGTGAGCCACGAGCTGGAGTCCCCTGCCGCCCTCTTCCTCGGGGCCGGCTGCGCGCTCGCAGGGCGGGTCGGGCAGCGAGTCGGAGACCTCGACCAGCAGTGTGGCCACCCCCACGGCGGGCCGCACCAGCCGTACGCCGATGGGTCCTGTGGCATGTCTCAGCGAGTTGGTCACCAGCTCGCTGACCAGCAGCGCGGCAATGTCGCCGAGGGCGTCGAGCCCCCAGTCGCCCAGTTGGCCGCGGACGACCGCACGGGCTCCGCGGACGGCGCCGGGCTCCGCGGGGAAGCTCCACTCGGCACAGTCGCCTTCGGTGTCGATCACGCCGATCACTTCCCAGGCAAGCAACCCACCCATGTCCGGTTTCGTGGGGTTAATGGGCACATACCCGGTATTCGGTGCCGATTACCGCCCCTAGGGGCGCACAGTGGCACGAACGGCGTAGGGGGCGCGCCCCGAGCGCCCCACAGCCTTCACGAGTCCCTCGGGTGCCACACGATCCGACGCCGACCCCACATGCTCCCGACCCGACGCCGCGAGCCTCACCCCGGCCGGGCGGGTCTGACCCCGGCCACGCAGCCTCACCCCGACCGGGGACTGCCCCACCCTCGCCCCGCGAGCCTCGCTCCGATCGGGCGGCCTCACCTCCGCCGGGCGGGTCCCACCCGGACCCGGCGGGTCTCACCCCAGCCGGGCCAGCACTTCCCGTACGGCCGGTACGTCCTGATCCAGCCAGTCCACGTCCCAGATCTCGGCCGGGGTAAGCCAGCGCAGTTCGTCGTGGTCCTGGAGGGGCTTCGGCTCGGCCGAGCCG
>NZ_LIQQ01000339.1 GCF_001418565.1 Streptomyces graminilatus | reverse complement strand
GCCGCCGGAGAGCTGGTGCGGTTTCTTGCGCGCCTGTTCGCCGAGCTGTACGAGCTCCAGCATGTCGTCGACCTGCTTCTTCACCGACTTGATGCCGCGCCGGCGCAGACCGAAGGCGACGTTCTCGAAGATGTCGAGGTGCGGAAAGAGGGCGTACGACTGGAAGACCGTGTTCACCGGCCGCTTGTACGGCGGCAGACTGGTGACCTCCTGCTCGCCGAGGAAGACGGTCCCGGAGGAAGGTTCCTCCAGGCCCGCGATCATCCGCAGGGTGGTCGTCTTCCCGCAGCCCGAGGCACCGAGCAGGGCGAAGAAGGAGCCCTGCGGGACGGTGAGGTCGAGCGGGTGTACGGCGGTGAAGGAGCCGTAGGTCTTGCTTATGCCGGAGAGACGGACGTCGCCGCCGTGGTCTGTGCTGGTCATGGTGTGGTCCTTGGGGAGTCGGAGGGGTGTCGCACCGCTGTGGCAGGCTGGCTACGCCCCTGTCAACTTCGCGAACTTCTCCTCGTACGCCGTCTCCTCCTGCTGGCTCAGGGACCTGAACGCGCGGGACTTCGCGGCCATCGCCGCGTCGGGAATGATCAGCGGGTTCTCCGCCGCCGCCTTGTCGATCTTCGCGAGGTGGGGCTTCACTCCGTCGACGGGACACACGTAGTTGATGTGGGCGGCCAGTTCGGCGGCCGGCTGGGGCTCGTAGTAGTAGTCCATGAGCCGCTCGGCGTTGGTCTTGTGGCGGGCCTTGTTGGGGATCAGCATGTTGTCGCTCGACGTCATGTAGCCGCTGTCCGGGATGAGGAAGTCGATGTCCGGGCTGTCCGCCTTGAGCTGGACCACGTCACCGGCCCAGGCGACACACGCCGCGAAGTCGCCCGAGGTCAGGTCGGCCGTGTAGTCGTTGCCGGTGAAGCGCCGGATCTGGCCCTTGTCGACGGCCTTCTGGAGCCGGGCGATCGCCGCGTCGTAGTCGTCGTCGGTGAACTTCGCCGGGTCCTTGCCCATGTCGAGCAGGGTCATGCCCATGCTGTCGCGCATCTCGGAGAGGAATCCGACGCGCCCCTTCAGCTTCGGGCTGTCGAGCAGGTCGGAGATCGACTTCACCTCGACGCCGTCCAGGGCCTTCTTGTTGTAGGCGATGACGGTGGAGAGGCCCTGCCAGGGGTAGGAGTAGGCGCGTCCCGGGTCCCAGTCGGGGCTGCGGAACTGCTGTGACAGGTTGGCGAACGCGTGCGGGAGGTTCGACTGGTCCAGTTTCTGGACCCAGCCGAGCCTGATCAGCCGGCCGGCCAGCCAGTCGGTGAGGACCATGAGGTCCCGGCCGGTGGCCTGGCCCGCCGCGAGCTGCGGCTTGATCTTGCCGAAGAACTCGACGTTGTCGTTGATGTCCTCGGTGTACTTGACCGTGATGCCGGTCCGCTTGGTGAACGCGTCGAGCGTGGGGTGGTGCCTCTCGCTCTTGTCGACGTCCATGTACTCGGTCCAGTTGGAGAAGCTGACGGTCTTCTCCTTGGCCGAGTGGTCGTCCGCGGCGACGCCTCCCGCGGTCCGGCCGGCGGCGGGGATGCCGCAGCCGGTCAGCGCGCCGAGGCCGCCGGCCACCAGCGCGCCGCCCGCGGACGCGCGCAGCAGGGACCGGCGGGTCAGGGCGGCCCTGCCGTTTCGGAAGCTGCGCCGCATGGCGGCCACCTGGGCGGCGGAAAGGCGGGCGGGCTCGTACTGCTCCATCGCGTGATGCCCTTTCAGGAGGGTGTCGGGCCGCTGATCGGTCGGCCTGTGTCCTGTCAGCGGTCCCCGAAGACCGTGCGGTGCCAGTCCTTGCGCGCGACTGCGGTGTTGTCGAACATGACGTGCTTGATCTGCGTGTACTCCTCGAACGAGTACGTGGACATGTCCTTGCCGAAGCCG
>NZ_LIQQ01000338.1 GCF_001418565.1 Streptomyces graminilatus | reverse complement strand
TCCCGTACCTCGGGGGCGGAGCCCCCGAGGTACGGGAAGGGTAGGGGCGGCGGGGGCGAGAAAGAGTTTGGGGTTTACAGGCGGTTCAGGAGCTGGGTCAGGAGGGCGCCCATGTGGGTCGCGCTGTCGCGGCCCGCCTGGAGGACCTCCTCGTGGTTCAGGGGTTCGCCCGTCATGCCCGCCGCGAGGTTCGTCACCAGCGAGATGCCCAGGATCTCGGCGCCGGCCTCGCGCGCCGCGATCGCCTCCAGGACCGTCGACATCCCCACCAGGTCCGCCCCGATCACCCGCGCCATCCGGATCTCCGCCGGCGTCTCGTAGTGCGGGCCCGTGAACTGGGCGTACACGCCCTCCTCAAGGCTCGGGTCGATCTCCTTGCACAGGGCGCGCAGCCGCGGCGAGTACAGGTCCGTCAGGTCGACGAAGTTCGCGCCGACGATCGGGGACGTGGCCGTGAGGTTGATGTGGTCGCTGATCAGGACCGGCTGGCCGGGGCGCATGTCGGCGCGCAGACCGCCGCAGCCGTTGGTCAGGACGACGGTCTTGCAGCCGGCGGCCACGGCGGTACGGACACCGTGCGCCACGGACGCGACGCCCCGCCCCTCGTAGTAGTGCGTGCGGCCCAGGAAGACCAGCGCGCGGTTGGCGCCGATCCGGTACGAGCGGATCTTGCCGCCGTGGCCCTCGACGGCCGGCGGCGGGAAGCCGGGCAGCTCGGTGACCGGGAACTCGGCCTCGGGGTCGCCCAGGGCGTCCACGGCCGGTGCCCAGCCGGAGCCCATCACGAGGGCGACGTCGTGGGTCTCGGCGCCCGTCAGCTCCCGCAGGCGCGCGGCGGCGTCGGCGGCGGCGGAGTAGGGGTCGCCCTGGATGTCGTCCGGAAGAAGAGATGCGTTCACGCGCACGAGCGTATCCGGTTCGGGCCTACGCGCGTAGATGACGGCGGTCGCGGGGCTGCGATCGTTGTCTTGTCGTTTCCAACGGCACCCGCCCGAAGGCGCTCAACTCGACGTGTTCTACGTGTTCTACGTGCTCAACAGGGGCGTTTTCGCAGTTCCATCACGTAGTCGTGCGGCGCGCCCGCCGATTCCGCCGCGTCGGCGATCTCGCCCAGGTTCCGGGCCGACGGCAGGCCGCCCTCGTACCCGTTGAGGACGTACACCCAGGCGGGTTCCTCGCCCTCCAGCGTGTCGACGCGCAGCCGCATCCGGCGGTAGATGTCGAGGCCCACGCCCTCCCAGCGGTCCAGCGACTCCTCGTCGGGCGGGGCGATCTCGTACAGGGCGACGAAGACCTGCGAGCCGGGGTCCTCCACGATGGTCGGGAGGGCGCCCTCCCAGCCCATCTGCTCGCCGCCGAACGTCAGCCGCCAGCCGGTCAGCCAGCCGGTGGCGCGCAGCGGCGAGTGCGGTGCGCGACGCGTCATGAGCCGCGCGTCGAGATTGCCGGCGTAGGCGGCGTAGAGCGACATGTTTCGAGAGTACGGCAGCGGACACGGCCGTCACTCCGGCAGCACACGCCCCTTCCGCACCCGTACGGGTGGACGTCCCGGGAGCCCTGCGGCCCGTGCGGCGGACCCGGGGCGTCGGCAGCCCGGCGCGTACGGGACAATGGGGTATGTGACTCGGATCGTGATCATTGGTGGTGGGCCCGGCGGCTACGAAGCGGCGCTGGTGGCGGCGCAGCTCGGCGCGGAGGTGACCGTCGTCGACTGCGACGGTCTGGGCGGGGCGTCGGTGCTCACCGACTGCGTACCGTCGAAGACCCTGATCGCCACGGCCGAGGTGATGACCACCTTCGACTCCTCGTACGAGGAGCTGGGGATCATCGTCGCCGACGACACCCCGCCGGAGAAGCAGGCCGCCCGCGTGGTCGGCGTCGACCTCGGCAAGGTCAACCGACGGGTGAAGCGCCTCGCCCTCGCCCAGTCGCACGACATCACCGCCTCCGTCACCCGGGCCGGCGCACGCGTCCTGCGCGGGCGTGGGCGGCTCGACGGCATGCAGGGCATCGACGGCTCCCGCAAGGTCGTCGTACGGGCCGTGGACGGCAGCGAGGAGACCCTCGTCGCCGACGCCGTGCTGATCGCCACCGGCGGACACCCGCGCGAACTGCCCGACGCGCAGCCCGACGGTGAGCGCATCCTCAACTGGACCCAGGTCTACGACCTCACCGAGCTGCCCGAGGAGCTCATCGTGGTCGGCTCCGGTGTCACCGGTGCCGAGTTCGCGGGTGCCTACCAGGCCCTCGGCTCCAAGGTCACCCTCGTGTCGTCGCGCGACCGCGTGCTGCCGGGTGAGGACCCGGACGCCGCCGCCGTCCTCGAAGAGGTCTTCCGGCGCCGTGGCATGAACGTCATGGCCCGCTCCCGCGCCGAGTCCGCCAAGCGGGTCGGCGACCGGGTCGAGGTCACACTCGCCGACGGGCGCGTCATCACCGGCTCGCACTGTCTGATGGCCGTCGGCGCGATCCCCAACAGCGCCGGTATGGGCCTGGAGGAGGCCGGGGTCAAGCTGCGCGAGTCCGGGCACATCTGGACCGACAAGGTGTCCAGGACCACCGCCCCCGGTGTGTACGCCGCAGGTGACGTGACCGGTGTCTTCGCCCTCGCGTCCGTCGCCGCCATGCAGGGCCGTATCGCCATGTACCACTTCCTCGGCGACGCGGTGGCCCCGCTCAACCTCAAGACCGTCTCCTCCAACGTCTTCACCGACCCGGAGATCGCCACCGTCGGCTACACCCAGGCCGATGTCGACGCCGGGAAGATCGACGCCGTGGTCGTCAAGCTGCCGCTGCTGCGCAATCCGCGCGCGAAGATGCAGGGCATCCGGGACGGCTTCGTCAAACTCATGTGCCGGCCGGGCACCGGGATCGTCGTGGGCGGGTGCGTGGTGTCGCCGCGCGCCTCCGAACTCATCCACCCGATCTCGATCGCGGTCGACAACAATCTGACGGTCGAGCAGATCGCGAACGCGTTCACCGTCTATCCGTCCCTTTCGGGATCGATCGCCGAGGTCGCCCGGCAGCTTCACACGCGCAAGGCGGCGGGCGAGGCCTGACAGCCGGGGGACGGCGAGGGCGACAACTTCCCGCTGGTCACGGGGATTTGTCGCCCATCCCTGCGGCATGGGCAGGTGATACGCAGGGAAGATGGGTGCGTATACCACTTCCCGTACCACCGTGCGAACAACTTCTGCTATTCGGCGCATACTGCTGAAAGCAGACGGTCGTTGGGGTTACTGTCAGTTTCGTGTTCGCTGCAGAACGTCGTCAATTGATCCTCGAAATGGTGCGTGCCAATGGAGCCGTGTCGCTCCGTGAGCTCGCCCGCGTCGTCCAGACCTCCGAAGTGACCGTACGGCGGGACGTGCGCGCGCTGGAGGCAGAAGGACTCCTCGACCGCCGGCATGGCGGTGCGGTATTGCCGGGCGGGTTCACGCGGGAGTCCGGCTTTCCGCAGAAATCTCATCTCGCGACCGCCGAGAAGACGGCCATCGCCGACCTCGCCGCGAGCTTCGTCGAAGAGGGCGAGGCCATCGTGGTCGGGGCGGGGACCACCACGCAGGAGCTGGCACGCCGGCTCGCGCGGGTCCCCGGGCTGACCGTCGTCACCAACTCCCTGTTGGTGGCCCAGGCGTTGGCCCACGCGAACAGAGTGGAGGTCGTGATGACCGGTGGCACTCTGCGCGGTTCCAACTACGCCCTGGTCGGCAGCGGTGCCGAGCAGTCCCTGCACGGGCTGCGGGTGTCCAAGGCCTTCCTCTCCGGAAGCGGGCTCACCGCCGAACGCGGGCTGTCCACCTCCAACATGCTGTCGGCGTCCGTCGACCGCGCGCTGGTGCAGGCCGCCGCCGAGGTCGTCGTGCTCGCCGATCACACCAAGCTCGGTTCGGACACCATGTTCCAGACCGTGCCCACGGATGTGATCACCCGCCTCGTCACGGACGAACCGCCCGTCCACGACGACCGCGCCGGTACGGAGCTCCAGGCCCTGGCCGACCAGGGAGTGCAGATCGCCGTGGCCGGATCCCCGGGCTCGGGAAACGGCTCCCAGGGGAACGGGGCACCGGGCGGTGACCAGGTCCCCGCACGCCAGCAGCGCCGGGACGTGCCGCTTCCCAACCCGCGCCGGGGACAACTGCCCGGCGGCGCGGCGGGCCATCCGCTGCGCGGCACGATGCTGGGCGAGCAGCCCGGCGGGCCCGGCGAGCGTGAGCGGGAACGGGCGCGGGTGGCGGATCTCCGCCGCCGCTGACCGTCGTACGTACGCGCGGTACGAACGTACGCACAGTACGAACCGGGTTACTGAGGTACGGCCTTCAGGCCCCGCAGTGTCAGGGTCAGGAGGCGGTCGGCGAGGCCGGGGTCGTCCGGGGTCGCCTCGGCCGCCAGCGCGATGGCGTTGGTGAGCTGGAGCAGGTCCCCGATGGCGACGTCGGCGCGCAGGGCGCCGGCCTGCTGGGCGCGGGCGAGCAGGGCCGCGCCCGCCTCCCGCATCGGGTTGCTGCACCTGGCCAGCGCCGAATCGGCGTCGTACGACACCGACATGAGCGCCCGTGCCAGGCCTCGGTACTCACCGGCGTGCGCGATGATCTCGCGCAGCCAGGTCACCAGCGCGGTGCACGGTGCCGGGTCGGTCAGCAGTTCGCGGGAGCGGGCCAGCAGGTCGCTCACCGCGTCCTCGAAGACCGCGCTCATCAGGGCGGGCCGGTTGGGGAAGTGGCGGTAGAGGGTGCCGATGCCTACGCCCGCGCGGCGGGCGACGTCCTCCAGGGAGGCGTCCGTGCCGTGTTCCGCGAAGGCGGTGCGGGCCTCTGCGAGGAGGCGTTCGTAGTTGCGGCGGGCGTCCGCGCGGAGGCCTGGCGGCGGCTGGGCCATGGGGATCACCTGCCCTTCGGGTCATTGGTTCTGTGGGGTCAGTGTGCCATTGGCTGTGCGCCGTGCGGGGCGTGGTTCGTTGCCGGGTGCCGGCCGGTGGGGCTTCTCGCGCAGTTCCCCGCGCCCCTGGAACGTATGGACGCTTCGCGCCATACGTTCCAGGCGAGAGGTGGCCAGCACGTTCCAGGCGAGAGGTGGCCGGCACGTTCCAGGCGAGAGGCGCCCGGCACGTTCCAGGCGAGAGGTGGCCGGCACGTTCTGGACGAGAGGCGCCCGGCGCGTTCTGGACGAGAGGCGCCCGGTGGACTGATGGTCAGTCCACCGGGCGCCTCTCAGACTCCTGCGGGTCAGTCCTTGATTTCGCAGATGGGGGCGCCGGAGGTGAGGGACGCGCCCACCTCTGCCGCCAGGCCCTTGACGGTGCCCGCCTTGTGGGCGTTCAGGGGCTGTTCCATCTTCATGGCTTCGAGGACGACGATGAGGTCGCCCTCCTTGACCTCCTGGCCCTCCTCGACCGCGACCTTGACGATCGTGCCCTGCATCGGGGAGGCGAGGGTGTCGCCGGAGGCCGTCGGGCCGGACTTCTTGGCGGCGCGGCGCTTGGGCTTGGCACCGGCGGCGAGGCCGGTGCGGGCCAGGGACATGCCCAGGGAGATGGGGAGGGAGACCTCCAGGCGCTTGCCGCCGACCTCGACGACCACGGTCTCGCGGCCCGATTCCTCGTCCGCCTCGGCATCGGCGGGCGCGGCGAAGGCCGGGATCTCGTTGACGAACTCGGTCTCGATCCACCGGGTGTGGACCGTGAACGGGGCGTCGGAGCCGGTGAGTTCGGGGGCGAAGGCAGGGTCGGCGACCACCGCGCGGTGGAACGGGATGGCCGTGGCCATGCCCTCGACCTGGAACTCGGCCAGTGCGCGGGCGGCCCGCTGGAGGGCCTGGGCGCGGGTGGCGCCGGTGACGATCAGCTTGGCCAGCAGGGAGTCCCAGGCCGGGCCGATGACCGATCCGGACTCGACGCCCGCGTCGAGGCGGACACCGGGGCCGGACGGCGGGGCGAAGGTGGTGACGGTGCCGGGGGCGGGCAGGAAGCCGCGTCCGGGGTCCTCGCCGTTGATGCGGAACTCGAAGGAATGCCCGCGCAGCTCGGGGTCGCCGTAGCCGAGTTCCTCGCCGTCGGCGATACGGAACATCTCGCGTACGAGGTCGATGCCGGCGACCTCCTCGGTGACCGGGTGCTCGACCTGGAGTCGCGTGTTGACCTCCAGGAAGGAGATCGTGCCGTCCGCGCCGACCAGGAACTCGACGGTCCCGGCGCCGACGTAGCCGGCCTCCTTCAGGATCGCCTTGGAGGACGCGTACAGCTCCGCCACCTGCGCCTCTGAGAGGAACGGTGCCGGGGCCTCCTCCACCAGCTTCTGGTGGCGGCGCTGGAGCGAGCAGTCACGGGTGGAGACGACGACCACGTTGCCGTGGGAGTCGGCCAGGCACTGGGTCTCGACGTGCCGGGGCTTGTCGAGGTAGCGCTCGACGAAGCACTCGCCGCGTCCGAACGCGGCGACCGCCTCGCGGACCGCCGAGTCGTACAGCTCGGGCACCTCTTCGAGGGTCCGGGCGACCTTCAGACCGCGTCCGCCACCGCCGAAGGCGGCCTTGATCGCGATGGGCAGGCCGTGTTCCTCGGCGAACGCGACGACCTCGTCCGCGCCGGAGACCGGGTCGGGGGTACCGGCGACCAGGGGGGCGCCGGCACGCTGGGCGATGTGCCGGGCGGCGACCTTGTCGCCGAGGTCACGGATGGCCTGCGGGGGCGGGCCGATCCAGGTGAGTCCGGCGTCGATGACGGCCTGGGCGAATTCGGCGTTCTCCGAGAGGAAGCCGTATCCGGGATGGATCGCGTCCGCCCCGGAGTCCTTGGCGGCCTGGAGCACCTTGGCGATGTCGAGATAGCTGGTCGCCGGGGTGTCACCGCCCAAAGCGAACGCCTCATCCGCGGCACGCACATGAAGCGCGTCCCGGTCCGGGTCGGCGTACACGGCCACGCTCGCGATTCCGGCATCCTGGCAGGCCCGGGCAACGCGGACAGCGATTTCGCCACGGTTGGCGATGAGCACCTTGCGCACGATTGAGGCTCCCTCCTTGAAACAAGCCGAGTTTAGGGACTGCCGACACGGCGCATCGACCCGTCCCCACTGGTGAGCTTGCCCACACGGAGCGTGATGCGAGGCTCGCCCTACCCGTGAAATCCCTTGTCGCACCTATGTACGCGGGACTCCATCGGGAAACCCTAGCCCCCTGATGTGCTCAAGGTCTCTGTGAGAGCGTGCTGCGGCCCACCCTGTTTCTTTGTGGACACCCTACGAACGGCCCAACGATCCTTTGCCTGCCGAAGAACCTCCGGTGATCCTCCGTCGAACCCTTGTCCGGGCGTTTACCGATTAGTAGCGTTCGCGATGTATCGAACGTAGTGCCAACTGACCAACTGAACGTAAGTGGGTGGGGGCCGGTGGTCCGCAGACCGGTGGCTTGGATCGTCGCGATCGTCCTCTTCGCGGAGGCGTTCGGCATAGCCGCGCTGAACTGGTTCCTGGGGATCGTGGTCGACCGCCAGAAGATGTCCCTCGCCGGTCTCGACCCGGACATGATGTCCGCCTCCTCGAAGATCGGCGGTGTCGTCTTCGGCGCCTACTTCGCGCTGTGCGGTGTGGTGGCCCTGCTCGTCGCCTGGCGCGACCGCTCCCCGGCCGGGCTCGGCCGCGTCCTGCTGATCAGCGTGGCCGTGGTGCACGCGATGCTGGGCGCGTTCGCCTGGGGGCCCTTTGGCGTGTCGGCGTTCCTGGCCATGGTCGTGATGCTCACCCTGGTGGTGCTCCTGCTGATGACGTACGACCACCACAACCCCACGGCGACCGGGCCGGCCCCCAGCACCCCCTGAGCGCCCGCGCCACCCCTAGCTCTCGCGGGGCGTCCACAACTCCGTGATGCCCACGCCCAGTTCGGCGAGCAGTTGGCGTACGAGGGGCAGGCTGATGCCGATGACATTGCCGTGGCCGCCGTCGATGCCTTCGATGAACGGTGCCGAGCGGCCGTCGAGCGTGAACGCCCCGGCGACATGGAGGGGCTCGCCCGAGGCGACGTACGCGGCGATCTCGGCGTCCGTCGGCTCGCCGAAGCGGACCACGGTGGACGCGGTGGCGGAGACGGAGCGTCCCGCCGCCGTGTCGTGGACGCAGTGCCCGGTCTGGAGGATCCCCGCCCGGCCGCGCATCGACTTCCAGCGGGCGGTCGCCTCCTCGGCGTCGGCGGGCTTGCCGTACGCCTCGCCGTCCAGTTCGAGGACGGAGTCGCAGCCGATCACCAGCGCGCCCAGCACCCCGGGCTGCGCGGCCACCACGGCGGCCTTGGCCTCGGCGAGGGCGAGGGCCAGCTCGGCCGGGGTCGGCGCGGTCACGGCGTCCTCGTCGAAGCCGCTGACGATCACCTCGGGGTCGAGTCCGGCCTGCCTGAGCAGACTGAGCCGGGCGGGGGACTGGGAGGCGAGCACGAGACGGCGGCGCGGCTGATCGGTCATGCGGTCAGGGTATCGGCGGGCCGAAAGCCACCGGGCCCCGGACGGGCCCTGCGGTCCCGCCCCGGACGGGCCCTGCGGTCCTTGCCCGGTCCTGCCGTCCGTGCCGGTCCTACCGCACGCCCAGGACGATCATCGCGAGCAGCATGGCCAGCGCCAGGAGAAACCCGAGCCGCCGAAGCATCTGCTGCGCTTCGCGCAGTTCCTTCGGCGGCTCGTTCTTGGGATCGGACCACAGCATTCCACTAGCGTGGGGCTTGGCGGGGTTGGGCGCCTGAGTAGGCGTACCTAAATTGGCGCTCCTTGTTTGTTGTGCCGTGCGCGGTTCCTCGCGCCCCTGAAGGGCGCCCCCGGAGACGTCAGCTCGGCCAGTAGGTGCGGGTCCATGATGTTGGGCTCGGGTGCGGGATGCGGTGGGACGCGATTCTTGATGGGTCTGACCAGGCGTCCTTTGTGCCGGGGGTGCCGGGCGGGGGAGGGGATGTTGCCGTGGCGCGGGCTCGGACCACTGCCAGGGCGGCGGCCAGCTCCTCGGGGGTCGGGTTGCCCCGTACGACCTTGATCGTCATGACGGTCGCTCCTTAAAGCGGGATGTTGCCGTGCTTCTTCGGGGGCAGGGACTCGCGCTTGGTACGGAGCTGGCGCAGTCCTCGTACGATCTGGCGGCGCGTGTCGGACGGCAGGATCACCGCGTCCACGTACCCTCGCTCGGCCGCGATGTAGGGGTTGAGGAGGGTGTCCTCATACTCCTGGATCAGCCGGGCGCGGACCAGATCCAGGTCCTCCCCGTTTGCCTCCGCCTCGGCGATCGTGCGGCGGTGCAGGATGTTCACCGCGCCCTGGGCGCCCATCACCGCGATCTGGGCGGTCGGCCAGGCCAGGTTGAGATCGGCACCCAGATGCTTGGAGCCCATGACGTCGTACGCGCCGCCGAAGGCCTTGCGGGTGATGACCGTGATGAGGGGGACGGTGGCCTCGGCGTAGGCGTAGATGAGCTTGGCGCCGCGCCGGATGATGCCGTCGTGCTCCTGGTCCACGCCCGGCAGGAAGCCGGGGACGTCCACGAAGGTGATCACCGGGACGTTGAAGGCGTCGCACGTGCGCACGAAGCGGGCGGCCTTCTCGCTCGCGTCGATGTCCAGGCAGCCCGCGAACTGCATCGGCTGGTTGGCCACGATGCCCACCGGACGGCCCTCGACCCGGCCGAACCCGGTGAGGATGTTGGGTGCGAACAGGGACTGCGTCTCGAAGAACTCGGTGTCGTCCAGGACGTGTTCGATCACCGTGTGCATGTCGTACGGCTGGTTCGCGCTGTCCGGGATCAGGACGTCCAGCTCGCGGTCCTCGGCCGTGACGGCGAGGTCCGCCTCCTCCGGGAACAGCGGGGGCTCGCTCAGGTTGTTGGACGGCAGGTACGACAGCAACTGCTTGACGTACTCGACGGCGTCCTTCTCGTCGCCGGCCATGTGATGGGCCACGCCCGAGGCGGAGTTGTGCGTACGGGCGCCACCCAGTTCCTCGAAGCCGACGTCCTCGCCGGTGACCGTCTTGATGACGTCCGGGCCGGTGATGAACATGTGCGAGGTCTGGTCGACCATGACGGTGAAGTCGGTGATGGCCGGGGAGTAGACCGCTCCGCCCGCGCAGGGGCCCACGACCAGGCTGATCTGCGGGATGACGCCGGACGCGTGGGTGTTGCGGCGGAAGATCTCGCCGTACGCGCCCAGGGACGCCACGCCCTCCTGGATACGGGCGCCGCCCGAGTCGTTGATGCCGATGACCGGACAGCCGGTCTTCAGCGCGAAGTCCATGACCTTGGCGATCTTCTGGCCGTACACCTCGCCCAGAGCGCCGCCGAACACCGTGAAGTCCTGGGAGAACACGGCGACGGGACGCCCGTCGACGGTGCCGTATCCGGTGACGACACCGTCGCCGTAGGGGCGGTTGTTCTCCAGGCCGAAGTTGGTCGAGCGGTGCGTGGCGAACTCGTCCAGCTCCACGAACGAGCCCTCGTCGAGGAGCAGTTCGATCCGCTCGCGGGCCGTCAGTTTGCCCTTGGCGTGCTGCTTCTCGACAGCCCGTGTCGAACCGGCGTGCGTCGCCGCCTCGACGCGGCGCCGCAGGTCGGCGAGCTTGCCGGCGGTCGTGTGGATGTCGATCTGCTGCGGCTCTACCGGCTCGGCCATCGGGATGCGGCTCCCTGTAAAGAGTGAGGTGCTCAGAAGGGGGACTGGTTACTCATGCGTAGCTTAGTGTCGGGCCACCCATCGACAGTGCGGTGTTTACCACATCTAGTGTGGCTTGCATGACGCCCAGAGATGACGCAGACAACGACGCCGACAACGACGCAGGCAGCACCGAAGACGCGGGCGGAGGCGGCGGGCGCTGGTCCGACCTCGACCGGCCGCCCCTGAACGCCGTTTCCCTGCGGCGGGCGCTGGTCCGGGAGGGCGGGCTCTGGTCGGGGGTGGAGGTCGTCCGCAGTACGGGCTCCACGAACGCCGACCTCGTCGCCCTCGCGGAAGCGGGCAAGGCGGAGGAGGGGCTGATCCTGCTCGCCGAGGAGCAGACCGCCGGGCGTGGACGGCTGGACCGGCAGTGGACGGCTCCCGCGCGCTCCGGGCTGTTCTTCTCCGTGCTGCTGAAGCCGGCCCAGGTGCCGGTGGCCCGCTGGGGCTGGCTGCCGCTGCTCACCGGGGTCGCGGTGGCGACCGGGCTGTCCCGCGCGGCGGGCGTCGATACGTCCCTCAAATGGCCCAACGACCTGCTGGTGAGCGTGGGGGGCGCGGAGCGCAAGGCGGGCGGGATCCTCGCGGAGCGGTCCGGTACGGACGCGGTGGTGATCGGCATCGGCATCAACGTCACCCTGCGCGAGGACGAGCTGCCCGTGCCCACGGCCGGGTCGCTGGTGCTGGCGGGGGCCAGAGGCACGGACCGGGATCCGCTGCTGCGGGCGGTGCTGCGGTCGCTGGAGCAGTGGTACCTGCGGTGGCGGGCGGTGGACGGTGACCCCGTGCTGTCGGGGCTCCAGGAGACCTACGCGGCGGGGTGCGCGACGCTGGGGCGGACCGTGCGGGCGGAGTTGCCGGGGGACCGGAGCGTGGTGGGGGAGGCGGTGGCCGTCGACGGGGACGGGCGGCTGGTGCTGGCCACCGGGGAGGGG
>NZ_LIQQ01000337.1 GCF_001418565.1 Streptomyces graminilatus | reverse complement strand
ACTCCCAGCCCCACCCCCACGCCTTCGAATACTGGTCGCACGCCGCCTGCATCCTCCCCGTGGAGGAGTGGCCCCACTTCGCCTTCCGCCGCCGCGCCTACCGCTCCCGCCCGCACTGGAACCACGACCTCCCGTCCGGTGTCTACGACCAGGTCATCAAGCAACTCCGCGCGGAGGGCCCGCTCACCGCGACGGAGTTGGGCGGCGCCAAACGCACCAGCGACTGGTGGGACTGGTCCGGCACGAAGGTCGCCGTCGAACGCGCCCTGATGTACGGCGAGGTGGTGTGCGTGGAACGCCGGGGCTGGAAGCGGGTGTACGACCTGGCCGAGCGCGCCATCCCGGACACACTGCTGCACGACGAACTGGACGACACCGAATGCCTGCGCCGCCTGGTCCGCCTCGCGGGCCAGTCCCTGGGCGTGGGCACCCGCGCGGACATCGCCGACTACCACCGCCTCAAAGCGGAACAGGTCGACGCGGTGATCGCGGACTCGGGTCTGGTCCCGGTCACGGTCGAAGGCTGGGCCAAACCGGCCTGGGCCGACCCGGCGGCCCTGGAGACACCGCCGCGTGGCCGCCACCGCACGACCCTGCTCTCCCCGTTCGACTCCCTGATCTGGGAGCGGGCACGCACAGAGCGGATCTTCGGTTTCACCCACCGCCTGGAGGCCTACGTCCCCAAGCCGAAGCGCGTGCACGGCTACTTCGCGATGCCGGTCCTCGCCGGGGGCCATCTCGTCGGCAGGGTGGACCCCGCCCGGGAGGGCAACACCCTGGTGGCCAGACAGGTCTCCCTGAACGGCCCGAAGGCGGTCCCGGCGGTGGCCCAGGCCCTGTTGGAGGCGGCAAGCTGGGTGAACTGCACAAACGTACGAGTGGAACGGATGGACGCCCCGGACCTGCGCACCCCCCTGACAAGGGAACTGACCCAGGCCCTCGGATAACCGCCCGACCGATCCCGCCGACCGATCTCGCCGACCGATCCCGACGGGTCCCGTCGACGGGTCCCACTGACCGATCCGCTATCGGATCTCGAGGATCTTCTCCCGCATCGCGTAAACCACCGCTTCCATCCTGGAGTGCAGTTGCAGCTTCTCCAGGATGTTGCGCACATGGTTCTTCACGGTGTTCTCGGAGATGAACAGCTCCTTGGCGATATCACGGTTGTTCATCCCGGTGGCCACCAGCTTGAGCACTTCCAGCTCGCGATCCGTGAGCCGCGGCGCGGGCACCAGCCGCCGCTCGTCCGTCCGCTGGATCATCGACTTGAATTCGGTGAGCAGTTTCGACGCCATCGAGGGGCTGATCTGCGACTGTCCGTCGGCGACCGCGCGAATGGCCGTGGCCACCTCGTCCGTGGAGATCTCCTTGAGGAGATAGCCGGTCGCACCCGCCTTGATCGCCTCGTAGAGATCGGCTTCCTCATCACTGATCGTCAGCATGATGATTTTGGCGCTGGGCGCGACCTCCTTGATGGAGGTGCACGCCTCGATCCCTCCGCGCTTCGGCATCCGTACGTCCATCAGGACGATGTCGGGAAGCAGGTCGGCCGCCTTGTCGACAGCCTCCGCTCCGTCCCCCGCCTCGCCGACGACCTGGATGTCCTCCTCGGCCGCGAGCACGATCTCCAGTCCACGGCGGAAGAGCGCATGGTCGTCCACGACAAGGACTCTGATCGGCTCCTTGCGTGAGATGCCCGCGTCCGGGCCCATGCCGGTGACGCCGTCGCCGACGTTCTCGACCTGCATCGGTCCGAAGCTGTCCGCCATCGTTCCTCCCCCTGAAGGCTGTGGCCTGTGGTCCTGTGCCATCGCCAACCCAAGGCAACGACCCACCGGTTGAGCCGTTGCGGCCATGATTCCATGCCCGGGCGACAGTGCGGTGACAGAGCGGGTTCCGGAGGGGGCGTGCACGGGTGCCCCTGGGGGCGCACACGCGCTCCAGGGGCACCCGCTCGGCCGTCACCGGCGGCGGTCAGCCGCCCAACGTGCCACCCGCCGCGGGGGAATGGGGCTGATGGGCGACCATCGGGTCCGTGTTGAGGTGGATCACGCCGTAGTCGTAGGCGTGCCGCCGGTAGACGACACTCGGTTCCTTCGTCTCGGAGTCGACGAACAGGTAGAAGTCGTGCCCGACCAGTTCCATCTCGTAGAGCGCCTGATCGAGCGTCATCGGGGAGGCGACGTGGGTCTTCTCGCGGACGATGAGGGGGCCTTCACCCTTCACTTCCAGCGAGCCGATCCTCTTGACGGGCACTCCGTCCGCGTCTTCCTCGTGGACGGGGTGGCCATTGCCGTTCAGCGTTGCCGCGTCCGGGACGTGGTCGGCGACCTCGGCGGCTGTGAGCCGGCCGGCGCCTCGGCGGGTGTAACGCTTGTCGTGCTGCTTGCGCAGCCGGGCCTCCAGCTTGTCAGCCGCGAGGTCGAGTGCCGCGTACGGGTCGCTTGCCGCTGCTTCCGCCCGGATCACCGGACCGCGGGAGTGGAGCGTGATCTCCACTCGGTCGGAGCGGTCGGCCTGCCGGGGGTTGGGCTCCTTGGACACCTCTACATCGAGGCTGATCACCTTGCCGTCGAGCTTCTGGATTCTGTCCAGCCTCAACTTCTCGGCAACGTGCTTCCGGAACCGCTCGGGCACCTCGGTCTTGCGTCCCTTGACGACGATGTCCACGCAGAACTCCGTTCCCGGATCGCTCCGCTTCAGTGGCGAAGCGTCTCCCTTTTGCACCAGGCTCCGGTGAACTCCGGAACCTCGGACTCGGTGACTTCCACCTCCTCCTCCCCCATGGGCGGCATCCCCACGCGACCGGCTGGGGTGATTAGGCGAAACCCGCAGCACGGCATTCGGATTTGCGAGGTGTGGCCTGCGGCTTTCCCTCACAACCGAACATATCTCGCCCGGACGGATGTCGTCACCCTCTACTGCCGCGTACCTCCGTTCAAATGAATTGGCCCTCTCACTACCTGCAACGATGCAAGTTCGCGGTCAGTTCCGGTTTATTTCGAAGGATTCAGGTGTCGCCGCGACCACAGCCGCACAGATCATGCCTCCGAAGACACCCTGCGCCATCGTTCCCGCTGTTCCAGGTCTCCGCTCCGCACGCACGGCCGTGGCCTCGGCCCACCGCTGTCCTCCGCCTTCCCGCCCTGCTTCCGAGTACACGGCGTTTCCCACTCCTCTCACGTTCCCCACCCCTCCCGACCGTTCGACCTCCTTCACCCCGCTCGCCTCACCCCGCAGAACCGCCTCACCTCGCACCACCGCCTCACCTCCCACGGCCGCCCCGCCATGCACGACCGCTTCCCGCACGGCCCGCGCGGCCTCGGCCAGTGAGGCCCCGGTCGTCATCAGGTCGTCGACCAGGACGACCGCACCCGCTCCGGCCAGCAGCCGTCCGCCCCCGGCGGCCACGCTCAGCGCGCCCGCGAGATTGTCCAGCCGCTGCCGGGAGTCGAGGCCCGACTGGTCGGCCACGGCACGCCGCTGCCGCAGCGCCGCCAGCACCCGGGCCGGCGTACCGGCCCCGCGCAGCTCACCCGCCGCCGCGAGCGCGATACGCCGCGCCGGATCATGCCCCCGGGCCCGCACGGCCCGGGACGCGGACGGCACAGGCACGAGCAGCACACCCGTACAACCGCCATCGCCCAGGGCCCCGTACAGCCCTGCCCGCACAGCTCCCGCCAGTGCCGTCCCGAGTGGACCCGCCAGAGCCAGCGCACCCCTTTCCTTGTGCGCGAGGAGTACCGCACGCACCTCGTCCTCGTACCGGGCAGCCGCATGCACCACCGGCAGCCCGGGTGGCTCCGGCGCGGGTCTCACCCGGCTGGGTGCGGCCCCGTGCAGAGCGGCACGGCACTGCGGGCAGAGCACCGTGCGAGGCCTTCCGCAGCCTCCGCACTCGGCCGGCAGCACCAGGTCGCCGAGATCCTGCCACCACCCCCGCATGCCCACCACTGTGCCAATACCGGCGCCAACCGGCCACCCCTGTGGAAAACCCCCTGTGGACAACTCCGAGCACCCCATGAGCAGCCCCGGAAACACCGACGGCCCGCCGGACATCCGACGGGCCGTCACGCATCATTTCTCAACCGGAGGGACCACTCACCCCGGATACACCGGAGCCGACCCCTCCTTGACCAGCTTCTGCCACTTGGACCCGGACAGCAGCCGTACGATCCCGTCCTCCTCCGAGTACGCCACCAGCGGCAGCCTCTCGTCCTCGGAAGCGGCGACGCCCTTCACACCGGTCAGCGCGGCCGGCGCAGAACCCACCGGCGTCGAGCCGTCGACCTGTACGTACCCCATCTGCTGCACGCCGCCCTGCTCACGCCCGACCACCACGAGCCGGCTGTCACCGGCCCACGACATGGCGGTGACCTCCTCCAACTGCGGTGTCACGGAGTGCAGTTCGAGGACCGACACGACCGGACGCTCCCCGGCCTTCTGCCCTGTCGCCGACGGCTTCGCCGGCCCCGGGCCCGCCGCCTCCTCCTGCCGCGACCCACCGGAGGCAGCCGCCGACGCCTCGTCGCGCTGGATCCGCCCGAGGTACAGGGACCGCAGGCCGCCCTTCTCCACGATGAGCGCGACCCGCACCCCGTCAGCGGCCACCCGTACCGCTTCGATGCGCCCGTCGAGCCCCGGAGTCCGTACCTCGAGCGGGTCGCCCGCGCCCTTCTCCAGGAGCAGCAGCCGGGGCTTCTTGAGATCGCGGTCCGCGACCCACAGGTCGCCGTCGCCGTCCCAGCTCGGTGTGGTCAGGCGGTCGGCCTTGGTGGCGCCCTGGCTGGTCAGCACGGGCTCACCGAGCGATCCGCCGGACACCAGTGACCCCACGTACAGCCTGCTCCCGTCCAGCGAGACCCCGGCAGCGGTGTCCTCGTCGCGCGAGACCGCCGCGGACCGCAGTTGCTTCTCGCCCTCGCCGAGCGCCCCCGGCACCGGGGTGACGTCCGCGGAGGCCTGGAGACTGTCCCCGGCCACCCGGACGAGACGGTGCTTGCCGTCGATGAAGTACTGGAATTCGGGGTGCTGTGCCACCCCGCGCGCGGCGACGAGTTCGGCCCGGTTCTTGTCGAGGTCGCACAGTTGGCTGCCGTTGGCGCGCTGCAGTGCGACCTCGTCGACACCTGTGGGGGTCAGGTCCTGGAGCGTGTAGAGAAGCTGCGCGGCCATCTCGGTGCACTTGGCGGACCCGACCCGGCTCGCCTTGTCGTTGAGCGGCACCGTCAACCGGTTCTGGTCGTCGGGAGTCAGCGAGGTGACGCCCTTCTTGAGCGCCGTACCGGTGGGAAAACTCGACCTGACGACCGGTCCCAGCCAGCGCGAAGGGCCCGCCAGCAGCGAACTCACCGTCTGCGTCATCGGGTCGACCTTCTTGCGGACGTACACCGGATCGGCGACGGACACAGGCTTGCCGTCCGCCTCCGTAGGCGTGTTCGACGCGAAGTAGTACTTGTTGACGGACGTGTAGTTGCGCAGGAAGTCCGACTTGCCCATGACGATGCCCTGCGGCAGGTCGTCGATGCGCCACTGCCCGCTCTTGCGGTCGCGCGTGAGGTGCAGCGTCTCCTGGTACTGCCCGCTGGCAGGTTCGTACGACTGCTGGGAGTCCAGCGTGGCGAACCGGTCACCGGTCAGCGCGGACGCGTAGTCGTCCGGGTCGTCCCGGCTGCCCGCGTGCACGGGATCGGCAGTGGGACCGCCGTCCAGCACCGTGGTCGACACGTCGGGCCGCCACTGTTTCGCGGCACGCGGCGTCAGGTACTTGAGCGCCGTCTCATAGTGCGGATCGTCGCTGGTCAGCGCCTCCAGGAAGCCCTGGACGATCTGCCCCGGCGGAGCGTTCTCGTGGGGCGCCTGGGCGAAGACCCGTACCTGGGCGTCCTGCCGTGGCGTGGACTCGACGGAGCGCAGATCCCCGCTGTCGGGCATCGAGGCGCATCCGGCCAGCAGTACGGCGCCACAGGCGGCGTACGCCAGCGTGCGAACCGTTTCCCTCCGCCGGCCGTCCCGCTCGCGGTCAGGGCCCACGAAATGCCTCCCCTTGCTCGTCCACACGCTCTGACCCGGCGTCCAATGAGACGTCGTCCATGGAGCCGCCGTCCGAGGACCGTGCCTCCGTACCGGACACGCCGTCCCGCCGCGCACCGCCGGCCGGGCGCGGCACCACGCGAGCGCCGTTGCCGGGCAACGCCGTGGGGTCCGCGGTCGGGGTCGTACCGGCGAGCCGCGGAGCTATCGGCCGCTGTTCCGTGGCCGTCGCCTGTATCGGCACCGTGGCCAGCTTGTCGCCGCCCGCGTACGGCAGACCGGCGTCGTTGAGTCCCCGATGACGCCGTGAGTCCTTGGGCTCCAGCGGTATCGGTGAGCCCCTCAGATGCTCGTCGGCGGTGCGTGGCAGCGTCAGCCGGAACTGCGAACCACCGCCCGGCTCGCCCCACGCCTGCAGCCAGCCGCCGTGCAGCCGCGCGTCCTCCAGCGCGATGGACAGGCCGAGGCCCGTACCGCCGGTGGTACGCGCGCGTGCCGGGTCGGCCCGCCAGAAGCGGCTGAAGACCCGGGTCGCCTCACCGGGCTTGAGCCCGACGCCGTAGTCCCGTACGGCCACCGCGACCGCGCCGCCCGCTGCGGCCAGCTTCACGATGACGTCCTTGCCCTCGCCGTGCTCCACCGCGTTGACGACGAGGTTGCGCAGCACCCGCTCCACGCGCCGTGCGTCGGCCTCCGCCACGACAGGCTGCTGATCGCCGACGACCCGTACCGTCGTCCCCTTGCGCTCGGCAAGCGGCGCGGCACCGCTCACCACCCGCCGGACGACCGTCCTGAGGTCCACCGGCTCGGCCTCCAGCGCCGCCGCGCCCGCGTCGAACCGGCTGATCTCCAGCAGGTCCGCGAGCAGCGTCTCGAAGCGGTCGAGCTGATCGGCCAGCAGTTCGGCCGACCGCGCGGTCACCGGATCGAAGTCCACGCGCGCGTCATGGATGACATCGGCGGCCATCCGTACGGTCGTCAGCGGCGTCCGCAGCTCGTGCGACACGTCGGACACGAACCGCCGCTGCATCCGCGACAGCTCCTCCAGCTGCTGAATCTTCAGCTGGAGATTCAGCGCCATCTTGTTGAAGGCCTCACCGAGCCGGGCGATGTCGTCCTCGCCGGTGACCTTCATCCGCTCCTGCAGTCGCCCGGCGGACAGCCGCTCGGCGATCCCCGCCGCCATCCGCACGGGCGTCACGACCTGCCGCACCACGAGCCAGGCGATGGCTCCCAGGAGGACGACCACGAACAGCCCGGCGGTCGCCAGCGTCCCCTTGACCAGGCTCAGCGACTTCTCCTCCTGCGTGAGCGGGAAGAGGTAGTAGAGCTGGTACGGGTCACCGTTCGGGTCGTCGACCTGCTTGCCGATGATCAGCGCGGGCTGGGATTCGATGCTGTGGTTGGTGTAGATGATGCGCGTGTAGCTCTGGGCCATCAGCATGCTGCCGTCGGCCTGCGCGCGCAGCGCCTCGGGCACGCTCGTCGTCGGGTCCACCCCGCCGGAGGCACGCGCGGCGCGCCCGCCGCCGCTGTCGTCGCCCGCCGGACCTATCGGCAGCGTCACGACATCGAAGGCACCCTGGCCACCGCTGGAGAGGGACTCCACCAGGTCACTCATCCACTGGATGACGTTCTGCGCGGGCCGGCCGCCCGCACCGGAACCGTCGTCCCCGCTGGCGGTGGCTGCCGTGTCCGCCTTCTGCTTGGCCACCGCGAACCCACCCGCGGCCTGACTCTGCGAGGCCTTCACCTTGGCGTCCAGCAGACCGTTGCGCACCTGCCCGATGACGACGAAACCGAGCAGCAGTACGACACCGAGCGACATCAGCAGCGTCGTGGCGACGACCTTGAGCTGGATATTGCGCCGCCACAGCCGCATGACGGGCAGCAGCGGCCTTCGCACCCAGCGCATGAACAGCCGAAGGACCGGGCTGCCCTGGACACCGCCCTGGAGCAGCCCGCCCTCGAAGAACCGCCACCGGCCGGAACCGGCCCTGCTCACCTTCGGCCGCCCGACAGGCCGCTCCGCTCGCCCTCCGGAACGCCCGGGGGGCGAAGCGGCACTGTCACCGGACATGTCAGCTCGGTCCTGCCTTGTATCCGACGCCACGGACGGTCACCACGATCTCCGGCCGCTCCGGGTCCTTCTCGACCTTCGAGCGCAGCCGCTGCACATGAACGTTGACCAGTCGGGTGTCCGCCGCGTGGCGGTACCCCCAGACCTGCTCCAGAAGCACCTCACGGGTGAACACCTGCCACGGCTTGCGCGCCAGCGCGACCAGCAGATCGAACTCCAGAGGCGTCAACGCGATCGACTGCCCGTCCCGCTTCACGGAGTGACCGGCGACATCGATGAGGAGGTCGCCTATGGCCAGCTGCTCGGGCGCCGGCTCCTCCGACCTCCGCAGCCGCGCCCGGATCCGGGCGACCAGCTCCTTCGGCTTGAACGGTTTCACGATGTAGTCGTCGGCACCCGACTCCAGGCCCACGACGACATCGACGGTGTCGCTCTTGGCCGTGAGCATCACGATCGGTACCCCGGACTCCGCCCTGATCAGGCGGCACACCTCGATACCGTCCCGGCCGGGAAGCATCAGGTCCAGGAGCACCAGATCGGGCTTGGACTCACGGAAAGCGGCCAGCGCCTTGTCGCCGTCGGCTACGAAATACGGCTCAAAACCTTCACCACGCAACACAATGCCGAGCATCTCGGCCAGTGCGGTGTCGTCATCGACGACAAGGACTCGTCCCTTCATAAACGACATCATCCCATTAACTAAATCGTTACCTGTCGTGACCTGTCACACAGCTCTACCAGCGCATCGGCCGTCACGGGCGACACAACGCCCGCTTCGGTGACGATCGCCGTCACCAAATCGGGAGGTGTCACGTCGAACGCCGGGTTGTACACCTGGGTCCCCAGGGGTGCCACCTGAATCCCGCCTCCCGCTTCCGCTCCCGCCACCGGCACCTGAGGCGCGGCGATCTCCGTCACCTCATGTCCGGCACGCTGCTCCACCTCGATGGACGCCCCGTCCGGGGTGTCCGGATCCACCGTCGTCACCGGTGCCACCACGATGAACGGCACATGGTGGTACCGGGCCAGCACGGCGAGCGGATAGCTCCCCACCTTGTTCGCCACCGAACCGTCGGCCGCGATCCGGTCCGCGCCGATCAGTACCGCGTCCACCTCCCCGGCGGCGAACAGAGAGCCCGCCGCGTTGTCCGTGAGCAAGGTGTACGCCATTCCGCTGCGCGCCGCCTCATAGGCCGTCAGGCGAGCACCTTGCAGCAACGGGCGCGTTTCGTCCACCCAGAGCCTACGCAGCCGCCCCGCCCGGTGCGCCGCCAGCGCCACCGCGAACGCCGTTCCCTCACCACCCGACACCAGCGACCCGGTGTTGCAGTGCGTCAGCACCCGGTGCCCGCCGCCGGGCAGCAGCTCGTCGAGCAGCGCCAGCCCGTGCACGGCCATCCGCGCGCTGGCCTCGGCGTCCTCCCGGTGCAGCACCCGCGCCGCGACCAGCGCCGCCCCGGCCGCCCGCTCCCGGTCACCGCTCCTGGCGAGCTCCGCCCCGTACGCCTCCCGTGCCCTGCGCACACCGACAGCGAGGTTCACGGCGGTGGGCCGGGCCTGTGCCAGCGCCACGGCGGCCTCGTCCACGTCGAAGCCACGCACGGCGGCGAGCGCGACGCCGTACGCCCCCGCGATGCCGAGCAGCGGCGCCCCGCGCACGGCAAGCGAACGGATCGCCGCCACCAGCGCGGGCGCGTCCGTACAGACCAGCTCGACCTCCTCGGCCGGCAGTCTCCTCTGGTCGAGAAGGACCAGCACCGGACCCTCGGGAGGTTCCTCCCAGCGGATCGCCGGTATCTCGGTGGGCCGGTTGTCCTCGCGGGATTGCGCGTACTGATCAGCCATCCACCCAGTCTGCCCGTTGTCCGCCGGACCATGGGTCGGACGACTGAAGGTGTCCAGCCCGTACGGGGGCTGATCCCCCCGCTTGCTCCCCATGGCACGATGGCTGCCAACCTGCCGCGATCGCGGACGGGCACCGTGAAGGAGCGACGATGAACGACACTCCGGGCTGGGCCTCGCCCGGATCCGCCCCCTCCGAAGGACAGCCGTCCGGCGCGTCCGCCCCCGCCGACCGCTCCGGTCCCGCGGAACCGGCGGAACAGCCACGCCCCGACACGGCCGGCTCCGGCCCGAAGTGGTCGCAGGAGCAGCCGCCACCCGCCCAGTGGTCCGCCCCCACCGGCCCTCAGGGC
>NZ_LIQQ01000336.1 GCF_001418565.1 Streptomyces graminilatus | reverse complement strand
GCGGTGGGGCCCGGCTAGGGGTGTTTGCCTGCGAGGAGGTGCCATTAGGCTCCCGCCGACGGGACCGGCGCACCGTCCGGATCCCTCCAGAAGGAGCGAGACGATGACGACCGAACAGCAGTCACCGATACCCGAGGCTCAGGACGACTTTCCGTCCCTCCTCGCCTGGCTGATGAAGCACCGGGAGGAAAACCCGGTGCTTCCGGACACCTTTCCGGGCGTGTGGCACGTCTTCCGTCACGACGACGTCTCCCGGGTGCTGTCGGACACGGCGACCTACTCGAACGACATGTCGGCTGTCATCCCGACGCATCCGGACACCGCGTGGATGGCGAAGGGGAACGTGGTCCTGATGGACCCCCCGATGCACCGCAGGCTGCGGTCGCTCGTCAGCAAGGCGTTCACGCCCCGGCTCGTGGCCGGCCTTGAGCCGCGTATCACGGAGCTGGCCACCGCGCTGCTCGACGGGGTGGCGGGTCAGGACCGGTTCGACCTGGTGGAGGCCGTCACCCACCCCCTGCCGGTGTTCGTGATCGCGGAGCTCCTCGGCATTCCGGTGGCGGACCGGGCGCTGTTCGAGAAGTGGGCGCTGGCCTTCATCGCGGCGAACGGCGGCGGTGAGAGCGCGCTGCCGAGCGAGGCGAACGTGCTCGCCTTCGTGGAGACGGCCCGGGAGATGCGGGCGTACATGCTGGAGTACGTCGGCCGGCGCCGCGCCGAGCCGCAGGACGACCTGATCAGCCAGTTGGCGACCGCCCACACCGAGGACGGGCAGCTCGACGACGACGAGATCATCGGCTTCGCGGGCACCCTGCTGATGGCCGGTCACATCACCACCACGGCGGTCCTCGGCAGCACAGTGCTGTGCCTGGACGAGAACCCGGCGGCCCTGGCCGCGCTGCGGCACGACCGCTCGCTGGTGCCGGCCGCGATCGAGGAGGCGGTAAGGCTGCGGCCCGCCTTCTCGCGGCTGGTGCGGATGACGACCCGGGAGTCGGAGATCGCCGGCGTGACGATCCCCGCCGGCCAGGTGCTCACCCTGTGGACGGTGTCGGCCAACCGGGACCCCGAGCGCTTCGAGGCGCCGGACGCCTTCGACCTCCACCGGGACCAGGGCCGCCACCTCGGCTTCGGCCAGGGGCTGCACTTCTGCATGGGGGCGCCGCTGGCCCGCCTTGAGGCACGGATCGTCCTCAACCTGCTGCTCGACCGGTTCCCGGAGCTGCGGGTGGCCCCGGGTGACGACTCGGTGGCGTACCACCACCCGAAGAACGTGGTCGGCCCGCACCGTCTGACCGTCGAGGTGACCACGGCCTGAGCGCCGCGCGTCCGCACCCGGACGGACCGCATCCGGATCGGCACCCCTATAGGGGGTCCCTGCAAGGGGTCCCCCGTTCAGGGGATCGGGGGTGACAGCCCCGTCTCCCGTCACCGTCAGCTGGTCACCGTTAGCCGGTCGCTGGTCGCTGGTCGCCGCTCAACCGAAAGCGGTCGCCGCCCCCTCCCGGGGCGGCGACCGCTTTAACCGTGCCACGGCACTCATCACCACGAGACCGGCAGGTGCTCCATCTCCGGGTGCCAGCTCGGCCGGTGTTCCAACTCGATCGACGTGTCCAGCCGCAGGCCCGGCAGCCGCCTGAAGAGCGTTCCGTACGCGATTTCGAGGCCGACCTTGGTCAGGTTGGCGCCCAGGCAGTGGTGGATGCCGGAGCCGAAGGCGAGGTGGCCGCGGTCGGCGCGGCGCACGTCCACCCGCTCGGGGTCGGGGAAGACGGACGGGTCGTGGTTGGCGCCACCGTTGGTGACGACGACGCCCTCGCCCTTGCGGATGAGCTGTCCGCCGACCTCGACGTCCTCCAGGGCGACCCGTGGCATCAGGTCGAGCGGGCTGACCACGCGCATCATCTCGTCGACGGTGCCCGGCAGGCTCGTGGGGTCGTCGCGGACCACGGCGAGCTGGTCGGGCCGCTCCAGGAGCAGCGCCACCCCGGCGGTCAGCACGGCCTGGACCGGTGTCTGGCCGGCGATGAAGATCAGGAAGCAGAGACTGGCGAGTTCTTCCTTGCTGAGGTTGCCGGTGGTGACGTGCTGGGCGATCACCCGGCTCACCGGGTCGTCGCCCGGGGTGGTCTCCTTCTCCTCGATGAACTTCACGAAGTACTGCTGGAGCGCCATCATGCTGAGCTGCACCTCGGCGCCCGCCTGTTCGGCGTCGATGACGGCGAGGGCCTTCTCCCGGATCTCACGGTTTTCCGCGAGCCATTTCTGCATGTCGGCGTATTCCATACCGAGGGCCCAGCAGGTGATGGTGCCCGAGAACGGCCCGGCGAACTTCTCGACCAGGTCCGCGGAATTGCCCTCCGCAAGCATGGCGTCGATCAGTTCGTCGGCCTTCCGCTGCATCTCCTCGCGCAGGTCCTCGGCCCGGCGCAGGGTGAACTCGCGGATGACCGCCTTGCGTTGCACGGTGTGCTGCGGCGGGTCCATCGTGAAGAGCATGGGGAACGCGCGGGATCCCTCGAACGCCTCGGCGTAGATGGGATATCCGGGATTGGTGATGTCGGAGCTGAAGCGGTCGTCGCTCAGAATGGCGCGGGCCTGCTCGTAACGGGTGACGAGCCAGATCCGCGTGCCGTTGTAGAGGTGTGCGGGAGTGGGCGCTTCGGAGGTCTGGAAGGCCGCGTACTCCTCGGGAGGCGTGTACGGACACTTTCTCAGGAGGGGAAAGGTGATCTGCTCATGCTCGGGTGCTTCGGTCACGGCACGCACTCTTTCTGTAAATCTCTGGAAAACTCTGAGAATGGCTCGCCGGGACGAGGGCGAGGAATTCGGGATGCCGTCCGGGAATTCAGGCCTGCCAGCGCAGCAGACAGAGTCCTGCGGCCATTCCGGCGCCGAATCCGGCGAGCAGCAGCAGTTCGCCGTCGCCCAGGAGTCCGGCGCGGGCCGCCTCGTCGAGGGCGACGGGGACGGAGGCGGCGCCCATGTTCCCGTACTTGACGAGGGGGGTGTGGGTTTGGGCACCGGTGAGTCCGCAGCGTTCGACGAGTTCGCCGAGGAGGACTCCGTTGGCCTGGTGCGGCACGAAGTGGGCCACCTCGTCGATGGTCGTACCGGTGCGTTCGAGGAGGGGGGAGATCATCGGGGGGACGTTCGTCATGACGAAGTCGGCGACGCCGCGTCCGATCATCCGCAGATAGTGTCCGCCGTTCTCGACGGTCTCGGCGGAGGCGGGGACGCGGCTGCCGCCGCCCTCGATCCAGATCAGTTCGTGGGCGTCGCCCCGGCCGGCGAGTTCGGTGTCGAGGATGCCGTACGGCTCGGGCACGGCTCCGATCACGGCGGCGCCGGCGGCGTCGCCGAGGAGTACGGCGGTGCCGCGGTCGTCGTAGTCGAGGAACCGTGAGTACAGGTCGGCGCCGATGACGAGGGCGAGGGTGCCGGGGCGCTGGGCGACCAGGGCGCGGGCGATGTCGACGGCGTAGACGAAGCCGGCGCAGGCGATGTTGATGTCGAAGCAGGCCGCGCGGTGGGCGCCGATCGCGTTCTGCACCAGGGAGGAGGTGGGCGGCAGGGGTGCGTCGCCGGTGGAGGTGGCGACGATGAGGTGGTCGATCCGGTCGGCCGTGACGCCCGCGTCCGCGAGGGCGTCGACGGCCGCGTGCCGGGCCAGGTCGGAGGTGGCCTCGTCCGGGGCCGCGTACCGGCGTCCGGTGATCAGTGTGCGGCGGCCGATCCACTCCGCGGTGATGTTCGGGACGCGGCGGGCGATCTCCTCGTTGGTGATCTCCTCCTTGGGGAGGTAGGAGCCGGTGCCGAGAATGCCGATGCCGGCGGTCATCGTGTCACCGCCAGGGCGCCGGGCGCGTCGGCGGCGAAGGGCCGCAGCGGGTTGAGCCGGTCGGCTCCGATCCGGGACCGCAGTTCGGGGTCGGTGACGCCGAGGCCGGGTTCCGGGGCCAGACAGAGTACGCCGACCTTGCCTATGTGTTCGTTGAGCTGCACCAGCCGCGTGGCCTCACCGACCTCGTCCAGCGGGAACAGCGACGACAGGGCCGGCATGATGCGGCCCTGGCTGAACAACCGGGCGCATTCCCACTGTTCGTGGAGGTTGGCCACATGGCTGCCGATGACCCGCTTCAGCTTCATCCACAGATACCGGTTGTCGTACTGGTGCCGGTATCCGGTGCTGGAGCCGCAGGTGATGACCGTGCCGCCGCGCCGGGCCACGAAGACGGAGAGACCGAAGGTCTCCTGGCCGACGTGTTCGAAGACGATGTGCGGGTCCTCGCCGGTCTCCCGGCGGATGGCCGCGCCCAGCAGTTTGCCGTCGGCGACGGCCCGTTCGAAGTCGTCGCCCTCCGCCTCGCCGAGGCCGAGTTCGGAGCGGTCGATGACGATGTCGCAGCCGAGGGCGCGCAGTGCCGCCGCCTTCTCCGGGGAGCCGACCACCCCTACCGGGATGCCGCCGCCGTTCTTCACGAACTGCACGGCGTACGCGCCGACTCCGCCCGTGGCGCCCCAGATCAGCACCACGTCGCCCTGCTTCATCCGGGCGCCCCGGTCGGAGACGAGCATCCGGTACGAGGTGCCGGCGCACGCGGGTACGGACGCGGCCTCCTCCCAGGTGAGGTGGGCGGGCTTGGGGATGAGCTGGCTGGCCCGCGCCACGCAGTAGTGGGCGAGACCGCCGAAGTTGGTCTCGTAGCCCCAGGCGAGCTGGTGCTCGCCCATCATGCCGTCGGACTGGGTGATGGCTTCCTGTTCGTCCACGCAGGCGGCGTTGACGAGGACGTGGTCGCCGACGCGCCAGCGCCGGACGGCCGAGCCGACCCGGACGATCACTCCGGCCGCGTCCGAGCCCAGGACGTGGTAGGGCTGGTCGTGGCGGGCCGCCCAGGGCCCCTGTTTCCCGTAGGCGTTCAGGAACCTGAACGTCGACAGGGGTTCGAAGATGGCGGACCAGACGGTGTTGTAGTTGATCGAACTGGCCATGACGGCGATCAGGACCTCGTCGGGGGCCGGTTCCGGCATCGGCACGGGCCCGACGCGCAGTGTCTTGCGTACGTCCTTGTCGACGACGCCCCGGAAGACGTCCACGTCCTCGACCCTCAGATGGGCTGCGGTGAACTCCTCCGGGAGGACCGCCCGTTCAAGGTCCTGCGGACTCGCGCCCGCCAGCACCGCATCAGTCACCGAACCCATGACGGCCTTTCGTCGTACGGCTGTTGATGTCGCTGACGCTAGGTGCGGACCCGCCCCCTAACGCCACCCCTCAGATTCGGGGAGGTCCCCTGTCCGGCGCTTCCGTGCGGAGCGCCGGAGGGGTCATTCGGCGATGGCCGTCCGGGTCGTCCAGCGGAAGACCGCGACCTGCTCGCCCTCGATGACGGTGAATTCACCGTCGTGGACGAAATGCTCGTACCCCGCGCCGAACCGGTGCTTGATCTTCTCCGTCAGTGAGGTCGCGAACTGCAGGCGTTCCTCCTCGGGAAGGTGCGCCGGGCCGTCACAGAGCAGCGCTTTGTAGTTCTCCATGTCCAGACCTCCGGTAATCGTGGATGTACGAAAGAATCTGGCAGGTGTCACCCGCGCGGACCACCCCTATGGGACCCGTATCGGACCCGTATCGGACCCGGATCAGCCTCGGCCGAAAGCGACAGGGGTCACGCCGATTCAGGCAGTCCCAGATCTATTTGCAGCGGGAGTTCCTGCCGCGAGGTGATGTCGAGCTTTTTGTATACGCGGGTGAGATGCTGTTCGACCGTACTCACGGTAATGAAGAGTTCAGCCGAAATTTCCCTGTTCGTCAGACCCTGGGCCGCGAGCACCGCCACCCGGCGTTCCGATTCGCTGAGTTTCGCCGCCGGGTCCGGCCGGTGCAGGGCGCCGAGCACGGACCGCCGGGGCGGTCCGCCGCCGAGTTCCAGGGCCACGATCCGCTCGTACAGGGGGCCGGCGCCGTACTCCTCCGCGAGTTGCCGCGCCTTGCGCAGGGTGAGGTCGGCGCGGGCCGGCTGGCCGAGGTCCTGGTAGGCCTCGGCGAGGTCGGCGAGGACTCTGGCCAGCTCCCACACCTTGCCCGACACCTGGAACCGCTCGGCGGAGCGGGTGAGCAGCCCGGGCCGGTCGTGGGGCTGGGCGAGCTGTGCGCGCACCCGCAGCCACTGCCCGGAGTCCGCTGCCTCGTCGGCCTCGTCGCTGTAGGCGGTGAGCAGTTGTTCCGCCTCGTGGTGGTTGCCGAGCCGCAGCCATGCCTCCGCCGCGTCGATCCGCCACGGCGGGCAGGCGCAGGGGGGCAGGTCACAGCTCTCGGCGCGGCGGCCCACGGCCAGGAAGTCCGACAGGGCGAGGTGGGGCCGGCCGACGGTCAGCAGGAGCTGGCCGCGGGCCCTGAGGTAGGTGAGCCCGTGGAGGGAGCGCAGGAAGGACTCGGGGAGCGGCCGGCCGAGCAGCCGGGCCGCCTCCTCGTACCGTCCGGTCACGGTGCAGATGGTCACGAGGGTGGTGAGGGGTCCCCCGCACAGCCAGTAGGCGGGCTCCTCGCCGGCCAGGTCGACGGCCTCCTGGGCCCAGGTCTCCGCGTCCGTCAGGCTGCCCAGCGCGAGCGCGATCTCGGCCCGCAGCGCGGTCAGCAGTTGACGCCACCCCTCGACACCGCGCTCGGCGGCCTGACCGGCGAAGTGGGCGCACCAGGCGCCCGCCAGATCGGGCCGGCCCACGGTCATCAGGTGCCGCAGCTCGGGCATGATCAGCCCGATGGTGGTGTCGCCGAGCCTCAGCGACCTGAGCTGGTCCTCGATCTCCCGCACATCGCGGATCCCCGCTCGTAACATCCCCGGGCCGAAGTCGAAGGCGGTAGTGCCGCTGGGCGCCATGGCAACGCCGACGTCCGTGCCGCCGGGTACGGCGCCCTGGGCCGGTATCCAGGCGGCCGACGTGCCCGCGGTGTCGCCGAGCAGCCAGTGCCAGTCCTCGTAGTGCGGGCCGGTGTCCGGCTCGCCGGGGAAGGCGTCGGCGGGCGGGGCCACGGCGTGGAGCAGCGCCATGCTCTCCTCCAGGCGTCCGCAGCCGAGGAGCAGCCGGGCCTTCAGCACGGTCCGCGCCTCGCACTGTTCGGTCCCGCACGCGCACCGGGTCCGGGCCACCTGCTCCAGATAGTGCTGTTCGGCCCGCCAGGGGTCGGTCCGCATCATCACGACGGAACGCTTCAGCACCAGGCGGGCGCGTTCCCAGCAGTCGGTGGAGGCGTCGTGGGCGAGGGCGAGGCAGGCGTCGGCGAACTGGGCGTCGTCGATGTCCAGGGCCTCGTCGGCGGCGCGCTGGAGAGTGGCCGTCTGCCAGGGCTCGGTGGCCGCGCCGAACTCCAGCAGATAGCGGGCGGTCGCGCCGGCGCCGGCCCCGCGTTCGCGCAGGTACTCCGCGACGCGCAGCAGGATCTCGTCGCGCCGCCCGAATTCGGGGTGTTCCAGTACCGCCGACTCGACCACCGGGTGACGCAGCCGGCCGGCGGCGACAAGTCCGGAGGCCTGTAGCAGGTACTCGCCGCGGGCGATCTCCGCGGGGTCGAGGCGCAGTACGGCGGCCAGGCTCTCGGGGCTGGAGAATTCGCGCAGCGCGGCCATGCCGACGGCCACGGAGGCCGCCAGTGGTCCGCTGTCCCGTACGCAGTCCAGGGCGGCCTGGGCGTACAGGCCGCCCGGGCACGGCCAGGTGTCGGGGCGTGCGGCCGGGCCGTGGATGCGCATCTCCTCGGCCAGGGCCCGTACGAGCAGCGGGTTGCCGCCGCTCGCCGTGTGCAGGGCGTCGGCCTGGGCCGCGCCGGTCGGCCCGCCGTTCAGTTCCTCCCACAGGGCGTGGGCCCGGGCGCGGTCCAGCGGAAGGAGCCTGATCCGCTGGAGGTTGGTCTGGCGCAGCAGGTCGCAGTGGATGTCGAGGCCGCTGGCACCGCCGAACGGAAGGAGGGTGAAGACCAGCATGACGCGGCTGTTGCGCAGCCGGCGCCGGACGGCTTCCAGGATCCAGCGCCAGGTCGGCTCCTCGGACCCTTGCGAGTCGTCGATGCAGACGACCACGGGGGATCTGGCGGCGAGGGCGGCGAGCCGGTCGCTGGACTCCTGGAGTCCGGCGGGGGATCCGGGGGCCGCGCCGTCGGCCTGGATTCCGCGGAGGCGGCCGGCGTCACGGGCGCCGAGGACTATCGCCCCCGAGTCCATGGCGTACTGCGCGAATCCCTCCATGAGGTCGCTCTTCCCGCAGCCCGCTCCGCCTTCCAGCATCACGGTCATCGCTCTGCCGCGAGCACACTCGTCGAACAGTGACTCCAGGTGGCGCAGTTCCTCGTCCTGACCGGAAAGCAACATACTTGTAACCCCAATCACATCCCGCCTTGTTCTGGGAGTTCTTCGGGTTCCGCGGGACCGCCTCAAATTCCCCGCAGAAACGTCTGTTCTCCCTTGGAGCTTCGCGACTCTTTCACAGCCATCACGAACGAGCTGCCGTCAATGGCCCGTTCCAACAGATGGACTGTTCGCTGCCGCATCCCCCATGTCGCCCCCGGAGGCCTGTCCTCATTGGCGGACCGCCCGTCGCCCCTTCCTCCACGGTCCGCCTCCCTCCGGCGACCACGACTGCTTCAAGTCAACTTGCCGCAGTTCTCGGCTGTTCTTCCCGAACAACATAGCCAATGGATCACTCCTGTGGAAAGGAGCATTCCATGGCCGGATGGCCATGCCGAGTTAAATATTTTTTTACGGTTCCGCGAAAGCATGGGCCCAGAAGTCAGTTATTTCCACTCAGTGGAAAGACTTCTGGCCATTTCCACGAGCGCCGCGGCGTCCATGTCGCCAATGTCACCCCGGTCGTCGTCCGCCGCGTTCACGGCGTCCACCGGGTCCGGCCGGACCGCCGGGGCGTCCGAACCGCCCGCCAGGGCCAGGAGTTGGTCCAGCAGACCGCTCTCGCGCAGTCTGGCCAGCGGAACGGACAGGATCAGACTGCGGATCTCCGCCTCCCGCCCGGTGCCCTCCGGGGCGTCCGGGGTGCCGTCGGAGGTCGACAGGAGTGCGGAGCCCACGTGTTGGGCGAGCGCCTCCAGCCGGGGGTGGTCGAAGACCAGTGTGGCGGGAAAGCGCAGTCCGGTCGCGGTGTTCAGCCGGTTGCGCAGTTCGACCGCGGTCAGCGAGTCGAACCCCATCTCGCGGAAGGACCGCTCGGTGTCCACCAGCCCCGGGGCGGTGTGCCCGAGCACGGCGGCGACCTGGTTGCGGACGAGGCCGAGCAGCACGGACTCGCGCCGGTCGGCGGGCAGTCCGGCCAGGCGCCTGCGGAGTACGGCGCCGGGCTCGTGCGTCTCCTGGGCGGCACGGCGCCGGGTCCGGGAGGCGGCGGCGGTGCCGAGCAGTCCGTGCAGGACGGGAGGCAGCGCTTCCCGGGCGTGCAGGGCGCGCAGGGCCGGGAGTTCGACGGGTGCCGCCACCACGGCGGGGCCGGCCACCGCACCGAGCAGGGCCGCGTCGAGGAGTTCGAGTGCCTTACCGGTCGGCAGTGCCCGGAACCCACCGGCGCGCAGCCTTCGGTGGTCGGTGGCGCCGAGCCCGGCCGTCAGGCCGCTGGTCTGCTCCCACAGTCCCCAGCCGACGGACATAGCGGGCAGGCCGAGGGCCCGCCGCCGGTGGGCGAAGGCGTCGAGGAAGGCGTTGGCAGCCGCGTAGTTGGCCTGTCCCGGCGAGCCGAGAGCGGCGGCGGCCGACGAGAACAGCAGGAACTGCCGTATGTGCGGGTGGAGTTCGGTGAGCCGGTGCAGGTTCAGTACGCCGTGCGCCTTGGGCCGGAGTACGGCGGTGAGCCGGTCCGGGGTCAGGGAGCCGAACGCGCCGTCGTCGGTGGTCCCGGCGCAGTGGACGACACCGACCAGCCGGCGCCCCAGGGCGGTGACGGCTTGGTGAAGCCGGGCCGGCGCATCGGGATTTCCGATGTCGCCGGCCACGACCTCCACGTCGGCTCCCGCGGTGGCGAGTTCGACGCGCAGCGCATCGGCTCCGGATGATTCCGGACCGGTGCGGGACAGGAGGATCAGGTGGCGGACCCCGTGCCGTTCGACGAGGTGCCGGGCGACCAGGGCACCGAGGGTGCCGGTGCCGCCGGTGACGAGCACGGTCTCGCCGGGGGCGAATTCCGCGGGGGGCAGGGTGAGGACGGCCTTGCCGACGAGCGTGGCCCTGGCGAGCGCCCGGAACGCCTCCGGGGCGTGGTGGATGTCCCAGGTGGTCGCGGGGGGCGGGGTGAGCGCGCCTTCGGCGAACAGGGTGCCCAGTTCTCGCAGGATCTCCTGGATCCGTTCGGGGCCGGGGTCGGCGAGGTCGAACGGCCGGTACAGGAGGCCGGGATGGTCGGCGGCGAGCCGCTCGGGGTCGCGCAGATCGGTTTTGCCCATCTCGACGAACCGGCCGCCGCTCGCCGTGAGCCGCAGCGAGGCGTCGGTGAACTCACCGGCCAGGCAGTTCAGTACGACATCCATGCCGTGTCCGCCGGTGGCGTCGAGGAAGGCGTCGTGGAAGTCCAGGGTGCGCGAGTCCGCGATGTGCGCGTCGTCCAGACCGGCCGCCCGCAGCGCCGCCCACTTGGGCCGGGACGCGGTGGCGAACACCTCGGCGCCCAGCCTGCGGGCGAGCTGCACGGCGGCTGAGCCGACTCCGCCCGCTCCGGCGTGGATCAGGACCCGTTGTCCGGCGCTCAGTCCGCCGAGGTCGACCAGGCCGTGGTGGGCGGTCAGGAAGGCGACGGTGGCCGAGGCGCCCTGTACGTCGGTCCAGCCGTCGGGCACCGGTGCGAGCAGCCGGGCGTCGGCCACCGAGCGGGGCGCGAAGGGCGTGTCGAGGGTGCCCATGACCCGGTCGCCGACGGCGGGCCATTCGACGCCGGGGCCCACCTCGGTGACGACGCCGCAGCCCTCGCTGCCGAGCGGGGCCCGGTCCGGGTACATGCCGAGGGCGATGAGGGTGTCGCGGAAGTTGAGTCCGGCGGCGCGTACCGCGACGCGCACCTGGCCCGTGGCGAGTTCGCCGGTGGCCCCGGTGTCGGGGACGAGCGCGAGGCTGCCGAAGGATCCGGGCTCGGTCACGTCGAGCCGCCACTGGTCGCAGCCGGCCGGCTCGGCCAGTACGTCGGGTCCGGCGGCGGCCTTGCCGAGCCGTCGGCCGTACACCTTGCCGTCGCGCACCGCGACCTCGGGTTCGGCTGCGGCGAGTGCCAGGTCGAGCACGGCCTGATCAAACACGGCCTGATCCCCGACGTCCACGAGGACCAGTCGCCCGGGGTCCTCCGCCTGGGCGGAACGCAGCAGGCCGACCAGCGCGGCATGGGCGGTTCCCGTGGCGTCGGCCGGGGTGCCGGGCACCGGCGCGGCGCCCCGGGTGACGACCACCAGCGGCACGTCCGCGAGGCGGGGAACGGCCACCCAGTCCCGTACGAGTTCCAGTCCCCAGATGACGGCCCGCTCGGCGGCCTCGGCCGACGCGCTGTCGTCGTCCGCGAGGACGGGGCAGGCCGCGACGGCGGCACGGGGAACCGGGTTGCCCGCGCCGAGCCACGCGTCCAGTTCGGCGGGGGTGCCGAAGCACGTACGCTCGCCAGCGGCCTCAGTGTTGCCGAGCCACACATAGGTGCCGGGGACCGGGGCGGGTACGGGCAGTTCGGGCCAGTCGACGCGCAGCAGCGCGTCCGGGGCCGCGCTGGTCCGCGGGGCCAACTGGTCGGCGGAGACCGGCCGGAGGACGAGTTGTTCCACGGCGATGACGGGCGAGCCGATGGCGTCCACCGCGTGCAGGGACACCCCTCCGTCGGCGGTCGCGGAGAGCCTCACCCGCAGCGAGGTCGCACCGGTCGCGTAGGCCGTGACCCCGGACCAGGAGAACGGCAGCCGCACGCCCGCGTCCTGAGTGTCCGTCAGCAGACCGGCGCCGTGCAGGGCCGCGTCCAGCAGTGCGGGATGCGCCAGGAAACCGTCGGCGTCGGCTCCGCTGCCGGGGTCCGTCTCGACCTCGGTGAAGACCTCGTCACCGCGCCGCCAAGCGGCCCGCAGTCCACGGAAGGCGGGACCGTATCCGAAGCCGGCCTCGGCCATCTTCTCGTAGGCGCCGTCCAGTTCGACCGGTTCGGCGCCGACCGGCGGCCACGCTCCGAGGTCGAACTCCGGCTGCGGGTCGCCGCCGAGCACGGCGGTGCCGTGCCGCGTCCACTCCACGTCGTCCGTCTGTTCCGCCTGTTCCGCCTGCTCGGGCTGTGAGAAGAAGCGTACGGTCCGGCGGCCCTGCTCGTCGGCGTCGTCCACCACGATCTGGAGGCGCGTCGGCGTGGTCTCGGGGAGCAGGAGCGGGGATTCCAGGACGAGTTCGTCGACCCGCGGAGTCCCCAGCCGCTCCCCCACCCACAGGGCCAGCTCGACGAACGCGGTGCCCGGCAGCAGGGGGGTGCCGAACACGGCGTGGTCGGCGGTCCAGGGCTGGCCCTTCCGCGACAGACGCCCGGTGAACACCGTACGGTCGCCGTCGGCCAGTTCCACGGCGGCACCGAGCAGGGGATGTCCGGCACGCCCGAGCCCGGCGAGAACCGCGTCACCGAGCCTGGCGCCGGGCATCTCCGTCCAGTAGCGCTGGTGCTGGAAGGCGTACGTCGGCAGCTCGACCCGCCGCGCGCCACGATCCGCGAACCACTCCGCCCAGTCGACCGTCGCGCCGTGGACATAAGCCTCACCCAGCGACAGCAGCAGCCGCTCCGGGCCGCCCTCGCCACGACGGAGCGTTCCGGTGACCGCGACCTCCCGGCCCACCGACTCCGCCGTCTCCTGCACCGCGGCGGTCAGCACGGGGTGGGGACTGATCTCGACGAACACGCGGTGTCCCGACTCGACCAGACCCTTGACGGTGTCTTCGAGCCTGACCGTCGAGCGAAGGTTCCGGTACCAGTACTCGGCGTCCAGACCGGCCGTGTCGAGACGCTCGGCGACAACCGTCGAATAGAAGGGCACGCTCGACGCGACCGGCTCCAACCCGCCCAGTACGTCGATCAGTTCGTCGCGGATGCCCTCCACCTGTGCGGAGTGCGAGGCGTAATCCACGTCAACCCGCCTGGCACGCGCGCCCTGGGCGATCGCCTCGGCGATCACCGAGTCCAGGCCCTCCGGCACCCCCGCCACGACCACCGAGGACGGCCCGTTCACGGCGGCCACCTCAACACGGCCGTCCAGCACCGCAGTCAGACCCCGCACCTCGTCGACGGGCAGTTGCACGGAAGCCATACCACCCCGACCCGACAGGGCAAGAATCGCCCGCGAACGCAGCGCCACCACGCGGGCACCGTCTTCGAGGGACAGCCCGCCCGCCACCACCGCAGCGGCGATCTCACCCTGCGAGTGACCGACTACGGCGGCCGGTTCGACGCCGTACGAGCGCCACACCTCCGCCAGCGACACCATCACCGCCCACAACACGGGCTGGACGACATCCACCCGAGCCAACTCGACCTCATCGCCCAGCACTTCGGTCAGCGACCAGTCCACGAACCCCGACAGCGCCCGCTCACACTCCGCCATCCGCGCCGCGAACACCGGCGAGGAACCCAACAGCTCCACCGCCATCCTCACCCACTGCGACCCCTGCCCCGGGAACACGAACACCACACCACCGTCGCCGGCACGACCCCGCACCACACCAGCGTCCGGCAACCCCTCCGCCAACGCCCTCACACCACGCAACAACCCCTCACGACCACCACCCACCACCACAGCCCGATGCCCCAACACCGCACGCGACGACGCCAAGGAGTAGCCGATGTCGTTCAGGGAGGTGTCCGGGTGCCGGGTGAGATGGGTGAGGAGCCTCTCCGCCTGGGCGGGCAGAGCCTTCGCGTCGCGTGCCGAGAGCACCCAGGGCGCCGGGCCCCGGTCATCGCCTCCGGTCGGGGCTTCCTGGTCGCCCTGCTCCAGGATGATGTGGGCGTTGGTTCCGCTGATCCCGAAGGACGACACGGCGGCACGGCGAGGGCGCCCGGTCTCCGGCCACGCCCGCTCCTCCGTCAGCAACTCCACCGCGCCCGCGGTCCAGTCGACCTGGCGGGTGGGTTCGTCCACGTGCAGCGTGCGCGGCAGAACGCCCTGGCGAAGTGCCATGACCGTCTTGATCACACCGCCGACGCCCGCGGCGGCGACCGTGTGGCCGATGTTGGACTTGATGGAGCCGACCCACAACGGCCGCTCCGGCAGGCGCCCTTGACCGTAGGTCGCCAGCAGGGCCTGTGCCTCGATCGGATCGCCGAGACGGGTGCCCGTGCCGTGCGCCTCCACCGCGTCGACATCGGCGGCCGACAGGCCCGCGCCCGCCAACGCGTCCCGGATCACGCGCTGTTGGGAGGGACCGTTGGGGGCCGTCATGCCGTTCGAGGCACCGTCCTGGTTCACCGCGGAGCCTCGGACAACGGCCAGTACGGGATGTCCGTTGCGCCGGGCGTCCGACAAGCGCTCCACCATCAGTACGCCGACGCCCTCGCCCCAGCCGGTGCCGTCGGCCGCGTCCGCGAACGCCTTGCAGCGGCCGTCGGAGGCCAGCCCGCCCTGCCGGGCGAACTCCGGGAAGATGCCCGGGGTCGACATCACGGTCACACCGCCGGCGAGCGCGAGGTCGCACTCGCCGGTCCGCAGCGCCTGCACGGCGAGATGGAGGGTGACCAGGGAGGAGGAGCAGGCCGTGTCGACGGTCAGCGCCGGGCCCTCCAGGCCCAGGGTGTACGCCACCCGGCCGGACATGACACTGCTGGTCATGCCGGTGAGCGACGGGCTCTCGTCGGAGTCGTGGCCCATGGCGAGCAGCCCGACGAAGTCCTCCGATCCGCCGCCGAAGAAGACACCCGTACGGCTGCCGCGCAGCGACAGCGGGTCGATGCCCGCGCGCTCCACGGCCTCCCACGACACCTCCAGCAACAGTCGCTGCTGGGGGTCCATGGCCAGAGCCTCGCGCGGGGAGATGCCGAAGAACTCCGCGTCGAACCCGGCGGCGTCCTGGAGGAACCCGCCTTCGAGGGTGGCCGAGGAGGCGATGCCCCCCGCCTCCTCGTACAGTTCCTCGATCATCGGCCAGCCCCGGTCCTCGGGGAAGCCGGAGATGACGTCCACCCCGTCGGCCACCATGCGCCACAGGTCCTCGGGCGACTCGACCCCGCCGGGGAAACGGCATGCCATGCCGACGACGGCGATCGGCTCGCGGGCCCGCTCCTCCGTCTCCCGGAGCCGCTCACGCAGTTCACGGGCGTCGGCGATGGCGCGCTTGAGGTAGTCGCGGAGTTTGTTCTCCATGGCCGAACCGGGCGTGGCGGGTGTGCTCGACATGCGTGCGTCACTTCCTCGGGGGGTGGTACCGGGTCTCCCGCCGACTGGGCAGGACCGGACAGGAGAACAGGTCAGGAAGGCCGGGCTGAAGGTAGGGAGAGAGCGGGAAGACGGGGTCAGGACGGGCGGAATCCGTCGTCGACCATGGCGAAGAGGTCGTCGTCGGTGGCCTCGGCGAGGTCGTCGGCGTCGTCCGTGTCCTGCGAGAGCCTCCAGGCGTCCAGCAGTGACCGCAGCCGGTCGTCGAGTTGCCGTCGGTCGGGGTCGTCGGCCGGGACGTCGGCGAGCGAGCGGGCCAGTCCCTCGACGATGGCCAGCGCCTCCTGGACCGGTGACGCCTCGGGCGGGGCGAGTTCGGCGCGCAGCAGGGCGGCCACCGCCTGGGGGGTCGGGTGGTCGAAGACGAGTGTGGCGGGCAGCCGCAGTCCGGTGACGGCGCCGAGGCCGTTGCGCAGTTCGACGGCGGTGAGGGAGTCGAAGCCCAGTTCGCGGAAGGTGCGCTGGGCGCCGAGGGAGTCGGCCGAGCCGTGCCCGAGGACGGTCGCGGTGTGGCTGTGCACGAGGTCGAGGAGCAGCCGGTCGCGTTCCTTGTCGGTGAGTGGGGCCAGCCGTTCGGCGAGCCCGGGGGCACCGGAGCCGCCCGCTGCGGCGGGCGCGGCGCGGCGCAGAACGGGTGCCTGCACCAGGCCCCGGAACACGGGTGCCAGGGTGCCCGCCTCGGCCTGCTTGCGCAGGACGGCGGTGTCCAGGGCGATGGGGGCGACGGCGGGGGTGTCCGCGCCGATGGCCGTGTCGAAGAGGGCGAGTCCGTGTTCCGGGGTCAGGGCGAGAAGTCCGGAGCGGGCCATCCTGCGCTGGTCGGTGTCGCTGAGTCCGGCTGTCATGCCGCCGGACGATTCCCAGGCTCCCCAGAGGAGTGCGGTGCCCGCGAGACCGGCGGCCCTGCGGTGGGCGGCGAGTGTGTCCAAGTAGGTGTTGGCGGCGGCATAGTTGGCCTGGCCGGGGTTTCCGGTGAAGCCGGAGGCGGAGGAGAAGAGGACGAACAGGGCGGGGTCGTGGCCGAGTTCGCGGGTGAGCGCGTCGAGGTGGGCGGCGCTGTCGGTCTTGGGCCGCAGCACGCGGTGCAGTTGCTCGTCGGTGAGACCGGCGGCGAGCCCGTCGTCGAGGACGCCCGCGGCGTGCACGATCGCGGTCGTCGGCCGGTCAAGTCCCGCGAGTACGGCGCGCAGGGCGTCGCGGTCGGCGGTGTCGCAGGCCACCGTGTCGATGTCGTGTGCGCCCAACGCCTTGAGGTCGGCGGCGAGTTCGGCGGCGCCGGGGGCGGCGGGACCGCGTCGGCCGAGCAGCAGGAGGTGCCGGGCGCCGTACCGGGTGACGAGGTGCCGGGCGACGAGTCCGCCGAGGTTGCCGCCGGCGCCGGTGATGATGAAGGTGCCTTCGGGGTCGGGGCGCCGGGGGACGGTGAGTACCGCCTTGCCGATCAGTTTGGCCTGGCTGAGCGTGCGGAAGGCGTCGCGGCCCTGTCGTACGTCCCAGACGGTGGGCGGCGGCGGGGTCAGGGCCCCCTGGTCGAAGAGGTCGAGGAGCGCGGTGAGCATCTCGCGCATCCGGTCGGGCGCCGCCTCCTGGAGGTCGTACGCCTGGTAGGCGACCCCGGAATGGGCGGCGGCGACGGCTTCCGGGTCGCGGATGTCGGTCTTGCCCATCTCCAGGAAGTGCCCGCCACGGGGCAGCAGGCGCAGGCCGGCGTCGACGAACTCCCCTGCCAGGCAGTCCAGTACGACGTCCATGCCCTGTCCGTCGGTGGTCGCTAGGAAGTGGTCCGCGAAGTCGAGGGTGCGGGAGTCGGCGGTGTGGTCGTCGTCGAGCCCTGCCTCGCGCAGCACGTGCCGTTTGGGGGCGCCGGCGGTGGCGTACACCTCCGCGCCGAGGTGCTGGGCGAGCTGGACGGCGGCGGTGCCGACACCGCCCGCTCCGGCGTGCACGAGGACCCGCTGTCCTGGGCATACTTCGGCGAGGTCGACGAGGCCGTAGTAGGCGGTGAGGTAGGCGATGGGTACGGCGGCGGCCTGTTCGAAGGTCCAGCCGTCGGGCATCGGGGCCAGCCAGCGGTGGTCGGTGTCGGCGACCGGCCCGAAGGCGGCGGGCGCGAGTCCGAGCACCCGGTCGCCGGGCCGCAGGCCGGGCACGTCCGGTCCGACGGCGGTGACCACACCGGCGAGTTCACCGCCG
>NZ_LIQQ01000335.1:16308-16584 GCF_001418565.1 Streptomyces graminilatus | reverse complement strand
ATGTCACCCCCGAACGCATCCTCGCCGCAGTTGCCGACATCACCGGCCGGACCGTCGGCGAGTACGCCCTGCCCACCCCCGGCAAACGCCCCGCCCGACCGGTCGTCCAGCAGGTCACCGAGGCCCTGGACGGTGCCGTCAAGGCGGCCGGACTGGCCCGGGACGACGTGCGGCGGCTCGTCATCGGGACGCCGGGCGCCTTCGACCCGGGCACCGGCCGGCTGCGCTACGCCTCCCATCTCCCGGGCTGGCACTCCCCTGCCCTCCTCGACGAAC
>NZ_LIQQ01000335.1:0-16285 GCF_001418565.1 Streptomyces graminilatus | reverse complement strand
TCGGCGGGCGGCTGCACCGGGGCTGGACCGGCGGCGCCGGTGAGGTCGGCTTCCTGCCCGTGCCGGGCACACCCCTCGTCCGGCAGGTCAGCAGGACCGGCAGCGGCGGCTACCAGGAACTCGCCGGTTCACAGGTCATCCCCCGGCTCGCCCGCGAGCTGGGCATCAGCCCCGTCCCGGACGGCCCGTACGCCGAGGTCGCAGCCGGCCTTGTCGCCCGGGCTGCCGCCCTCGTAGCCCAGGCCGCCGACATCGACGCGGGCCCGCACCGACAGCTCCTCGAAACGTACGCGACCGGCCTGGCCACCGGTCTGGCCTCGCTGGTCTCCGTCCTCGACCCCGAACTCGTCGTCCTCAGCGGCGCCTCCCTCACCTCGGGCGGCGAACCCCTGCGCGGTCTGGTCCAGGCCGAGCTGGAGGAACTGGCCGCCGCCAGGCCCCGGCTGGTCGTGGGCGACGTACGCGAACACCCCGTGCTGCGGGGCGCCCTGGAGAGCGCCCTCGCGACCACCCGCGACGAGGTCTTCGACACCTCCCGCTGAGCCATCCCCGCCACCCTTATCGCCTCTCACCAGTCTCGTGCCCTGCTTCGCCCTGCCCTGGGAGACCTCGCCATGCCCGGAATACCGAGAAAAGTCGCCTTCGCGCTCGCCACCTCCGCCTCGCTGACCCTCCTCGCCACGGCCTGTACCGGCCAGCCCTCGGCCGGCGCCCAGGACGACGCCTCCAAGGACACGACCATCACCTTCTGGCACGCCTGGAGCGCGCCGAACGAGGTGGCGGGCGTGAAGGCGCTGATCGACGGCTTCGAGAAGGCCCACCCCAACATCCACGTCGATGTCGTCGGCAACATGACGGACGACAAGATCAACCAGGCGCTGCGTGCGGGCGGCAGCAAGGCACCCGACGTGATCTCGTCGTTCACCACCAACGGCGTCGGCAAGTTCTGTTCGTCGGGCGCTCTGGTCGACCTGGGCCCCTTCTTCGCGAAGTCGAGGATCGACCCGGCGAGCACCTTCCCGAAGGCGATGAGCCAGTACACCCAGTACGACGGCAACCGCTGCGCCGTCCCGCTGCTGGGCGACGCGTACGGCCTCTACTACAACAAGACCGCCTTCAAGGCGGCCGGGATCACGTCCCCGCCGAAGACCTGGTCCGAGTTCGAGGCCGACGCCAAGAAGCTGACGATCCCCCGGGGCGACACGTTCAAGCAGCTCGGTTTCATGCCGGACTACCACGGCTGGGAGACCACCACCGAGCACTACATGGGCCAGTTCGGGCCGACGTACTTCGACGCCTCCGGCAGGTCGACGATCGCCACCGACCCTGCCGTCGCCGACGCCTTCGCCCTTCAGAAGAAGCTCGTCGACGACCTCGGCGGCTTCAAGAAGCTGGAGAGGTTCCGCTCCGGACTCGGTGACGAGTGGGGCCCCAAACACCCCTTCCAGACCGGCCAGGTGGCCATGCAGCTCGACGGCGAGTGGCGCCTGGGCATGGCCCTGGACGCCAAGCCGGACTTCGAGATCGGCGTCGCCCCGCTGCCCGTGCCCGACGACCGGGCCGACCAGTACGGCAGGGGCTACATCACCGGCACCATCGCCGGTGTCGCCGCCACCAGCAGGAAGCAGAACGCGGCCTGGGAACTGGTCAAGTACATCGCCACCGACACGGACGCGGTGGTCGGCTTCTCCAACGCGATCCACAACGTGCCCTCCACGCTCGAAGCGCTGAAGTCCCCGAAGCTGAAGTACGACCCGCGCTTCAAGACCTTCCTCGACATCGCCGCGAACCCCGACTCGACCACCTCACCGGCCTCGATCAACGGCGGCGTCTACCTCACCACGATCCAGCAGCTCGGCTACGACTACGAGAGCGGCAAGGTCACCGACCTGCGGGCGGGCCTGAAGAAGGCGGCGGCGCAGATCGACACGGACATCGCGCAGGCGAAGTAGCCATGGCCGCCACCCACACCCTGCGGGCCAAGCACCGGCGTTCGAGGCTGCGCACCCTCGCCTTCCTCTCGCCCTGGCTGATCGGTTTCACGGTCTTCTTCGCGTACCCGATGCTGTCGACGGTCTACTTCTCCTTCATGCACTACGACGGCTTCAAGCCGCCGACCTGGAGCGGGACGAAGAACTGGACGTACGTCTTCGAGTCCTACCCCTTCTTCTGGCCCGCCCTGCGCAACACCCTGTGGCTGGTCGTGATCATGGTGACCCTGCGCGTCCTGTTCGGACTCGGGATCGGCCTGCTCATCACGAAGATCAAGACGGGTACGGGCGTCTTCCGCACCCTCTTCTACCTGCCGTACCTCGCCCCGCCGGTCGCCGCGACCATGGCGTTCGCGTTCCTCCTCAACCCCGGTACGGGACCGGTCAACTCGATCCTGGAGAAGATCGGCATCCCGGCGCCGGGCTGGTTCAACGACCCCGACTGGTCGAAGCCGGCGCTCACCATGCTGGCCCTGTGGGGCATCGGCGACCTGATGGTGATCTTCATGGCCGCGCTGCTCGACGTACCGAAGGAGCAGTACGAGGCGGCCGAGCTGGACGGCGCGACGCCCTGGCAGCGGTTCCGGTTCGTCACCCTCCCCAACATCTCGCCGATCATCATGTTCGCCGTCGTCACCGGCGTCATCGGGGCGATGCAGTACTACACGCAGCCACTTGTCGCCGGGAAGGTCGCCTCGGGCGTGATCCAGGGCGCGGGCACCATGTTCGAGCCCGGCTATCCCGAGCACTCCACGCTCACCCTCCCCCAGCTCGTCTACAACCTCGGCTTCCAGCGCTTCGACTACGGCTCCGCGTGTGTCGTCGCCCTGGTGCTGTTCGCCCTGTCGATGGCGTTCACCGCGCTGTTGATGCGGCGCCGGGGCGGTCTCATCCAGGCAGGTGACTGACATGGCCCAACTACTGGAACGGCCGGTGGAGTTGTCGAAGGCTCCCGTCACCGCCGCCGAGCGCACGGCCCGCCGTAAAGCGCTCCTGGAATGGATCGCGGTCCACTCCCTCGGTGTCGCGGCGGCCCTCTTCTTCACCCTGCCCTTCGTGTTCGTGTTCCTGACCTCGCTGATGAGCGACTCGCAGGCCCTGAGCCGGGACCTGATCCCGCACACCTGGGAATGGGCCAACTACCGGAAGGTCTTCGACACCCCGGGCTTCCTCACCTGGTGGAAGAACACGCTGATCTACGCGGGACTGGGCACAGTACTCACTGTCGTCTCCTCGATCCCCGTGGCCTACGCGCTCGCCAAGTTCCGCTTCCGGGGCCGGAATCTGACGCTCATGCTGGTGATCTCGATGATGATGCTGCCGCCCCAGGTGGTCGTCATCCCGATGTACCTGTTCTGGGCGAAGCAGCTGGACCTCTCCGGCACCCAGTGGCCGATGATCATCCCGCTGGCGTTCGGGGACGCGTTCTCGATCTTCCTGCTGCGCCAGTTCCTGACGACCATCCCGAACGAGTACGTGGACGCGGCGAAGGTGGACGGCTGCGGCGATCTGCGCACCCTGCTGAAGGTCGTCCTGCCGATGGCGAAGCCCGGCATCGCGGCCATCGCCCTGTTCCAGTTCTTCAACGCCTGGAACGACTACTTCGGCCCCCAGATCTACGCCTCCGAGAACCCCGGCGCCTGGACCCTGTCCTACGGCCTGGAGTCCTTCAAGGGCGCCCACCACACCGACTGGAACCTCACCATGGCGGCGACCGTGCTGGTCATGGCCCCCGTGATCCTCGTGTTCTTCTTCGCGCAGAAGGCGTTCGTCGAAGGCGTCACTCTTACCGGCGTAAAGGGTTGATCACTTCATGAAACTCACCGTGGTCGGCGGCGGTTCGACCTACACCCCCGAACTCATCGACGGCTTCGCCCGGTTGCGGGACACCCTGCCGATAGAGGAGCTGGTGCTCGTCGACCCGGCCGCCGAACGGCTGGAGCTGGTCGGCGGGCTCGCCCGGCGTATCTTCGCCAGGCAGGGGCACCCCGGGCGGATCGTCACCACCGACGACCTGGACAAGGGTGTCGAGGGCGCCGACGCCGTCCTGCTGCAACTGCGCGTCGGCGGCCAGGCCGCACGGCAGCAGGACGAGACCTGGCCGCTGGAGTGCGGCTGCGTCGGCCAGGAGACGACCGGCGCGGGCGGCCTGGCCAAGGCGCTGCGCACGGTGCCGGTCGTCCTGGACATCGCCGAGCGCGTCCGCCGCACCAACCCGGACGCCTGGATCATCGACTTCACCAACCCGGTCGGCATCGTCACCCGCGCCCTGCTGGAGGCCGGCCACAAGGCGGTCGGCCTGTGCAACGTGGCGATCGGCTTCCAGCGGAAGTTCGCCGCCCTGCTCGGGGTGACCCCGGCCGACATCCACCTGGATCACGTGGGCCTCAACCACCTCACCTGGGAGACGGGCGTCCGCGTGGGCGGCCCCGAGGGCGAGGACGTCCTGCCCCGGCTCCTCACCGAACACGGCGACCGGATCGCCGACGACCTCCGTCTTCCGCGTTCCGTCCTGGACCGCCTGGAGACGGTCCCGTCCTACTACCTGCGCTACTTCTACGCCCACGACAACGTCGTACGGGAACTGCGCACCAAGCCCTCCCGGGCGGCCGAGGTCGCGGCGATGGAGGCGGAACTGCTGCGGATGTACGGCGATCCGGCCCTGGACGAGAAACCGGAGCTGCTCGCCAAGCGCGGCGGCGCCTTCTACTCGGAGGCGGCGGTGGATCTGGCCGCCGCGCTGCTGGGCGGGGGCGGCAGCCCCTACCAGGTGGTGAACACGTACAACAGGGGAACGCTGCCGTTCCTGCCGGACGACGCGGTGATCGAGACGCAGGCGGCCGTGGGCCGGCAGGGGGCCGCTCCGCTGGCCGTCCCGGCCGTCGACCCGCTGTACGCGGGGCTGATCGCCAACGTCACCGCCTACGAGGAACTGGCCCTGGAGGCCGCGCTGCACGGCGGGCGGAACCGGGTCTTCCGGGCACTGCTCGCGCATCCGCTGGTCGGACAGTACGACTACGCGGACACCCTGACCGACACCCTGATCGCGCACAACCGGGAGCATCTCGCGTGGGCATGACCGCACACGTCCTCGCCGTCGACGCCGGCAACAGCAAGACCGACGTGGCGGTGGTCGCCGCCGACGGGGAGGTACTGGCCACGGCACGGGGAGGGGGGTTCCGGCCGCCGGCCGACGGGGTGGAGGTGGCCGTCTCCGGGCTGGCCGACGCCGTCGCCGAGGCCTTCACCGCCGCCGGGGTCTCGTCCGTCGACCGGGTCTCCGCCTGTCTGGCCAACGCCGACTTCCCCGTGGAGGAGGAGCAGCTCGCCGCCGCGCTGCACGCGCGCGCGTGGGGCGCGAGTGTCGACGTACGCAACGACACCTTCGCGATCCTGCGGGCCGGGATCACCGAGCCGCGCGGGGTCGCCGTCGTCTGCGGCGCCGGCGTCAACTGCGTGGGGATGACCCCGGACGGGCGCACGGCCCGGTTCCCGGCACTGGGGCGCGTCTCCGGCGACTGGGGCGGCGGCTGGGGCCTGGCGGAGGAGGCCATGTGGCACGCGGCGCGGGCGGAGGACGGCCGGGGCGGTCCGACGGCCCTGGTGTCCACCCTGCCCGCCCACTTCGGGCTCACCTCCATGTACGCGCTGATCGAGGCCCTGCATCTGGGGTACGTCGACCACGCGCGGCGCCATGAGCTGGCGCCGGTGCTGTTCGCCACGGCGGCGGACGGGGATCCGGTGGCGTGCGCGCTGGTGGACCGGATGGCCGACGAGGTGGTGGCCATGGCCGTGGTCGCGCTGGGCCGCCTCGGTCTCCTCGACGAGGAGACCCCGGTGCTGCTGGGCGGAGGTGTACTGGCGGCCCGGCACCCCCGGTTGACCGACCGCATCACCGAACTCCTGGCCGTACGGGCGCCCAAGGCCCGCGCCCGGGTGGTGACGGCGCCGCCCGTACTGGGGGCGGCGCTGCTCGGGCTGGATCACACCGACGCCCCCGCCGAGGCGCACGCGCGCGTGCGGCGCTTCTACGAGGTCTGACCGGCTTCGTCACGAGGTCTGACCGGCTCCTTCTACGACGTCTGACCAACTTCGTACGGGAACCGAACAGATTCCCCCGGCGTATTCATGGGCAGAGGGGTGGTGCGGAGAGCGTGCGTGTGTCCTGCTGCGGGACAGCGCGCCGCGACACCGCATCACCCGCTGCGGCACAATGCGACCGCGCTGCGATCCGATCAAGATCCAGCCAAGGTCGGTACGGATTGTCAGTACCGGGCGCGATACTGGCGATGACGGATGACCATGGGGGAGGTCACAGTGACATCTACGAGCAGTGCGGCACCACTGTCGCCGGGTTCGCCGGGCGGCGCGGGCGCGTCCGGCCCGCCCGGCACGTCCACCGCCCCGGGTCTGCCCGCCATCCCCTCGCAGACGGGCCGGGGTTCGGCTCCCGGTGTCCCCCAGCCCCCGCGCCGCACCGCCTTCGCCGAGGGCGTCGACCGGCTGCGGGCCTCCGCGACCACCGAGCCCGGCCGGCTGCGGATCATCGGCGCGCTGCTCGCCGCGCTCGTCGTCGCGTTCGGTGCCGTCACCGCCTGGCAGATGACCGACCGTTCGTCGGCCGCGGACGACGTCCTGCACAACAGCCAGCCCCTCAGCTCCGCCGCCGCCGACATCTACAGCTCCCTCGCCGACGCCAACACCGCGGCCTCCAGCGGTTTCCTGGCCGGCGGGGACGAGACGGCGGCCTCCCGCGAGCGCTATCAGAAGGACATCCGCAACGCCGCCGCGAAGCTCTCCGCCGCCGCGACCAACTCCGAGCCGGACTCCGAGGCGGCGAGGACCATCGCCGATCTCAACGAACGGCTGTCGGAGTACACGGGCTACATCGAACGGGCCCGCGCCAACAACAGACTGGGCTTCCCGGTCGGCGGCTCGTATCTGCGGCTGGCGAACGAGACGATGCAGGACCGGATGCTCCCGCAGGCGGAGAAGCTCTACGCCAAGGAGAACCAGCGGCTCGCCTCCGACTACGCGGACGCGACCTCTTACCCCTGGGCCGCGATCGGACTGGGCGTCGCCGTGCTCGGCGCCCTCGGCTGGGCCCAGCGGCGCAACTACCGGCGTACGAACCGGGTGCTGAACCACGGTCTGGTGGCGGCGACGGCCACCGCGACGGTCGTCCTGCTGTGGCTGGTCGCCGGGCAGAGCTTCGCCCGCTCCGGCCTCAACGACTCCTACGACCACGGCATCCGCTCGCTGAACGTGCTGCACAACGCCCGGATCGCCTCCCTCAAGGCGCGCGGCAACGAGAACCTGACGCTGGTGGCGCGCGGCGCGGAGACGGTCGAGGTCAACGGCGAGGTCGTCGACGCCTACGACCACGACTTCGAGGGCGACATGAACACCCTCGGCAAGGGCCTCGCCCAGGCCGCGCGGCTCGCCGACGACCAGGCGGGCAAACGGCCGGTCACCTCGGCCGTCGGCGGCATGGCGGAGTGGAGGTCCCGCCACAAGGAGGCGCGGGCGGCGTACGAACTGGGTGACTTCCAGCAGGCGCTCGCCCGGGTCATCGGCGACAAGAGCGACAAGCCGACCGGCGAGTGCTTCGACGCCGTCGACACGGCGCTGAAGACGGCGATCGGCCATGAGCAGACGGAGTTCACGAGCGCTGCCGAGGACGGCCGGAACGCGATGACCGGTCTCCCCGTGGGCGCCGCGATACTCGCCGTGCTGGGCGCGGCGGGCGCGGTGCTCGGCATCGGGCGCCGCCTGTCGGAGTACCGCTGATGCGGTACGAGGCGCAGCGACGGGGCACGAGGAGTACGGACGCGGCGCGAAGCGGTGCGAGGGAGCGCGGCGGCAAGGGAGTTCGGGCGATGAGGGCGATGAGAGGGGGCGTGACGATGAACGCACAGCGGCTGCCGCGGAGTTGGCGCACCGGTCTCCGGAGTCTGCGGGCCGGGCTGCGGGGCTGGGGCGGCGTGGGTGCGATGGCGGCCGTCTGCGCTCTCGCGGTGGCTTTCGCGCTGCTGCTCCCGCTGACCCAGTCGCGCGGTGACGGCGTTCCGCGGACGGGTGGCCAGGGGGTCGCCCGGGGCATCCAGGCGAACGTGGCGGCGGAGTGCGCGAACCCGCAGGACCAGAGCCCGGAGCCGTCCTCGCTGGACGGGCCGACGATCTCGGCGATCAAGGCCCGCAAGGACCGGCGGCTGATCGTCGGCGTCGACCAGAACAGCTACCGCTGGGGCTACCGCGATCCGAACGGCGGCCGGTCGGCGGAGCTGGAGGGCTTCGACATCGACCTGGTCCACCGGATCGCGAAGGACCTCCTGGGCGACGCGAACGCGGTCAAGTTCAAGGCCATCCCGACCAACCAGCGCATCCCGGCGATCAAGGACGGCCGGGTCGACATGATCGTCCGCACGATGACGATCACCTGCAAGCGCCTGGCGGACGTGGCGTTCTCCGCCCCCTACTTCCTCACCGGCCAGCAGGTCCTCGCCCCCAAGAGCTCCACGGTCAAGGGGTACGACAGGACGCTCGGCGGCAAGCGGATCTGCACGGCGAAGGGCTCCACGGCGCTGGACAAGCTGACGGCGGACAAGGCCGCGAGGACGGCCCCGGCCGCCACCGCCGACATCGGCACCACCGTGCCCAGCCAGCTCGACTGTCTCGTCCGGCTCCAGCTCGGCCAGGTGGACGCCGTGGTGACCGACGGCGCGCTCGCCGCGAGCCAGGCGGCACAGGACCCGACGGTGGAACTGAAGGGCGACACCTTCACCACCGACTACTACGGCGTGGCGGTGAAGAAGGGTGCGAACGACCTGGCGGCCCGGGTCAATCGCATACTGGAGCGGTACCGCCAGGACGGCGGCTGGCAGGCGTCGTACGACAAGTGGCTGTCGCCGACACTCGGCAGCCGCTCGGAGTCGGCGAAGCCGCCCGTCCCCCGCTACAAGTGACGGCGCACGAACGACCGGCGAGCAGGCCCACGACCCGACCGAACGAGCAACCACACGAACAACCACACGAATCAGCCGAGGTGATCGATGGGCGTCACGGGAGCCACCGGGCCGGTGATGGACCGGGACGAGGTGGACCGTGCGCTGGCGCGGCTCGGCGCGGAGCACGAGGCGATCGAGACCTCGCTCCTCGCCCTCCAGGACCACGCGGGCCGCAGACTCCTCGAAGGCGCCGACCTCACCGGCACGACCAAGGAGCGCTGGACGTCCGCGGACGCGTCGATCACGCTGCTGTGGGCGTACTTCGACGCGTACTCGGACACGTTCCGCTCCGCCCGTGACATCCGTTCGCGCCGCCGCTGGTCCAGCCGCGAGGACCTGGTGGAGCTGACCGAGCTGCTGCGCGGCGAGTGCGTCACGCTCGCGGGCAGCGCCACGGCGACGGCCAACGCGCCCACGCTGCAAGGCACCGGGAAGCTCAGCCAGCGGTACTCGCTGGCCGCCCTGGTGGAGCGGATGAACGAGCTGTACGCGACCTCCCTCGACATGGTCGTCACCGCCGACGCCGTCTGGTCGGCCCTGCCCGCGCGGATAGATTTACTCGCCGCCGAGCTCCAGCGCACCCGCCAGCTCGCGCACTCTGTGGGCGTACGCCCAGGCGAGCACCCGGCGGGCGACGACCTGGAGCGCATCACCCGCACCCTGACCGCCCTGCGCGAGCGGGTGATCTCCGACCCGCTGGCGTTCTGGCTGCCCGCGCAGGGCAGTTCGGCACCCGGCGGCGGCCGTCCGGACACCACGGTGTACGACCGTGAGGCGCGCGCCCTGGAGGACGTGCGCCGGGAGATCGACGCCGTGCTGACGGTCCGCCAGGACGCCGAGGCACGGCTCGTGAAGCTGCGCGACGTGCTGTCCCGCGCGGACCGCACCCTCGCCGAGGCGCGCAGCGCGCGCGGTGAGGTGCTGGCGAAGATCGCCGCGTCGGAGGTGCCCGCCGTCAGCGGCCCGCCCACGGCGCTCCAGGAGCAGTTGGCGATGGCCTCCGACTACCGCAGACACGCCCAGTGGCACCGTCTCTCGCCGCTCCTGGAGGCGCTGGAGGAGAAGGCGGAGGACGAACTGATGCGCGCCCGCGAGTCGTTGACGGCGGTCACCCAGCCGCTCGCGGTCCGCGCGGAGCTGCGCGGCAGGCTCGACGCGTACCGGGCGAAGGTCGCCCGGTACGGTCTCGCGGAGGATCCGCTGCTGATCGAGCGGTACGACGCGGCGCGCCGCATGCTGTGGAGCGCGCCCTGCGACCTGCGGGTCGCGGAGCAGGCCGTGCTGCGCTACCAGCAGGCCGCCGCCGAGTACTTCGGCGGCCCGCGGGTACCCGGCCAGGCCGGACCCAGCGACCGGAGGGGGGAGTACTGATGACCGGGACCGAACAGGGGAAGTGCCAGCGGCCCGACTGCGAGGGCAGTTACGAGGACATGGGCGGCGGTGAGCTGTACTGCGACATGTGCGGGCTCGCGCCGGTCGTGTCGGCCGCAGGCAGGGCCGGCTCGTCCTCGGCCGCGTCCTCGTCCTCGGCGGGGTCGCGTTCGTCCGCGCCGTCCGGCCCGTCGACCCGTACGTCCCGCACGTCGCGCTCCTCGCAGTCCCGCCGCTCCGTCTCCGGACGGCTGTCGCGGTCCCTGTCGGGGAAGTCGACGGGCCGTTCGGTGTCGGTGCGCAGTTCGGGTGCGACCGGCGGGTCCAGCGGGCGCGGGCGGCTGGGCGCGGGCCTGGTCGAGGTGCCGGGGGTGCCGCGGCCCGACCCGCGCGCGATGGTGCTGGAGAACCCGGAGGTGCCCGAGCGCAAGCGGTTCTGCTCGCGCTCCGACTGCGGGGCGCCGGTGGGCCGGGCGCGCGGCGAGGGCCGGCCGGGGCGTACGGAGGGGTTCTGCACGAAGTGCGGGCACCCGTATTCGTTCGTGCCGAAGCTGAACACCGGTGACATCGTGCGCGGCCAGTACGAGGTGGTGGGCTGCCTGGCGCACGGCGGTCTCGGCTGGGTCTATCTCGCCGTGGACCGTGCGGTGTCGGACCAGTGGGTGGTCCTGAAGGGTCTGCTGGACACCGGCGACCAGGACGCGATGGCGGCGGCGATCTCCGAGCGACGGTTCCTCGCGGAGACCGTGCACGCCAACATCGTGCGGATCTACAACTTCGTGGAGCACCTGGACCAGCGCACGGGCTCGCTCGACGGCTACATCGTCATGGAGTACGTCGGCGGCAAGTCGCTGAAGGAGATCGCCAACGACCGCCGTACACCGGACGGGAAGCGGGACCCGCTGCCGGTGGAGCAGGCGTGCGCGTACGGCATCGAGGCGCTCGAAGCCCTGGGCCATCTGCACAGCCGCAACCTGCTGTACTGCGACTTCAAGGTCGACAACGCGATCCAGACCGAGGACCAGCTCAAGCTGATCGACATGGGCGCGGTCCGCAGAATGGACGACGACGAGTCGGCCATCTACGGCACGGTCGGCTACCAGGCGCCGGAGGTCGCGGAGGTCGGCCCGTCGGTGGCGTCCGACCTGTACACGGTCGCGCGCACGCTCGCCGTGATGACGTTCGACTTCCAGGGCTACACGAACGTGTTCGTGGACTCCCTGCCGGACCCCGACCACATCGAGGTCTTCCGCCGGTACGAGTCCTTCTACCGGCTCCTGGTCCGCGCCACCGACCCCGACCCGGCCCGCCGGTTCGCGTCCGCGCAGGAGATGTCCGAGCAGTTGACGGGCGTACTGCGCGAGGTCGTGTCGCTCCAGACGGGGCAGGCGCGGCCCGCGCTGTCGACGCTGTTCGGGCCGGAAGTGAAGGTCACGGACTCGGAGTTGTTCGGCGCGCTGGACTGGGAGGTGTCCCGGCTCGGGGCGCGCGAGGTGACGCCCCGCAGGAAGTCCTCCTCACCGGCCCTCCCCGCCCCGGGGGGAGGCACCAGGGCCCTCACCGGCGCCCCGCGGCTCGTCAAGGCCATCGACGCCGGTGCCGCGGCCCTCGCGCTGCCCGTGCCCCGCGTCGACCCGACCGACCCCAACGCGGGCTTCCTGGCGGGCCTGCTGGCCTCGGCGGCCGGGGAGCTGATCACGGCCCTCGCGGTGGTGCCGGCGCCGTCCACGGAGACCCGGCTGCGCGCGGTGCGGGCCCGCCTGGAGAACGGGGACGCGGCGACCGCCCTGGAGTCGCTGGCCGGGCTGGAGGAGGAGCGGCCCGACGACTGGCGGGTGGTCTGGTACCGGGGCGTGGCCGCGCTGGTGACGGGCGATCACGAGGGCGCCGCGCTGTCCTTCGACGCGATCTACGACGCCTTCCCGGGCGAGAGTCCGCCCAAGCTGGCCCTCGGGCTGTGCGCGGAGGTGCTCGGGCAGCTCGACAACGCCGCCGAGTACTACCGGCTGGTGTGGACGACCGACCCGAGCTATGTGAGCGCCGCGTTCGGTCTGGCCCGCGTCCAGTTGGCGGCCGGTGACCGCCGTAGCGCCGTGACGACGCTGGAGTCCGTCCCGGAGGCGTCCATCCACTACACGGCGGCCCGTGTGGCCGCCGTACGGGCCCGGCTGCGGCAGCGGACTGCCGTCGGTGCCGACGCGCCGTTCCTGGACGATCTGATCGCTTCCGCCGGGCAGGTGGAGGCACTTGGCGGATACGGTCTGGACGCGGTCCGGCGGGAGCGGCTGTCGGCCGAGGTCCTCGGCTGCGCGCTGGACTGGATACTCTCCCAGGGCCAGAGTTCCGCCCCTCCCGCCGTCGGGGGGCGGGTGCTGCTCGGCAGTGACCTGGACGAGCGTGGTCTGCGCTTCGGTCTCGAGCGTTCGTTCCGGACGCTGGCCCGGCTCGCGCAGGGCGGCGAGGAGAGGATCGACCTGGTGGAACGCGCCAACCGTTACCGCCCCCGGACGTGGGTGTAGTTGATGTCCCAGATGCCCCAGCCACCGCAGCCGGCCGCCCTGTCGCGGTGCCCGAGCTGCGCGGAGCCGCTCGAATCGGGCGACCGGTTCTGCGGCGCGTGCGGGTACGACCTGTCGGCCGTGCCCCCGCGTCCCGGTGACGCCCCGACGCTCACCCTGAGCGGCGCCCTCGCGTCCGCGCCGCACCCGCCCGAGGAGATCGCTTCCGTGGACTGGCCCCACGCGCCCGAGACCAGCAGCTCCGGCACCCCCGCGCCCGTACACCTGGCGACCGATCTCCAGGGCACCGACTCGCACGGGACCGCGCTCCCGCCGGCCGTCGGGGCCGCGGTGCCGCCAGCCGTGGGGTCTGCGGCCCCGCCGGCCGTCGGGGCTCCGGTCCCGCCGCCCATCGGGTCTCCTGCCCCGCCGTCCACCGGCGTACGGTTCGACCGGCCGCCCGGCGGCGAGCCCGACGACTACCCGCTCCAGGCGCCCGCCCCGCGCCCCGCGGCGGCGACGCCCCCGGCCGGCACCAAGGTGTGCGTGGCCTGCCGGGCGGGCCGGGTCGACACCGACGGCTACTGCGAGAACTGCGGGCACGCCCAGCCGCGCGAGCGCGACCACATGGAGGACGAGGTCGGCCCGCTCGCCGCGGTCACCGACCGGGGTCTGCGCCACCATCGCAACGAGGACGCGTACGCGATCTCCCACACCACGCTGCCCGACCGGGCACCCGCGCTGGTCGCGATCGTGTGCGACGGCGTCTCCTCGGCGACCCGCCCCGACGAGGCCTCGCTCGCCGCGTCCCGCGCGGCCGGCGACTCGCTGATGGCGGCCCTGCCCCAGGGCACCCACCCGCAGCAGGCGATGCACGACGCGATCATCGCCGCCTCGCACGCCGTGAACGCGCTGGCTGACGGGCCCGGCGGAGCCCGCGAGCACGCCCCGCACCAGAACTCCCCGGCCTGCACCCTGGTGGGCTGCGTGGTCACCCCGACCCTGCTGGTCGTCGGCTGGGTCGGCGACAGCCGCGCCTACTGGGTCCCGCTGGACCGCTCGGCCGCCCCGGCCCGGCTCACCGAGGACGACTCGTGGGCCGCGCAGATGGTCGCCGCGGGCCTGATGAACGAGGCGGAGGCGTACGCCGACGAGCGCGCCCACGCCATCACGGGCTGGCTCGGCGCGGACGCGTACGAACTGGAGCCGCACACCGCTTCCTTCAAGCCGGACCGGCCTGGTGTCGTGGTGGTGTGCACGGACGGGCTGTGGAACTACGCGGAGGCGGCGGAGGAGCTGGCCGAGGTCCTCCCGCCGGACGCCGCCTCGCGCCCGCTGCACGCCGCCCGGGTCCTGGTCGGCCACGCCCTGGACGGCGGGGGCCACGACAACGTAACAGTGGCCGTCGTGCCGTTCCCCGCCCCGTCACAGGGGGCAGGATCGGCCTGAGGGCACTGACACGGGGGTGTCCGCGGCCGGAATCACAGCGGAAGCACGGCGGAAGTACAGCGGAAGGACCGGAGGGGACCGGTCCGCATACAGTCACCGCTCCACGGATGTGGGGTTCTCAGGGTTGTCAGGGTTCTCAGGGGGAGCGAAGCACGCATCATGGCGAATTTCTCGAAGTCGAACGTGCCGCAGTTCTCGGTGGACGTCTACCAGAACGAGTACCTGCCCGACGGCGGCCGTGAGGTCAGCGCGATCGTGACGGTCACCGCGACCGGCGGCGGCACGGTCGGCACCGGCGTCCCGGCGCCGCACCTCTACTCACCGGGCAGCGGTCCGGACGCGGCCGTGGCGATCATGGTCGACTGCTCCGGCTCGATGGACTATCCGCCGACCAAGATGCGCGGCGCCCGGGAGGCGACGGCCGCCGCGATCGACGCCGTGCGCGACGGGGTGCACTTCACGGTGATCGGCGGCACGCACATCGCCAAGGAGGTCTATCCGGGCGGCGGGCGGCTCGCGGTCGCCGACGCGACCACCCGTGAGCAGGCCAAGCAGGCGCTGCGCCGGCTGAGCGCGGGCGGCGGCACGGCCATCGGCACCTGGCTGCGCCTCGCCGACCGGCTGCTGTCCTCGTCCGAGGTCGCCATCCGGCACGGCATCCTGCTCACCGACGGGCGCAACGAGCACGAGTCGCCGGAGGACCTGAAGGCCGCCCTGGACTCCTGCGCCGGCCGCTTCACCTGCGACGCGCGTGGCGTGGGCACCGACTGGGAGGTCAAGGAGGTCACCGCCATCGCCTCCGCGCTGCTGGGCACCGCCGACATCGTCGCCGACCCGGCGGGCCTCACCGCCGACTTCACGCGGATGATGGAGACGGCCATGGGCAAGGAGGTCGCGGACGTCGCCCTGCGGCTGTGGACCCCGGTCGGCACCGAGATCAAGTTCGTCAAGCAGGTGGCGCCCACCGTCGAGGAGCTGACCGACCGCCGCGTCGAGGCCGGCCCGCGCGCCGGTGACTACCCCACCGGCTCCTGGGGCGACGAGTCCCGCGACTACCACGTGTGCGTCGAGGTGCCCTCCGCCGGCCTCGGCCAGGAGATGCTGGCGGCCAGGGTCTCCCTGGTGGTCCCGCAGCCCGACGGCAGCGCACGCAACCTCGGCGCGCAGGGCCTCGTACGGGCCGTGTGGACCGACGACATGGCGGCCTCGACGTCGATCAACCCGCAGGTCGCGCACTACACGGGCCAGGCCGAGCTGGCACAGGTCATCCAGCAGGGCCTGGATGCCCGCAAAGCGGGCGATGTCGACGGTGCGACGGCCAAGCTGGGACGGGCCGTGCAGCTCGCCAGCGCCTCCGGAAACGCGGATACTGCGAAACTGCTTGCGAAGGTGGTGGACGTGGTCGACGCCGCGGCAGGTACTGTGCGACTGAAGGCGAAGGTCGAGGACGCGGACGAGATGACGCTCGAAACCCGGTCCACAAAGACTGTTCGTGTAAAGAAGTAGTCGCACGACGCCGGCAAACGAAGCAGTAACCGAGCAGTAGCCGTAACAAGCGAAGCACTAACCACGCAGTACCGAACAAAACGTAGCGAAGAGGAGAGGGGGAAGCGCCGACATGCCGACCTGCCCGAACGGACACCAGTCGGGTTCCGACGACTGGTGCGAGGTCTGCGGTCACCGCATGGCCGGTGCCGTGCCCCCGCCCCCGCCGCCACCCCCGGCGCCCGGATACGGCTACCCGCCGCCGGGTTCCGGCACCGGCGCGCCCGGCAGCCGCTCGCACCTGTCCGCCGTGCCGGACGCCCAGCAGGAGCTGTGCCCGCAGTGCCGTACCCCGCGTGAGGGGGGCGCTCCGTTCTGCGAGGAGTGCCGGTGGAACTTCCTGACGAACACGGCGACCTCGTACACCCCGGCCGCCCCGCGCCCGCCGGCGCCCGGACCCGGCCAGGGTCAGGGTCAGGGTCAG
>NZ_LIQQ01000334.1 GCF_001418565.1 Streptomyces graminilatus | reverse complement strand
TCGCGGAAACGTTTCCGCGAAACTACAGAAACGATTGCACCCCGTCAACGTTTGAGAGACTCTTCTCTTCAGCGGGGGCGGTTCGGTCGGAAGGGGCGGCACAGTGGAGGACGGATCGGCGAGGCGCGCGACGTTGCGCGAGATCGCGGAGGCCGCAGGGGTCGCTGTGTCCACCGCCTCGCGTGTCCTGGCCCGTTCCCGGCAGGGCCTGCCGCCGTCCTCCGAGGCCGCCGAACGAGTCCTGGAGATCGCCCGGCGAGCCAACTACGAACCCGACGCGCAGGCCGCGAGTCTGCGGTCCAAGCAGACGCACATGCTGGGCGTGCTCGTCCCGCACCTCACCGACGTCGTGCTCAGCACCATCTACGAGGGCATCGACCGCGCCGCGACAGAACTCGGCTATCAAACCGTGGTGGCGAACACGCTCGATTCCCCGGACGAACAACGTCGCCGCGCCGAGTTGCTCCTGAGCCGCCGCGTCGACGGCCTCATCCTCGGGGATGCCCACGCGGGCGGTCCGTTCCTGGCGGAACTGGCCGGGCGCGGCACACCCTTCGTGCTCGTAAGCCGAACGCACGACGGATTCGACTCGGTCACGGCTGACGACTACGCGGGTGGGCGCCTAGTGGGCACACACCTGGCCGATCTCGGACATCGACGCATCGGCATCATCGCCGGCCAGCCCTACGCCAGTACCGGGAGGGAGCGAGCGGCGGGATGCGTGGACGCGCTCGCCGAACGCGGAATCGACACTCCGCGCGATCTCGTCGTGCACTCCACGTTCGACGCGGAGGGTGGCCGAACCGCCGCACTGAGGCTCATGCGCAAGAAGCGGCCACCGACAGCCATTTTCGCGGTCAACGACATGACCGCAATCGGTGTCATGGGGGCCCTGCGCGACCTTGAGTACGAGATCGGAACTGACGTGGCCGTGGTGGGATACAACGACATCTCCATCGCCCGGGATCTTCCCGTGCCCCTGAGCACCGTTCGCAGCGCCCTCGACGAGATGGGCGCCGAGGCCGCCCGCCTGCTCGTTGCCCGTCTCCGCGGTGAGACCGGCGATTCGCCGTCACAGCGGCGCCTGCCGACCCAGCTCGTCGTCCGGGAGTCCTCGGATCCGACCGTTCGTACACAGGGCAGATCGGATCGAATCCCGAGGAAGGTGTCTCCTGAGCGCAACGGCATACCGATCCAGGCACCCACTCGGCCGCGCGGCGGGCCGACCGGCTGAGGGTGTCAAGCGATGGCGCGAGGCTCTCGACGCGCGCGAGGTCATCGACCGGCTGACACCGCTCGGTGACGCGCTCGCGCTCGGCGGTCGGTTGGAGTTGGAGGCGGCTGCCGAAGGCGGCCGGACAGCGGTACTTCGAGGTGGTGTGCCAGGGCCCGTTGCCATCGCTCGCTCTCGGGAGCGGGATCACGCGTTCCGCATCGGGACGGTCGGCCGGGTGTCGGGCCGTTCTGAGGCCCGGCGTACTTGTGCCGCCTCGTCCTCGTCCTCGTCCGCTCGCCTCTCGGCCGGTGCCCTCGTGGATCAGCCCTGCCCGGCCTCACTCTGCACCTGCTTCAGGTACTGCTCCGCGGAGGTCTTCCCATTGAAGGCGCCGACCCCGTACTTGAAGAGCAACTGGTCGACCTGGTCCCAGTTCTTTGTCGTGCGCAGCGGGGACGCCGTGGCGTTCGCGGCTTCCAGGGCCGGGCGGGCGTCCGCGATGCCGGCGTTCTCGTACCAGGCGTGCTGGGCCGACTCACGTGCCGGGTAGGCGCGTCCCTGCTCGGCGAGCCATTCCAGCTGCTTCTGGGAGGTCATCTGCGTGATCGCCTTGAACGCCAGGTCCGGCTGCTTGCAGGACTTGGAGATGCCGAAACCGGAACCGGACGAGAACGTCCTGCTGCCGTGCGGGCCGGCGGGGATCGTGGTCAGGCCCACCGGGAAGGCGGCCTGTTCCTTCAGGGCCGACAGCGCCCAGGGCCCGTTGGCGGCCATGGCCACCTTGCCGTCGAGGAACGCCTCTTCGGCGAACGTGGGATCGGTCGCGGGCACCCGGGGGGCCACCTTCTGCTTGGACACCAGATCGGCGTACCACTGCACGCCCTTCGTCATGGCGGGGGTGGTGAGCCGCAGGTTGCCCTTCCCGTCTGTGGGCTGTGCCCCGGTCTTGGTCAGCACCATGGGGAACATCCACACATCCAGCGGCGACGCCGCGAACCCGTGCTTCCCGTCCGCGGTCAGCTTGCGGGCGGCCGACTCGAACTCGGACAGGGTCCACCCCGGCCTGGGCTCCGGCACCCCGGCCTGCCGGAACAGGTTCTTGTTGTAGGTGAGGATCGTCGGGCCCAGGTCGTACGGCAGCGCGTACTGCTTCCCGCCGATGCTCAGCCCGTCCATGATCGACTTGTCGAAGTCCGACACGTCGAACTTGTTCTTGGCGATCAGATCGTCGAGCGGCAGCATGCCCTTGGCGAAGCCCGCGGTACGGAGTGACTGCACCGCGACGACGCAGGGGGCGCTGTGGCCGCCGAGACGGGCGCCGATCTTGGTGAAGTAGTCCGCCCAGGGCAAGGTCTCCAGCTTGATGTTCAGCTGCGGATCATCGGTGGACACGCGCTCCGCGAGCTGCCGCCAGAGCACCCGCTCCTCACCGACGCTGGCCCACATGGACCAGGTCAGCGTTTTCGGTCGCCCCGCGTCGCCACCGCCGACGCCGCATGCCGTGACCACGGTCCCGGCCAGCGTCAGGGCTACGGCTGCTGCTCTTACTGCTTTGTGCGGCCCTGCCATGGCACTTTCCCACTCCCGTATGTCTCTTTTGAGGGTATTTTTGTTAGTTATAAACTACCCCTTTGGGTGCTTGTCCCACACCTGTGCTCCAGGGCCGGTTGGCCGGCCGGCCGGGTTTCAGGCCTGGGCCGGCATTCGCTCCGTTCGCCGGGCCAGTGTGTCCGCCGTGACGGCCGCGAGCAGCACCGCGCCGGTGATGATGAACTGGAGTGCGTCCTCGACCCCCAGCAGTGCCATGCCCGAGGCGATCGACTGGATGACCAGCGCCCCCAGCAGCGCCGACCAGGTGGAACCGCGTCCGCCGAACAGGCTCGTACCGCCGATCACCGCCGCCGCGATGGCGTTGATCAGGAGCATTCCGGACCCGGCGGCGCGGGCTGTCGTCGGGCTGGCCGAGGTGAGCCCCGAGGCCACGAACAGGCCGCCGATCGCCGCCAGCGTGCCCGACGTCATGAACATCACCAGCCGTACCCGCACCACACGGACACCGGCCCGCCGAGCCGCCACGGCGCCGCCGCCGAGCGCGTACACCCGCCGCCCGTAGCGGGTGCGGCGCAGCACGTAGTCCGAGACCACGATGACCACCAGGAAGATCAGCAGTGCGAGCGGCAGCCCCTGGAATTGATTGAGTGTGTACGCGGCGCTGAAAGCGACCAGCGCCAGCAGGCCCGAGCGCACCCCGATCTCACCGGGCGACCGGTACCGCATCCCTGCGGCCGTCAGCCGGGTCCGGGTGCGCAGACAGGCCAGCGCGTACCCGGCCGTACCCAGCGCCGCCAGCCCGTACGCGACAGCCGGTTGCCCGAAGTAGCTGCTGGTCAGCGACGCGACCAGGCCGTTCTCGTCCAGGTTGATGGTGCCGCTCGCGCCCAGCAGGTACAGGGCCATGCCGTTCCACGCCAGCAGCCCGGCGAGGGTGACCACGAACGACGGCACGCCCACCCACGCGAAGAAGAACCCGTGGACGGCGCCCGCCGCCATCCCGGACAGCACCGCCACGATCATGGCGAGCCACTCCGGCACACCCAGGTTCACGTTCAGCACGGCGAACGCGGCCCCCGCCAGACCGCTGACCGACCCCACCGACAGATCGATCTCGCCGATCAGCAGTACGAAGACGATGCCGACGGCCACGAGACCGGTGCTCACGATGTCCACGCTCAGGTTGGACAGGTTGCGCGGCGAGAGGAACCTGTCGTTGAGGACCTGGAAGAGGACGCAGATCATGATCAGCCCGAGCACCACCAGCGCCGGGCCGCGTTCGGGACCGCGCACCCGCGTACGGACCGTGTGAATGAATCCCCCGATGCCCGGTCCCGGCCCACGGGCGCGCCCGTGCCCGTCCGCCCCTGACGACTTGCCGCCCGCTCCCGAGCCGTCTCCGGCCCCGGCGGGCTGCGCCTCCCCTGACGGCTCCCCGCCCCTCATGGCCAGACCTCGTCGTCGCCGGTGGGGCGATGGGTCTTGGCGTTGTCCGCCGCGCCGGTGATGGAGGAGATGACCTGTTCCTGCGGGGTGGTGTTCACGTCGAAGAGGCCGTTGTTGCGGCCGAGGCGCAGTACGGCGACACGGTCCGCGACTGCCTTGATGTCCCCCATGTTGTGGCTGATCAGCAGGATCGCCATACCGCGGTCGCGTATCTGTTCGATGAGGTCGAAGAGGTGGCTGGTCTGCTCGACGCCCAGCGCGGCGGTCGGCTCGTCCAGGAGCAGGACCTTCGGTGAACCCATCAGCGAGTGGGCGATCGAGACGGCCTGCCGCTGCCCCGCGGACAGCGCGGCGACCGGCATCCGCACATCGGGGATGCGCATGGACAGCGTGTGCATCAGCTCACGGGCCTGGCGCTCCATCTCCACCTCGTCCAGGACGCCCACCCGGTCGATCTCGCGGCCGAGGAAGAGATTGCCGACGATGTCGAGGTTGTCGCACATCGCGAGGTCCTGGTAGACGGTCGCGATGCCCAGCGCGTGGGCGTCGTGGGGCTGCTTGATCTGTACGAGCCCGCCCTCCCACTCGATGATGCCCCGGTCGGCGGGGGCCACCCCCGAGATCACCTTGATGAGGGTGGACTTGCCGGCGCCGTTGTCCCCGGCCAGGGCGACCACCTCGCCGGCCCTCAGTTGCAGCTCCACGTCCACGAGGGCCTGGACACCGCCGAACCGCTTGGAGATGCCGCGCAGCGCCAGTACGGGCGGGAACGTCGCCAAAGGGACCACCTCCCTCATCCGGTGAGCCCGGCCCGGTCGCAGGCGGCCCGGAGCTTCGGGGTGCAGATCTGGTCGACCGTGTAGACGCCGTCCTTGACGAGCGTCCGCCCGATGGTGTCGGCGGTGACGCCGACCGGGGTGAGCAGCACGGTCGGGACGTTCTTGGTGGTCGGGCTGTCCATCGTCGTCGTGGCGATGGAGTCGACCGACTCGCCGCGGCCCAGGGCCACAGCCATCGCGGCGGCCGTGTCGGCCTCCTTCTGGAAGGACTTGAAGACCGTCATGGTCTGCTCGCCCCCGACGATCCGCCGCACCGCGTCGAGGTCGGCGTCCTGGCCGGTGACCGGGGGCAGCGGCGACACCCGGGCGCTCTTCATCGCGGAGATGACCCCGGTGGCGATGCTGTCGTTGGCCGCCAGGACACCGTCGATCCGGTTCGGGCCCAGGGCGTTGATGGCGGCGGACATGTTGTCGTGGGCGCTCTCCGCCCGCCAGCCCAGGGTGTCGTACGACCTGCCGATCTTCACCTTGCCCTTGAGGACGGACAGTGCGCCTTCCTTGAACCAGGTGTAGTTGGGGCTGGTCGGATCACCGTTCATCATGACGATCTCGCGGCCGGCCGCCCTGTTGCCCAGGGCGTCGAGCAGTGCCTGGCCCTGGAGCCTTCCGACCCGTGTGCCGTCGAAGGTGACGTAGCCGGAGACCGGGCCTTCGGCGAGCCGGTCATAGGCCACGACCGGGACGCCCGCCTTGTTCGCCGACTCCACCGACGAGCGGAGCGCCTTGGGGTCGGTGACATCCAGGATCAGGACGTCGACCCCCCTGGTGATCATGGAGGTCATCTGGCGCTGCTGGCTCGTCGTGTCGTTGTCGGCGTTGGCGTACCGGACGGAGCACTCGGGGCACAGTTCCTTCACCCTCTTCTCGATCAGGGGCCGGTCGAACGCCTCCCAGCGCGGGGTCTGCCGGTTCGGCATCAGCAGTCCTACGGTGACGCCCTTGCCGCCCGCCGTCCCGTTCCCTCCACAGCCGGCGAGGGACACGGCCACCACCAGGGCACAGGCGGCGGCGAGGACGCTGGGCGCGCGGGGCCTCGGGACGCTCAGGAGCCTCATCGTGGACGCCTCCTCGTTGCTCTCCAGAGCCTGGACCGTTTCCGCGCCCGGGGCGTGGGACCTGCGGGTTCATCCGTGTCGGCCAGCGGCGCGGCGGACGTGGCGTCGGGCGCTCGGAAGTCGGCCGGGGGAGCGGGCCCGGCGGGGGCGCGAGGCCCGGTCAGCGGCGTGTGATCCACGATACTGGGCTCCGGGTGGTCTGTCCGGTCGGCACGGGGCGGCGTGCGCCGGCGGCCGGGATCGTACCCGTCCGTCCAGGACGCGGAGTCCGTATGGGCGGGGGTGGCGTCCGTCGGACTGGGTGTGGTGTCCGTATGGGTGGGGGTGGCGTTCGCCGGACCGGGTGTGGCGTCCGCGTGACCGGGCGCGCGGGATTCTTCCGGGGGCCCGTCCTCTTCCGGGGTCCGGGATTCCGTCCGGGGTCCAGCTTCCTCCGGGGGCCGGGATTCTGTCGGGGGGCCGCCCTCTTCCGGAGTCCCGTTCTCCTCCGGGGTCCGGGATTCTGTCGAGGTCCCGTCCTCCTCCGGGGCCAGGGACTGCGTCCGGGATCCACCCTCCCCCGGGGCGCGGGACTCCGTCGAGGGCTCCGCCTCCGGGGTCGGCTCGCGTGTGGGGACGAGGATCTCGCTCCACACCTGTTTGCCGCCGCCCACCGGCACCGAGCCCCAGGCGGCCGACACCGCCTCGACCAGGAGCAGGCCCCGGCCCCCGGTCGCCTCCCAGTCCACGACCACGGGTTTGGCGGGCGCGCGCGGCGAGGAGTCGTTCACGGTGACCCGCACCCGGTCCGCGCCGAGGGTGAGCTCGACATGTACGGCGCCCTGGGTGTGCACCAGGGCGTTGGTGACCAGTTCCGAGACGATCAGCAGCACCTCGTCGGCCGCTTCGGACAGCTGCCAGTTGCGCAGGGTGCGACTGGTGAAGCGGCGGGCGTGCATGACCGCGTCGGGCAGCCGCCACACCGCGTAACCGGCCCGGACCGGACGGACCTTCATCCCGTCGTAGCGCAGGAGCAGCACAGCCACGTCGTCCTCACGGCGGCCGGCGTCGCCGAGCAGTTCGTCCGCCATGCGTCCGGGATCCGAGGGGTCGGCCGCCGCGAGAGCCACCCTCGTACGGGCCATGCCCTCGTCCAGCGGCAGCTTGGAGGACTCGACCAGGCCGTCCGTCACCAGCACCAGGACCGAGCCGGGGGAGAGAGTCACCGATGTCATGGGGAAGTCGGCGTCGGCGAGGATGCCCAGCGGCAGGCCGCCCTCGACCATGATCTCCTCGGTGCTGCCGTCGGGACGGCGCAGCAGCGGCGAGAGATGGCCCGCCCGTACGAACATCGCGTTGCCCTCCTCCATGTCCAGTTGGACGTAGAGGCAGGTGGCGAAAAGGTCGGTCTCCATGCCGACGAGCAGCCGGTTGGCGTGCGAGACGACCACGTCCGGCGGATGGCCCTCCACCGCGTAGGCCCTGACCGCGGTACGCATCTGCCCCATGATCGTCGCGGCGCCGGCGCTGTGCCCCTGTACGTCCCCGATGACGAGGGCCACCTCTCTCTCGGAGAGCGCGATCACGTCGTACCAGTCGCCGCCCACCTGAAGTCCGCGTTTGGCGGGCAGATAGCGGGCGACGGCTGTCCCGCCGGGCAGTTCGGGCAGGCGGCGCGGCAGCAGACTGTGCTGCAGCATCGTGGCGAGTTCCTGCTCGGCGTCGTACTCGTGGGCCCGCTTCAGGGCCTGCCCGACCAGGCCCGCGGTGGCGGTGAGCAGGGAGCGCTCGTCGGGGGTGAACTCGTGCGGCAGGTCCCAGCCGACCAGGCAGACACCCGCGATCCGGCCCCGGGCGGGCAGCGGGAGTACGGCCAGCCCGCCGGGGCCGATGCCCGCGAGACCGGGTTCCAGCTCGGCGCCGCGGGGGAACAGGCTCGTCCGGCTCTCCGCCACGGCCGTCTGTAGCGTGGGCAGGCCGCCGACCGGCACCTCGGGCCGCTCCGAGAGCGCCTCCGCGCGCCATGGCTCCGGCCACGCGCCGGCCTCCGGCGGATCGAGCACGGTGACCGCCAGCAGATCCTCGTGCAGCTCGGCGAGTGCCACCCGGTCGGCGCCCAGGGGTTCACGCAGCGCGGCGACCAGCACCCGGCTGACGTCCCGGACCGTGGTGGTCTCGTCCAGCGCGGCCGTCAGCCACTGGATCCTGGAGACGTCGTTGGTGCTGTGGCGCAGTGCGGAGGCCTCGGTCAGCATGCCCAGGACCTGCTGCGGTCCGCCGTCGTGGCCCGGCAGCACCCGGCAGTCCAGCCGCAGCCAGCGCAGCTCACCGGTGGGGCGGCGGACCCGGAGCTCCAGCCGGCGGTGGCCCATGGCCTGGGCGGAGGGCTCCAGGACCGACATCAGCGCGGGCAGGTCCTCCGGGACGGTGTGCGCGAGCAGGGTGTCCGCCTTGCCGTCGAACGTGCCCTCGGCGATGCCGAGCAGTTCCAGTACGGTCGGGTCCGCGTCGATCATTCCGGTGCCGGGGAGCAGGACGAACGAGCCGACGCGCAGACCGCGCAGGGCGGGGTCCAGCAGTGGCGCGGGCGCGGAGCGGGCGGTCTCGTTCCGGAGCCGGCCGGCGACAGCTTCCGCGTACACCTCCAGGAAGCCCCGCTGCTCGTCCTCGAAGCCCTCGGCGCTTTCGCCCATGACGACGAGGCAGCCCAGCCTGCCGCCGTCGCCCTCGATCGGCAGGGCTCCCAGCGACACCCCGGCCCACGGCGTCACGCGCTCGCCCTCGTGGTGGGCGGCGAGAGCGGTGGGAGCGGCGGGAGCGGTGGGGGCGGCGGGGCGCGGCCACAGCGGCCTGCCGGACCGGAAGGCCTCGGTGACGGGCTAGTCGTCGTCGAGGGGGAAGCACTCCGGCAGCGCGTACCGGGTCCGGGCGACTCCGGCCGTCTCGACGAGCCGCAGTTCCTCGCCCCTGTCGTCCAGTACGTAGACGGCCGCCAGCCCCGCTCCGGCGAACGTCAGGACCCG
>NZ_LIQQ01000333.1 GCF_001418565.1 Streptomyces graminilatus | reverse complement strand
GGCGGGGACTGCTCGCCGACGGAGTCGTCCACGGTGATCGCGATACGGATCGGCCGGCCGCACTCGCGGCTGAGTGTCTCGCTGACGATCGGCGCGAGGCGGCCTTCGAGCACGCCCTTCGCAAATTCGTTCGGTACGGCGAGGAGTGCGGTGTCCGCGACGAGGGCCAGCGGCTGGCAGCGCCTGATCCAGCGCTCGTCCTTCACCTCTACACCCTGCCCACGCCCCTCACCGAGGAGTTGTTCCAGCACTCGTGGCCACACTGCGGCAAGATCGGCAGGTACGTCAGCCACAGGGCACGCTCTCTCACGGGGTCCCACGAACGTGTGGTTCTGGGACGTATCGGGATGTACTTCGGGTGGAACGGGCGAATCGGAGTCTGGCCACGGTAGTCAGGGCGGCGGGTGCGGTTCAAGTTGTTGTCCCCAGGCTGTGGACAGTGTCTCGCTCCAGGTGCTGGTTTGACCGGATGGCGTAGCCCCGCGTACCGTGACCAGGTCGAGTTGTCGATGGCTGCTGCCGCCTGCCTCCGATGGGCATAGATCACAACGAGTGCTCCTACCAGGGCCTCTTCCAGTGATCGGGAGCGGTGCAATCGGGCGTAAGCGAGCTACTCGTGGGCGCACGGTGACAGCCAAGACGGCATCCCGGTATTCACCGATTCTTTCTGGAGCCCCCGAGTGAGCAAGCGCACCTTCCAGCCGAACAACCGTCGTCGCGCGAAGACCCACGGCTTCCGCCTGCGGATGCGTACCCGTGCCGGTCGCGCGATTCTCGCGAACCGCCGTGGCAAGGGTCGCGCGAGCCTGTCCGCCTGATCCTGATCAGGTCATGACGTCGTGCTGCCTACCGAGCATCGGCTGAGGCGGCGCGAGGACTTCGCGACCGCTGTACGACGGGGTCGCCGGGCCGGCCGTCCGCTTCTCGTCGTCCATTTTCGTAGCGGTACCACGGACCCGCACGCGCCTGGGGAGAGCGCTCCCCCGACGCGTGCGGGTTTCGTCGTCAGCAAGGCAGTCGGCGGCGCGGTCGTCCGCAACAAGGTGAAGCGCAGGCTTCGCCACCTGATGCGCGACCGAGTCGCCGCGCTGCCCCCCGGTAGCCTGGTAGTCGTACGAGCGTTGCCCGGTGCGGGCGACGCCGACCATGCACAGCTGGCCCGAGACCTGGACGCCGCTCTGCAGCGGCTGCTGGGAGGGGGCGCGCGATGAAGTACCCGCTGCTGGCCCTGATCAAGCTGTACCAGTGGACGATCAGTCCGCTGCTCGGGCCCGTGTGCAAGTACTACCCGTCGTGCTCCCACTACGGCTATACGGCCATCGACCGGCACGGCGCGGTCAAGGGGACGGCACTCACCGCCTGGCGCATCCTGCGGTGCAACCCGTGGTCGCTGGGCGGTGTGGACCATGTCCCGCCGCGCAAGCGTCCGCGGTGGCACGAAATGCTGCGCAGCACCTGGCATGCACGCAAGGGCGGGACCTCCGCCGCCGGCGCGGCCGTCGGGGGACAGAATCCTTCGAGTCCGGCCGCCGAGACCCCGTCCCATGTCCAAGGAGCATGATTAGTGGACACGATCGCCAGCATTTTCAGCTTCATCACGACACCCGTTTCCTGGGTCATCGTCCAGTTCCACAGTGTGTACGGCGGGATCTTCGGGCCTGACACCGGCTGGGCCTGGGGCTTGTCCATCGTGTCCCTGGTGATCCTGATCCGCATCTGTCTGATCCCGCTCTTCGTGAAGCAGATCAAGGCGACCCGGGCCATGCAGACACTGCAGCCCGAGATGAAGAAGATCCAGGAGCGCTACAAGAACGACAAGCAGCGCCAGTCCGAAGAGATGATGAAGCTGTACAAGGAGACGGGTACCAACCCGCTCTCCTCGTGCCTTCCCATCCTGGCGCAGTCGCCGTTCTTCTTCGCGCTGTACCACGTGCTCAACGGCATCGCCTCGGGCCAGCAGATCGGCGTCATCAACGCCGAGCTGCTGGAGAGCGCCCGGAAGGCGCACATCTTCGGTGCTCCGCTGGCCGCGAAGTTCACCGAGAGCGCGGCGAAGGTGGAGGCGCTCGGTGCCTCGATCACCGACGTCCGGGTCGTCACCGCCATCATGATCGTCCTGATGTCGGCGTCGCAGTTCTACACGCAGCGCCAGCTCATGACGAAGAACGTCGACACCACGGTGAAGACGCCGTTCATGCAGCAGCAGAAGATGCTGATGTACGTCTTCCCGGTCATGTTCGCCGTCTTCGGCATCAACTTCCCGGTCGGTGTCCTCATCTACTGGCTGACCACCAACGTGTGGACCATGGGCCAGCAGATGTACGTCATCCGCAACAACCCGACCCCGGGCAGCAAGGCGCAGGCCGCTTACCTGGAGCGCCTCCACAAGCACGTCACCCAGCACGGCAAGACCCGCAGCCGCGGTGAGCGTGCCATTGTGAAGGCCATCGTCGCCAAGGGCCGCGACCGCAACGAGTTCGAGCGCAAGTTCATCAACGGTCTGAACAAGGCGGGCCTCGCGGCTCAGGCCGACGGCACGGTGACGACGGGCGTGAACCCGGAGGTCACCGAGAACGAGGACGGTACGCCCACCAGCGCCACCGCCAAGCGTCAGCAGCCCAAGCGTCAGAGCAAGTCCCAGCGTCAGTCGGGAGCCAGGACGGCAGGCGGTGCCGAGTCGGAGACCCCCACGACGTCGCTGATCAAGTCCGACGAGCCCGATGAGCCGGATGACGCCAAGCCCGCCGGAGGCGCCGCCAAGCAGGCCGCTGCCAAGCCCGGCTCAGGTTCCACTCGCAGCAGGGCTCAGTCCGGACAGCGCAAGGGCCCGCAGCGTCCCAAGTCCCCGACCAAGAAGTAAGAAGGAGTCCATCCCGTGACGGAAGGCACCACCACCTCCGCCGCAGCCGAGGGTGTCGACACCCTGTCCCGCCTGGAGCAGGAGGGCGAGATCGCGGCGGACTACCTCGAAGGTCTGCTGGACATCGCCGACCTCGACGGCGACATCGACATGGACGTCGAGGCCGACCGCGCCGCTGTCTCGATCATCAGTGACGCGGGCGGCCGAGATCTGCAGAAGCTGGTCGGCCGGGACGGCGAGGTGCTGGAGGCACTCCAGGAGCTCACGCGTCTGGCCGTGCACCGGGAGACCGGGGACCGCAGCCGGCTGATGCTCGACATCGCGGGCTACCGCGCCAAGAAGCGTGAGGAGCTCTCGGAGCTGGGCGCCAAGGCCGCGGCCGAGGTCAAGAGCACCGGCGAGCCCGTCAAGATGAAGGCCATGACCCCGTTCGAGCGCAAGGTCGTGCACGACGCGGTGAAGGCCGCCGGCCTGCGCAGCGAGTCCGAGGGCGAGGAGCCGCAGCGCTTCGTCGTCGTCCTTCCCGCCTGATCGGTACGTAGCTCCCTCCGGCCCCGTCTGTTGCGCAGACGGGGCCGAACTTTGTCAGCCTGTAGTTCCCCGGACGCTGTTGGCCCTGTGTTCGTCCCCCTGTGTTCGTCCCTCTGTGGTCCTCGACAGCTCCAGTCCCTGTAGTCCTGGTGATCAGCGCCCAGTGCGCTCATGCGGTACGGAAGGACGGTCCCCCGTGACGGAGGCAGCGGAGCTTCCCCCGGCGCCCGAGCAGGCGCGCGAGGTGTTCGGCGATCGCTTCGCGGACGCGGTCCGATACGCGGAACTGCTTGCTGAGGCGGGTGTGCAGCGCGGTCTGATCGGCCCGCGTGAGGTGCCCCGCCTGTGGGAGCGGCACCTGTTGAACTGCGCGGTGCTCTCCGAGGTGGTGCCGGAGAACGTGACGGTGTGCGATGTCGGTTCGGGTGCCGGGCTGCCCGGTATTCCGCTGGCTCTGGTCCGGGAGGACCTGAAGATCACGCTCCTCGAACCGCTGCTGCGCCGGACCAACTTCCTCAGTGAGGTCGTCGAGCTGCTGGGGCTGGACCATGTGACCGTCGTCCGTGGCCGCGCGGAGGAGGTCATGGGGACTCTCCAGCCGGTCCATGTGGTGACGGCGCGTGCGGTGGCTCCGCTGGACCGGCTGGCCACCTGGGGCATTCCGCTGCTGCGTCCGTACGGGGAGATGCTGGCGCTCAAGGGGGACACCGCCGAGGAGGAGCTGAAGGCCTCCGCGACCGCGTTGACCAAGCTCGGGGCGGTGGAGACATCCATCGTGCAGGTGGGTGAGGGCGTGGTGGACCCGCTGTCGACCGTCGTGCGGGTCGTGGTCGGGGAGAGCCCGGGCGGAGTGCGGTTCGCCGCGAAGCGGGCCAAGGCTGCCCGGACGGGGCGGGCGCGGCGGCGACGCTGAGTCCGGAGGGGCGGACGGGCGGGCGAGTGGACGGGCAGGTGGGTCGGTGGGGCCGGATGGGCTCGCGGGTCAGGATGGGTCGGCGGGAGTTTTTCGTCACGTTCGTTGATCCGTCCTGACGAAGAGCCGTACTCCACACAAGCTGCCAAACCTATACATCCCGGAGTGTCGCGCGCTCGTCGCCCTTGCGGCTGGGCATCTTGTTTCACGTGAAACGTCGCTCACTGCTGCACGGCATCATCAGCCGCGGCCGGGCCGCGGCCGCACCCCGCGACCGAAAGCCGTTCCGTTCACCCGGAGAGGTAACGGAGTTGTCCACAGAGGTGGATTTCTCCACAGAACGCCAGGCCTCACTGGTTCATGACCCCGAAGACATGGCAGGCTCTGTTCATTGCGAGCCTGAAGTCGAGGAGAGTGAATCCTTGCGGTCCAACGCCAACATCGCGGGACCGATGACCGATCCGGTCCCCGGTCCCCGAACCGAGTCGATCGGGGAGGATGTTTCACGTGAAACACCGCCCCCGATGGACGACACTCCCATCGGTCGTGCCGCCCAATTGGCAGTGGAGGCACTGGGGCGGGCCGGCGAAGGCCTGCCACGGCCGGAGCAGACCCGAATCATGGTGGTCGCCAACCAGAAGGGCGGAGTGGGGAAGACGACGACAACCGTCAACCTTGCCGCCTCGCTGGCCCTGCACGGGGCTCGCGTCCTGGTCGTGGACCTCGACCCTCAGGGCAACGCTTCCACGGCACTGGGGATCGATCATCACGCCGATGTTCCTTCCATCTATGACGTGTTGATCGACAGCAGGCCACTCTCGGAAGTCGTTCAGCCGGTCCCTGACGTCGAGGGCCTCTTCTGTGCACCCGCCACGATCGATCTCGCCGGTGCGGAGATCGAGCTGGTGTCGCTGGTGGCACGGGAGAGCCGGCTTGAGCGGGCGATCCAGGCGTATGAGCAGCCTCTGGACTACATCCTCATCGACTGCCCGCCCTCGCTCGGTCTGCTGACGGTCAACGCACTGGTCGCCGGTGCCGAGGTGCTCATCCCGATCCAGTGCGAGTACTACGCGCTGGAGGGCCTGGGCCAGCTACTGCGCAACGTCGATCTGGTGCGGGCCCACCTCAACCGCGACCTTCAGGTGACGACGATCCTGCTCACCATGTACGACGGCCGGACGCGCCTCGCGTCCCAGGTCGCGGACGAGGTGCGCAACCACTTCGGCGACGAGGTGCTGCGGACGAGCATTCCGCGCTCGGTCCGCATTTCCGAGGCGCCGAGCTATGGACAGACGGTGCTCACCTACGACCCAGGATCGAGTGGCGCCCTGTCCTATCTTGAGGCGGCCCGGGAAATCGCGTTGAAGGGTGTCGGTGTCAGTTATGACGCGCAGCACGCCCACATCGGCGCACAGAGCGCACAGAGCGAACAAAGCATCGTGGAGGGAATCCAGTGAGCGAGCGACGGAGGGGGTTGGGCCGTGGTCTCGGCGCACTGATCCCAGCGGCACCGACCGGAGACAGGCCGACGCCACCGGCGATGGGAGGCACCGCCTCCACCTCACCGGGGGCGGTTCCGGTCCTCACGGCCGAGCGCGGTGTGGCCGCGGCGAGAGTGGCCACACTGCCCTCTGTTTCACGTGAAACAGAGGATGCGTCCTCGAACGAGTTCGGAGAGGTCCCGGCGCCTCCCATCGGTGCCCACTTCGCCGAGCTTCCCATCGACTCCATCACGCCCAACCCGCGACAGCCGCGTGATGTGTTCGACGAGGACGCGCTGGCGGAGCTGGTCACCTCCATCAAGGAGGTCGGTCTTCTCCAGCCGGTCGTGGTGCGACAGGTGGGTCCCACCAGCTACGAGCTCATCATGGGCGAGCGGCGCTGGCGGGCCTGCCGTGAAGCGGGGCTTGAGGCGATCCCGGCGATCGTGCGGGCCACGGATGACGAGAAGCTCCTCCTGGACGCGCTGTTGGAGAACCTCCACAGGGCTCAGCTGAACCCGCTGGAAGAGGCTGCGGCCTACGACCAGTTGCTCAAGGACTTCCACTGCACGCACGATCAGTTGGCGGACCGCATCGGTCGTTCCCGGCCGCAGGTCTCCAACACCCTGCGTCTGCTGAAGCTCTCGCCGGCGGTCCAGCGCCGGGTGGCCGCCGGAGTTCTCTCCGCCGGACACGCCCGGGCGCTCCTCTCGGTGGAAGATTCGGAGGAGCAGGACAAGCTGGCTCACCGGATCGTGGCCGAAGGACTCTCGGTGCGGGCCGTCGAGGAGATCGTGACCCTGATGGGCTCGCGGCCGACGGCGGCCACGAGGTCCAAGGGGCCGCGTGCAGGTGCCCTGGTGTCTCCGGCACTGACCGATCTCGCCGGCCGTCTCTCGGACCGTTTCGAGACGCGGGTGAAGGTCGACCTGGGGCAGAAGAAGGGCAAGATCACTGTCGAGTTCGCCTCGATGGAAGACCTTGAGCGCATCCTCAGCTCTCTCGCCCCGGGCGAGGGGCCGGTTCTTCAGAAGAGCCTGCTGGACGACGACTCCGAGGACTCGGAGGGCTGAGACCCTGGCCGGCCCGGGCGGGTTTCTGCTGAATCGGCGGCCGGAGCGGGCCGTGTCCGGTACACACCGGTCACGGCCCGCTCTTTGCGTCCAGTCGGTTTTGAAGCGATCGCTTCGTGGATACGATGCGTTCGGGATGGCGCATCCACCTGGCAGTACCTCTGAAGTCGGGGAGGCGGGGGTCATGCGAACGGTGAGCCGCACCGGACTGGTGAGCGCGGGTCTGGGCCTGGGCGCGGTCGGCGGGTTCGTCGGCAGTCTGCTCAGGGAACGGAGCGCTCTGTCAGCCGCTCGCGATGCTGCGGGCGAAGGAAGCGAGGAACAGCCTTCATGGGGCGTCGGCTCGTACCGCTCACGCTGGACAACCTTCAGGATCTTCCCAAGCGCTGTCGGGCGTGTGTCTTCTGGGAACTGGATCCCGTCAGCGGGGAAGCAGCGCTGAAGGCGGGGACACCCTCGCTGGAGAAGGAAGCGTGGATCTCGGCCGTTCTGCTCGACTGGGGGTCCTGCGGCCGTGTGGTCTACGTCGACGACAATCCGGTGGGGTTCGTGCTCTACGCTCCTCCGGCCTACGTTCCCCGGTCCACGGCGTTCCCCACGAGTCCGGTCTCGCCGGACGCGGTCCAGCTCATGACCGCCTTCATCATGCCGGGCTACCAGGGGCAGGGACTGGGGCGGGTGATGGTGCAGACGGTCGCCAAGGATCTTCTCCGACGGGGCTTCAAGGCGGTCGAGGCCTTCGGGGACGCCCGCTGGAAGGAGACGGCCTGCGTCCTGCCCGCCGAGCACCTGCTGGCCGTGGGCTTCAAGACCGTGCGGCCCCATCCCGTGCATCCCCGGCTCAGGCTGGAGCTGCGGACGACGCTCTCCTGGAAGGAAGACGTGGAGCTGGCGCTCGACCGGCTACTGGGAGCGGTACAGAAGGAACCGGTGCTTCGGCCGCTCTAGAGGGCGCTCTGGGGGCTGACGCAAAGCAAGTGGGCCGACCCTTTTGGGTCGGCCCACTGATGTTTCACGTGAAACATCAGCTGCTGTGTCGACTAGTCGGCGATGAAGTCCTCAAGGTCACGAATGATCGCGGCCTTCGGCTTGGCGCCGACGATGGTCTTGGCGACCTCGCCGCCCTGGTAGACGTTCAGGGTCGGGATGGACATCACGCCGTACTTCGCGGCGATGCCCGGGTTCTCGTCGATGTTGAGCTTGACGACCTCGATCTTGTCGCCGTACTCGGCGGCGATCGCCTCCAGTGACGGCGCGATCTGGCGGCACGGGCCGCACCAGGCGGCCCAGAAGTCCACCAGGACGGGCTTGTCGTTCTTGAGGACGTCCTCGTCGAAGGAGTCGTCGGTCACGTTCTTCAGGGTGCCGGCCACAGGGGGCTCCTTAACTCGATGCTGCGGTGGGACGGACGGGGGTCAGACAGAGGTCTTCTCGGGCTCGGCCTGCTCCTCGTTGTCCGCCAGGGCGGCGAGGAAGCGCTCGGCGTCCAGAGCCGAGGAGCAGCCGGTCCCGGCGGCGGTGATCGCCTGCCGGTAGGTGTGGTCGACCACGTCACCGGCGCCGAAGACACCGCTGAGGTTGGTCCGCGTCGAGGGCGCTTCGACCTTCAGGTAGCCCTCTTCGTCGAGGTCGAGCTGTCCCTTGAAGAGCTCGGTGCGCGGGTCGTGGCCGATCGCGATGAACAGGCCCGTCACGGCCAGGTCCGACAGCTCGCCGGTCTTGAGGTTGCGCAGCTTCAGGCCGGAGAGTTTCGGGTCGCCCTGGATCTCGGCGACCTCGCTGTCCCAGATGAAGCGGATCTTCGGGTCGGCGAAGGCGCGCTCCTGCATCGCCTTGGAGGCGCGCAGGGTGTCCCTGCGGTGGACGATGGTCACCGACTTGGCGAAGCGGGAGAGGAAGGTCGCCTCCTCCATCGCGGTGTCGCCACCGCCGATCACGGCGATGTCCTGGTCCTTGAAGAAGAAGCCGTCGCACGTGGCACACCAGGAGACTCCGCGGCCGGACAGGGCGTCCTCGTTCGGCAGGCCGAGCTTGCGGTGCTGCGAGCCGGTGGTGACGATGACGGCCTTCGCCTTGTGCACGGCGCCCGAGGTATCCGTGACGGTCTTGATGTCACCGGTCAGGTCCACGGCGACGATGTCGTCCGCCACGAGTTCGGCACCGAAGCGCTCGGCCTGGGCGCGCATGTTGTCCATGAGGTCGGGGCCCATGATGCCGTCCTGGAAGCCCGGGAAGTTCTCCACCTCGGTGGTGTTCATGAGCGCACCACCGGCGGTCACAGCGCCCTCGAAGACCAGCGGCTTCAGCGACGCGCGTGCGGTATAGAGCGCCGCCGTGTAGCCGGCGGGCCCGGAGCCGATGATGATCACGTTTCGGACGTCGCTCACGGCGTGTTTCCTCGTTTCTGGACGGCTTCGTGCGAACTGGTGGGAGCCTCTCTCAGAACTCTCACCCCACCCAACGGATCCTACGGGGCCCGCATTCCCGCTGTGTCAGGGCACACAGGGGTGCCGCTCGGCAAGGAAGACCGCGAGAGGGAGAAGCCGGATCGTCCGCGCTCAGGAACGCGCGTAGGACTGCGTCAGCAGCACCTGTGCCGGAGTGGCCGACGGTTGCTTCGTGCAGGCCGAGTCGACGATGTAGGCGGTCACGTGGGTGTTGTCGCCGGAGGCGGGGAGCACCACGAGATAGGCGTCGGTGCCGTTGTAGGAGCCGTACTTGATGCCGAGAATGTGCGTGTCGCCGCGGCCGATGCCCTTGATGACGCAGGCAGGGACGGACGTCGGCTCGATCTTGACGGTGCCCTCGTTCTCGCCGGTCTTCGAGCCGTCCGGATGGTTCTGCACGCCGACCGACGGCCCTCCGCTGCGGGTGCTCTTCAGACCCGGGCCTTTGAGGAGCTCGGCGACCTGGTTCTCGACCTTCTGCCCGGAGAACGTGCTCGCGCCCGCGACCTCGGTCCGCCCGGTGTCATCAGTGGGCGATGACACCAGCGACGACACCAGCAGTGAGCCGAGTCCCAGGGCGGCAGCCGTGAAGACTGTGCCCAGGACAATCGTGCGGCGGCGTACGCGTCGGGCGCGGCCCTTCCGCCCCGGTCCCGTGGCAGCGTGGGCGTGACCCGTGGGACGGTCCGTGAGCCGTTCGGCGGGCGGCGATGTTTCACGTGAAACATCGCCTGTTTCGGTCTCACCGGGCACGGCGTCGGCAGCGCCGACCGACACGGGGGTGTTCAGCGGCGCCTCGGCGGCGAGGGCTGCGTCGATACGGCCGACGATGTCGTCCGGCATGCGCAACGGGGCCGGCACCGAGCCGAGGAGGCCGCGGATCTCCTCCAGGGAGGCGTACACGTCGGCGCAGAGGACGCACTCGTCCAGATGCCGCTGTATGTCCGCGGTCCGGGACTGTGTGAGCAGGCCTTCGGTGAGGTCGGAGATCTCCGTGACGTCCGGGTGTCCAGCCGTGTCGGTCGTGGATGTCACGCTCGCCCACCTCCGCCCTTCACAGCCGCTGAATCGCTTGGCCCTGCATCCGTTGGTCCCGCTGCGGGTGGGACGGATGCCCCGTCCGCCCGGTTCCGTCCGTCACGTGATTCTTCGCCCTCACCGTTTCTGTCCGGCCGGAGATGGGTGAGGAGCGGCAGCAGTCTGGCTCTGCCTCGGGCACAACGGCTCTTCACCGTCCCGGTGGGCACATCGAGGACACGGGCGGCCTCCGCGACCGGGTAGCCCTGCATGTCCACCAGGACCAGGGCGGCGCGCTGATCCGGCGGGAGGGTGTGGAGCGCTTCGATGAGCTGGCGGTGCAGATCCTTGCGCTCGGCCGGGGCGGACGCCGACTCGTGCGGTTCGAGCAGTTGCTCCAGCCGTTCGGTGTCGTCGACCGGTGAGGTCTTGCGGGACGCGGCCTTGCGCGCGCGGTCCAGGCAGGCGTTCACCGTGATGCGGTGCAGCCAGGTCGTGACGGCCGACTGGCCCCGGAAGGTGTGGGCCGCCCGGTAGGCGGAGACGAGAGCGTCCTGGACGGCGTCAGCGGCCTCCTCGCGGTCCCCCAGCGTCCGCAGGGCCACCGCCCAGAGCCGGTCACGGTGCCGGCGCACGATCTCACCGAAGGCGTCGGGGTCACCGTCGACATGGCGGGCGAGCAGCTCCTGATCACTCACCCCGTCGAACGCGGCGCCGTCCGCCATGAGCCCCCTCTCCTTCGGTGGGTCGTCAGCCGGTGAACTTGAGGTCGGTTATGGCCTGCTTGTAGCCCGGGTCGCTGTACGAGTCACCAGGTTCGTAGGGAAGCGCGGTGAACCAGACCAGCACGTACTGACTCTTCACCGGCTTGGCGACCTTCACCTTCGCGGTGGTGGTGCCCTCCGTCGTCACCGTACCGAGCTTCGTCATCGAGGTCAGAGGGACGGACGAACTCATGGAGTCCGTCGCGTACAGCGTGACCGTCGTGAACTTCCCATCGAAGAGGAGCCCTATCGAGGCGGCCGAGACCTCCTTGGCCGAGCCGAAGTCGTAGACGATGCCCACGCCGGGCTTGAAGGCCGGATTCAGGTCCGGGCCCTCTGCGTAGTTCGCGGTGCGCCAGTACGTCGAGCTGTCGTTGTCGTACGTCTTGCCGACATCGTTCGGGTGCTGGGCGTTGCCCTTGGCGACGTACTCCTCGGCACCCTGGATCTTCAGCGTGGTGACCGGCTTGGGCTTGTCCGGGCCCTTGGGGTTGTCGTCCGGCGTCTGCGGCTGGTTGGTTTCCTTGGAGCCGCCGCTCTCCATGAGCGCGTCCGCCAACTGCCAGCTCCCCAGGCCCAGTGCCGCGATCAGCAGCGCCGACACGGCCCACTTCAGGGCCTTGCCCGTGCGGCTCTGCAGCGGGGGCGGTGGGGTGGGCAGGGGCTGTGTCACGCCCGGGCGGGGTGCCTGGCGGCCGTACGAGCCCTGCTGGTACGTCGTGCGCTGGTAGTCCGGCGGGGCGGTGAACACCGGCTCCGGCGGGCGGATGCGGGGCATCTCGCCGATCGCCTTGACCAGTTCCTCGGGCGTCGTGCACGCGGACTCGTGCCGTGAGGCGGTGGCACCGTCGTTGGCGAGCGCGCGCATCGCGAGCTCCGACAGGCCGCGGTGGACCCCGGCCCGGACCTGGTCGGGCGCGATGAGACCGACGCCCTTGGGCAGCCCGGACAGGCCGTAGGCGTCGTTCTCGTACGGCCAGCGCTGGGTGAGCGCGGCGTACAGCAGGGCGCCGATCGCCTCCGTGTCGGTGCGCTGCGGGGTGTCCGAAGTGATGCCGCGCAGGGCGGCGTTGACCGCGAGGCCGCGCACACGCCACTGGCCGGACGAACTCCGCAGAATGGTGCCCGGGGTCAGGCGCAGATGCGCGAGACCCTCCCGGTGGGCGGCCGCCATGGCGGAGGCGATCTGGCTGACCATCTGGTAGGCGTCGTGCGCCTCCAGCGGGCCCGCGGCCAGGAGCGCGGTCAGCTCCGTGGCGTCGGGCAGCCACTCGTGGACGACGTACACGAGGTCGTTCTCCTCGACGGCGTCGAGGACCTGCACAAAGCGAGGGTCGCCGAGCAGTGCCGAAGAACGGGCCGCGGCCAGCACGGAACGGGCCCGTGAGTGGTCCGCGGGCAGAATGTGCACGCCGACGGCGCGACGCAGTTTCTCGTCGACCGCGCGCCAGCTGCTGAATCCGTCCAGACGGGTGACGCACTCCTCCAGGCGGTAGCGCCTGGCGAGTTTGTGACCGCTGTGCAGTTCGGGCGGTGAGGCCTTTCCGGGACTCTCGGTCCCGCCGCTCCCCTGTGCCTCGTCGTTGTCCGTGTCCCGCTCCCGGTTCTGGGCCACGCCGTCGGCCGTGGATTCGTCCGCCTGCGCGGTCAACGGCTCGTCGCCGCTGTTGTCTGCCACGTCGACGGCAGCCGTGCTCCGTTCCGCCACCGTCGCTCCTGCCTCCCCATCCATTACGAGCTCTCCGACGCCAAACCCAATTGTGCCCACAGTCCGCCACTCTGCACGACACGCGGTGGTGAACGATGGTTGTGCGGATTCCCCCGACTCATCGCCCCAGTCGCCCGCGCACCATACCCACCAGCGAGTTCAGTTCTTCAATGCGCATACGGCGGGCGGCGACGTAGAAGACGACGAGCAGGACCGCGCCGCCGACGAGCAGGGAGACGAGCGAGCCGCCGACGCCCTGGCCGAGCGTGTGGCCGATGCCGTAGCAGGCCGCGCCGCTGAGGAGCGCGGCCGGCACCGACGCGATGCCCAGCCGGGCGTAGGTCCGCAGGACACGGGTGCCGTCGAGGTCGCCGCCGAGGCGCTTGCGCAGCCGGTTCCAGGCGACGCCGACGCCGATCGCGTACGCGAGGCCGTACGAGGCGGCCATGCCGGCCACGGCCCAGCGGGCCGGGAGCACGAAATAGCAGAGGGCGGATGCCGTCGCGTTGACGGCGGCCACGATCACCGTGTTGTAGAAGGGCGTGCGGGTGTCCTCGTACGCGTAGAAGGCGCGCAGGACGACGTACTGCACGGAGTAGGGGATCAGGCCGAGGGCGAAGGCCATCAGCATGAAGCCCATGTTGGTGGCCGCGCCAGTGCCCGAGGAGCCGAAGATCAGGGTGCACATCGGGATGCCGAGGGCCACGAAGCCGAAGGCGATGGGCACGATCGCGACGGCGGTGGTGCGCAGGCCCTGGGAGATGTCGTCGCGGACCGCCCCGGCGTCGCCCTCGTGGGCCGAGCGGGCTAGACGCGGCAGCAGCGCGGCCATCAGGGAGACCGTGATGATGGCCTGCGGCAGGCCCCAGACGAGCTGAGCGTTGGCATAGGCGGCGAAGCCGGTGCCCTCGATCTTCGGGTTCTCGCCGGTGGCGGCGGTGGCCAGCTGGGTGACGACGAGGGCGCCCGCCTGGTTGGCGAGGACGAACAGGATCGTCCACTTGGCGAGCATCGCGGCCTTGCCCAGGCCGTGGCCCCGCCAGTCGAAGCGCAGCCGCATCTTGAAGCCGGTCTCGCGCAGATACGGGATCATCGCGAGGGCCTGGACGACGAGGCCCAGGAGCACGCCGATGCCGAGGAGCCGCTGGCCCTCCGGCGGGATGGTGGTCACCGTCATACCGGAATCCGCCGCGCTGCCGTACACCCAGATGAACATGCCGAGGGTGACGATGATGACGACGTTGTTCAGGACCGGCGTCCACATCATCGCGCCGAACTTCCCACGCGCGTTGAGGATCTGCCCCATCACGACGTGGATGCCCATGAAGAAGATGGTGGGCAGGAAGTAGCGGGTGAAGGTGACGGCGACTTCCTCGGCCGCCGGATTGTTGGAGATCGGTACCGACAGGGCGCGGACCAGCAGGGGAGCCGCGAGGACCGCGAGTGCGGTGAGCGCCCCGAGAGCCACCATGACGAGGGTCAGCAGGCGGTTGGCGAAGGCCTCGCCACCGTCGTCGTCCTCCTTCATGGCACGCACGAGCTGCGGTACGAAGACGGAGTTGAGGCCTCCGCCCACGGTCAGGATGTAGATCATCGTGGGCAGCTGATAGGAGATCTGGAAAGAGTCGCCCAGCACGCCGAGGCCGAGGGCGGACACGATCAGCGCCGAGCGGACGAAGCCGGTGAGGCGGGAGACCATCGTGCCGGCCGCCATGACGGCGCTCGACTTCAGCAGGCCCGCCGCCTTGCCGCCCTTTTTGGAGGCCGCCGGCGGCGCGGCGGGGGCGGGTGCCGCCTTGGGGGCGAGCTGCATGGTGGCGTCGGCCGCCGGAACCTTCTCGCGCGGGACGGGGCTGTGGCCCGGGACGGGCGAGGGGGATGGGCCGGGCACCGCCGGAGGCTCCACGGGCCCCTGGCCGCCGCCCTGCTGCTGGTCCCGGAAGAGGTGTGCGAAGGCGTCCGGCTCGTGCCGCTGCTCCCCGGCCTGGGAGACCAGGGCGTCGACGCCCACGTACTGGGTGGTGCGGGGATCGTCGCCATACGGCAGGTACTGCGTGGCTCCGTCCGGCTCGGGCGCCGGAGTCCGGGCCCACACGCTTGGGTCGGGGGCGTGCGGCGACTGGGCGGGCTGCCCGTAGAGCGGGGTCCGCGGCTGATGGGTGCCGGGG
>NZ_LIQQ01000332.1 GCF_001418565.1 Streptomyces graminilatus | reverse complement strand
GGCAACCCCCTCAGCCAACTCATATCTCACCGGCAACACCTTCACCCCCCGCACCACAGGCCCCGACCGCCACGGCAACTGATCCACCGGCAAGGTCAGCTCCGCCTTGGCCAGGTGGTCGAAGATCCGGCCCACCGCCGTGCTCACGATCATCCCGCCCAGCTCCCGCGCCGCACTGGGACACTGGTGCGCCCCGGCCCCCCACCCCAGATGCGCCCGCGTACTCACCGTCGACCCGACCAGGTGGGACGCCCCGATCGCCATCAGGTCCCCGTGCGCCGCCGCGGCCGACGGCGACACGAGGTCGCCGCCCCGGATCCAGAAGTTCCCCAGCTTCACATCCCGCGCCGCGAACCGGAAGCACATGTTGGCGACCGGCGGATTCACCAGCGCCGCCCGGTTCACCGTCTCCCCGAGCTGCCCGGCCGACAGACTGCTCCGCACCGTCGCGTTGCCGCGCAACACCTCGAGCAGCGTGTTCAGCACCATGTTCCCGGTGATGTCGTTCAGGTACACCGCGTTCATGAACATCTCGCGCCCCAACTGCTCGTCCGACAGCCCCGGGTCGGCCAGCAGCATGTACGACGTCAGATCGTCCCCGGGCAGCGCCCGCCGGTGCGCGGCCAGCCGCGTCATCGCGGCCATCGCCCGTCCCGCCGCCGGCCCGGCGTCGGAGCCACCGTCCAGCATCCGCCACAGGTCCATGACAAGCTCGTCGCCGAGATCGACCGGGCACCCGAACAGCTTGGTGGTGACCATCAGCAGCAACGGCCGCGTGTACTGCGCCGCGAGGTCGGCGAACCCCACCGTGCCGGACTCGGCCGCGAGGGTCCCGATCAGCTCGTCGGCGTACCGCGCAACCGTCGCCCTCAGCTCCCAGCCCTGCGGGGTGTGCCCGTCCTGGAAGGGCCGCAGCGCCGCATGATGGGTGCGCCGGGCAGCGAGATGCTCCTCGTCGTCCATGAACATCGTCTGCCGCACCTCGTAGCCCGCGAGCAGCGGCCAGTCGGCGGGCAGCAGGCCCTGCGCACGGGCCCGCCAGTGGCGTACGTCCCGCCGCCACAGGCTCTCGTTCCGCAGTACCTCCAGCACCTCGCGGTAGTCGAGAACCAGCCACACCGGTACGCCCATCAGCCCCACCGGCGCCACGGGTCCGTAGGTACGCCTTAGTCGCGCGTACACCGCGCCGGGGTCGGCGTCGAACTCCGACGTCAACAGCGGTTCGACGGGCAGGGACTCAAGCGCCGGGCTGCCGGCCGGTGCGGTCGCGAACTGATGGGCTTCCATATGGACACGCATACATCACCAGCCGCACACGCGAAGTGACCATGGCGTGAACTGTTACCTCTTGGTGACCCTTGGCATCCCCGTTCCGCAGGCGCTCCCCGGCCTCTCAGGCCCCCTCAGCCCTCTCAGTCCCGAGATCGGCCAACGTCACCGGCAACTCCCCCTGCCACAGCACCCCCACCCGCTGAGTGGCCCGGGTCAACGCGACATACAGGTCACTCGTACCGAAAGCCCCAGGTTCCACCACCAGCACGGAGTCGAATTCCAGCCCCTTGGCCTGCCGGGGATCGAGCAGGACGACATCCCGCGTCAGATCGGGCTCCGCCCCCGCCTCGACCCCGTCCAGCCGCGCCGCCAACTCCCCGTGCAGCTCGCGCGGCGCGATCACGGCGAGCCGCCCCTCGGCCGGCGCCAGCTCCCCGACCGCCTTCTCCACGGCCCCCGCGAGGGAACCATCGCCATCTCCGTCAACGGGGCGCGCCCACGGCCGTACGCCCGTCGACCGTACGGACCTCGGCGGCTCGAAGTCCGGCCGTTCCGCCCGCACCACGGCCGCCGCCACGGCCATGATCTCGGCCGGAGTCCGGTAGTTGACGCCCAGCCGGGCGTGCTCCCAGCGGTCCTGGACGTACGGCGCGAGGATGTCCGCCCAGGAACCTACGCCGCCCGGTTCGGCGGTCTGCGCCGGATCGCCGACCAGGGTCATCGACCGGGTCGGGCTGCGTCGCATCAGCAGCCGCCATGCCATCGGCGACAACTCCTGCGCCTCGTCCACGATGATGTGACCGAACGCCCAGGTCCGGTCGGCCGCCGCGCGTTCGGCGGCGCTGCGCAGGTCGTCCTCCTCGTGCCGCTCGGCGAAGCGTTCCGCGTCGATGATGTCGTGCGCGGACAGCACCTCGGAGTCCTCCGCGTCCAGGTCCTCGAACTCGTACGTACGGGAGGCGTACGACACGTCCAGCACGCCCTGTGCGTAGGCCACTTGGCTGCTGCGTTCGCGCTCCGCCCGCGCCCGGGCCACCCGGTCGTCCTGGCCCAGCAGCTCCGCCGCCTCGTCGAGCAGGGGTACGTCCGCCGTCGTCCAGGCCCTGGTGACGGGCCGCCGGATTGCCTCCGCATCGGCCTCGGACACGTAACCCTCGGGGGCCGCGAGGAAGTCCGCGACCAGTCGTCGCGGGCCGATGCGCGGCCACAACTGGTCGATGGCGGCCCAGACTTCGGGGTTCTCGGCGAGCTCGTCGCGGATCTGGGTGATGTCGCTGGGGTCGAGGAGGTTGCTGCCGTCGTAGGGGTCGGTGCCGATGCGCTCGGCGACCATCTCGGTCAGCGTGTTGAGGATGTGGCCCTCGAAGTACTCGCGTGCGACGTTGTGCGGCAGCTTCGCCTCGCGCGTCCGCTCCCGCGCGACGCTCACCAGCCCGGCGTCGAGCATGAGGATGTCGCGGTCGTGCTCGATGGCGATGACGGGGTCGGGCAGTCCCTGCCGGTCCCTTACGACGGCCGCCAGCACGTCGGCCATCTCGGCCCGCCCCTTGACGGTCGCGGCGCGGGCCGTGTCGCCAGCCGTTGCCTTCACCCCCGGGAACAGCTCGCCCACGGTCGCCAGCAGCACGCCGGTCTCGCCGAGCGAGGGCAGCACCTCACCGATGTAGCCGAGGAAGGCGGGGTTGGGGCCGACGATCAACACGGCGCGTTTCGCGAGGAGTTCACGGTGTTCGTAGAGGAGGTAGGCGGCTCGGTGGAGCGCCACGGCGGTCTTGCCCGTGCCCGGCCCGCCCTCGACAACCAGCACACCCCGATGGGGCGCGCGGATGATCTCGTCCTGCTCGGCCTGGATGGTCTGCACGATGTCGTTCATCCGGCCGGTGCGGGCGGAGTCGAGCGCGGCGAGCAGTACTGCGTCGCCCGAGGGGTCCTCGTAGCCGGTGCGGGTCTCGTCGCCGAGGTCGAGGATCTCGTCATGCAGTCCGGTGACGTGCCGACCGTCCGCGCTGATGTGGCGGCGCCGGCGCAGCCCCATCGTGGTGTGGCCGGTGGCGAGATAGAAGGGCCGGGCGACCTCGGCGCGCCAGTCGATGAGCATCGGGGTGCGTTCGGCGTCGTCGGCGCGCAGTCCGATACGGCCGATGTGGTGGGTGACACCGGAGGTGAGGTCGATCCGCCCGAAACAGAGCGAGCCGTCGACGGCGTTCAGCGCGGCGAGCAGTCCGGACCGTTCGGCCACCAGCACATCGCGTTCGAGCCGGGCCTGCATCGGCGTACTGCCCTGTGCGAGAGCGGCCGTGACGGAGTGCTCGGTGTCACCGCGCAGGGCGTCGACGCGGACGTAGAGTCCGTCGACGAATTCCTGCTCACTCCGCAATTCATCGCGAGTTGATTCCGTGTTTGCGCCCCTGTTTGACAATTCCGCTCCCGCTCGGATATACTCTGCTCAATGAACTTCTCGCGACCTGGCTGAAATGAAGTCGCGAATCATTGAATATACGCAAAGAAATCCCCCGAGCGCAATCGCTCGGGGGATTTCTTTCGTCGTCCGTGGGTCAGAGCACCTCGGACAGCTCCGCCAGCAGCCGCCTTTTCGGGCGGGCGCCCACCATCGACCGCACCGGCTCCCCGCCCTGGAACACCATGAACGTCGGCATGGACAGCACCCGGTACGCGTTGGTCGTCAGGGGGTTGTTGTCGACGTTCAGCTGCACCACCTTCAGCCGGTCGGCCTCCTCCGCCGCGAGGGCGCTCAGTACCGGCGCCATCTGGCGGCACGGCGGGCACCAGTCGGCCGTGAACTCCACCAGGACGGGCAGCTCCGCCCCGATCACCTCCGCCTCGAAGTCCTCGTCCGTCACCTCGGCCACACCCGTTGCCATGCTCATCGCGTCCGCCCTCCCCATTCGCATGCCGGTTCCGGACCGCCCGGAACCGCCGCCTCGGCCGCGAGTTCGTCGCGGGCTCGCTCGGCGCGCGTCAGCTGTTCGCCGACCTTCGCCCGTACCGACTGCAACTCACCGATCAGCGCGTCGAGTTCGTCAAGCTTGCGGCGGTAGACGGCGAGTGACGCGGGACAGGAGTCGCCCTCCGGGTGGCCGGCCCGCAGGCAGTCCACGAAGGGGCGCGTCTCCTCCAGGTCGAACCCGAAGTCCTGGAGCGTCCGGATCTGCCGGAGCAGCTTCAGGTCGTCCTCGTCATAGGTGCGGTAGCCGTTGTCCGTGCGCCGCGCGGACAGCAGCCCGCGCGACTCGTAGTACCGCAGGGCCCGTGCGGTGGTCCCCGCCCGCGCCGCCAGCTCCCCGATTCGCATGCCGATTCGCATACGGACGACCGTAGTCCTTGACGTCGACGTCAAGGCAAGCCCTGCCGGAGAATTATGATCGCAAGGTCCGCTACGGGGAGGAACATCATGCGTGACGTATTGGTCATGGGCGGCAACCGCTATTTCGGAAAGCGGCTCATCGACCGTCTCATCGCCGCCGGGGACCGGGTGACCGTCCTCAACCGGGGCTCCGCTCCCGCGCCCGCCGGGGCAATTCACCTCGTCGCCGACCGCGACGACGAGGACGCCCTGAATTCCGCTCTCGGCGACCGTACCTTCGATGTCGTCGTCGACCAGGTCTGCTACACACCCCGCCAGGCGTCGATCGCCCGGCGCGTCTTCGCGGGCGGCCGTACCCGCCGCTATGTGATGACGTCCACCGTCGAGGTGTACGAGTACGAGGACTCCCTCGTCTACGAGGACACCGTCGTCCCCGTGCGCGAGGACGCCGTCGATCCGCGTACCGTCGCCGTCGATCTCCAACTCCCGTGGCAAAGGCGGGAGTTCCTCGAAACGCACTACGGCGAGGGCAAGCGCCAGGCCGAGGCGGTCCTCGCGGCCGACGGTACGGAGTTCGCGTGCACCGCCGTACGGGTGGCCCATGTCCTGGGCGGCGCCGACGACTTCACAGGCCGGCTGGACCACTACGCGACGCGCATCCGCACCAGCACACCGATAGCCGTGCCGACCGAGAACCGGCCCGCGACCTACATCCACGTCGAGGAGATCGCCGACTTCCTGTTCTGGGCGGTGGGTGAGAACTTCACCGGGCCGGTCAACGCGGCCTCCCACGGCCTGCTGACCACCGAGGAGTTGTGCGCCGCCGTGGCCCCGCACATACCCGACGGCAGGACGGTCTTCCAGAACGTCGACGTCGGTCTGGTCTCCCCGTTCTCCTTCTCCCGCTCGTACGGCATGGACAACTCCCGTGCCACCGAACTGGGTTTCAAGTTCGGGCATGTGCAGGAGTGGCTGCCGCGAGCGGTGGCGGAGACCCTCGGTGCGGACAAGGACAAGGACACGGCAACGGACAGGGGCGTGGCCGACGCGGGCGGGGGCGACGTCCGCTGAGTGGCGGGCCCGCCCCCTGACCGGGCGTGGGCCCTCGCGTCACTTTCGCCAGAACAGGTGGTGGGTCACGCCGCTGGGGCTGGGCACGACCTCCAGGTGGAAGCGGTCGCGCAGCTCGTCGGGGGACTCCCAGAGCCGTAGCCCGGTTCCGAGTTCCACCGGCGAGACCGCGATGTGCAGGGTGTCGACGAGGTCGGCGTCGAGGAACTGGCGGACGGTGGTGATCCCGCCGCCGAGCCGGACGTCCTGGCCCTGTGCCGCTTCCCGTGCCTGTTCGAGGACCGTGACCGGGTCGCCCTCGACGAAGTGGAACGTGGTGTCGGAGAGCGTGAACGACGGGCGCGGGTGGTGGGTCATGACGAACACCGGGGTGCGGAACGGGGGCTCGTCACCCCACCAGCCGGTCCACTCGTGGTCCTGCCAGGGCCCGCGCTGGGGCCCGAACTTGTTGCGGCCCATGATCTCGGCGCCGATGTTCCGGGCGAAGTCCCGCGTGAAGTAGTCGTCGAGGCCCCGGGTCCCGCCGGGCTCCGTGCGGTTGGGCCAGCTCGCCGTGGCTCCGGCCCAGGCGAAGAGCCTCTCGGGGCTGACGTGGCCGAACGGCCGTTCAAGCGTCTGGTGCTCACCGGCGCCGATTCCGTCGCTCGAAACGCAGAAGTTCATGACTCTCAGCAGTTGACTCATGTGTTTCCTCGTCCGATCCTGTCGCGTCGTCATCGTGCGGCGAGGTGCCGCACATCAGGACGTCGAACGGGACGCTGCCGGATCGACAGCGTCCCGCGACTTTCTTCAGAGCGTGTCAGGAAGCGGCTCCGCCGGGTGAGTGGCACGCACACCGCCGGGAAAGATCACCGGCCTGTACGCGCGAGCTCCGACGTCTCCACGGTGACACCGGCACCGGCCTCGGACTCCGCCGCCGACTCTGCCACCAACTCCGGCGCCGTCGGCTCGGCCTGCCCCTTCCCCGGCAGCAGTACGGCGACCAGTACCGTCCCCACCCCCAGGATCACCGCCCCGATCAGACTGGTGTGGGCCACCGCGTCCGAGAAGGACGAGCCGACCGCGTCCGCCATCTGCCGGGCGCCCTGGGCGAGTTGAGTCGCCTGCGCCTTCAGCTCGGCCGCCTGCTCGGTCTTCCCCGCGCCCGCCGCCTGTGCCGCCTGCCCCGCGAGTTGCCTGGCCTGGGCGCCGATGGCCTGGGCGACCTGGTAGCCCGCGCCGACCGAGTCCTGGGCCTGGTCGAGGGCCTTGGCCGGCAGCTTGCTGCCGGTCGTCGCGTCGGTCAGGTGGGAGGCGTACGACGTGGAGAGCAGCGAGCCGAGGATCGCGATGCCGAGCGAACCGCCCAGCTCCAGCGAGGTGTCGTTCACCGCTCCGCCGACGCCCAGCTCCGCCTCGGGGAACGCCCCCATGATCGCGTCGGTGCACGGGGAGAGAGCGAGGCCGATCGCCAGGCCGAGGACGACGAGGGGGGCGACGAAGGCCCCGTACGACGAACCGGAGTCCACCTGCGACAGCAGCGCCAGGGCCGCCGTACCGCCGACCATGCCCGCCGTGACCGTGATCCGCATGCCGACGCGCGGGGTGAAGTAGCCGGTGAGGGCCGAGCCGACGAAGACCGCGCCCGCCAGCGGCAGCATGCGCAGGCCGGTGTCCAGGGCGTCGTAGCCGAGCACGAACTGGAGGTGCTGGGTGAGGTAGTAGAACGCGCCGAAGACCGCCAGGAAGAACAGGGCGACCGCGAGGTTCGAGCCCGCGAACCGGCGCTGCGTGAAGCGGCGTACGTCGAGGACCGGGCGCGGGTGGCGCAGCTCCCAGCCGATGAACAGGACCAGGCCGAGGCCTGCCACGACCGCCGCCGTGATCGCCTTGACGCCCCAGCCGAAGTGCGGCCCTTCGATGATCATGTAGACCAGCGCGGCGATCCACACCACGGACAGCAGCCCGCCGACGTAGTCGATCCGGTCGTGGTGTCCGGCCTTGGACGGCGGTACGAGGACGAAGGCGCCGATGATGGCGAGCGCGGCGATCGGCACGTTGATCAGGAACGTCGATGCCCAGCCGTGGTCCGCCAGCAGCGCGCCCGCGACCAGCGGCCCGGCGGCGATGGCGAGTCCGGCGGTGGCGGTCCACAGGGTGATCGCCTTGGCGCGTTCGGCGCGCGGGAAGGTCGCGGCGAGGAGGGAGAGCGTCGCGGGCATGATCAGCGCGGCGCCCACGCCCATGACGGCGCGGGCGGCGATGACCCCGGTGCCGCTGTCGACCAGCGACCCGGCGACCGATCCGGCGCCGAAGACGGCCAGGCCGAGGACGAGCGCCCCGCGCCGGCTGTACTTGTCGCCGATCGCGCCGAGCAGCAGCATCAGCGCCGCGTACGGGACGGTGTAGCCGTCGATGACCCACTGGAGGTCGGCGCTGGACAGGCCCAGGTCCTGGGTCATGTCGGGGGCGGCGACGGTGAGGGCGGTGTTCGCCATCACGATGATCAGCAGGCTCAGGCAGAGCACGAGGAGTGCCCACCAGCGCCGGGAGTAGGGGCCGGTCATCCCCTCGACGGGTTGCGTCCTGACGAGTCGCATGGCCACGGATCCTTCCTGGGCGGCTGGTATTTGATCATTTTGCACACCGACGTGCAGTTGCACAGTGATGTGCAATGTACCCCGATGCACAGTGGTGTGCAAATGATGGGAGGGAGGCACAATGACAGCCATGACCACGGGCACCCCCAGCCGCGCCGACGCCAACCGCCGCCGCATTCTCGACATCGCCCTCGCCGAACTGCTGCGCGACCCCGATGCCTCGATGGACCAGATCGCGCGCGCCGCCGGTGTCGTACGGCGGACCGTGTACGGGCATTTCCCCAGCCGGGAGGCGCTGATCAGCACGCTGCTGGACGGCGCCGTGGAGGCGGTGGCCGCCGCCTACGCCGAGGGGCGCGCGGGTGCCGGGGATCCGGCGGAGTGCGTGGCCCGGACCACGCTGGCCGTCTGGCGGGTCGCCGACCGCTACCGGATACTCGTCGGGCTCGCCCAGCGCAGTGTCACCGTGCAGGGCATCCGGGACCGGTTCACGCCGGTCCGCGAGGCGTGCGTCGAGGTGCTCCGGCAGGGCCTGGAGGAGGGCGTGTTCAGCTCACCGCTGCCGGCGCCGGCACTGGCGTACATGCACGAGCAGATGCTGTTCGCGCTGATGGAGGCGGTGAACGACGGGCTCCTGGCGGCGGCGGAGGCGGGGTCCTCGGCCGCGGTCACCCTGCTCAGCACGGCGGGGGTGCCTGTCTCCCGGGCCACGGCACTGGTGGCCGAGCTGAGCGACGTGACGACTGCGCGCCCGGCCGGCTGAGCAGTCGTCGGCCGAGCAGGTCGTCGGCCGGGCACTCCGGCGGCCGAGCGCCTTGTCGGCCCGTCGGCGAACAGTCGTATCGCGAACTGACGTGCGGGGCATGGAAATGGCCGAGCGGCCAGGCTTCGGGGGAGTGCCTGGCCGCTCGGCCTTTTCGGGGTCCTGGTGCTCCGGCGGACCTGCCGGGAGCTCCAGGCCGGGTGGCCGGACCGTTTGGGGAGTGTCCGGGCCACCCGGGGTTCGGGATCTGACTGATCTGGCCGAGCCGGCTGTCGTGCTGGAGCCGAACTCGTGGGCCGGGGTCAGGCCTTGGTGAGTTCCTTCTCGCCCTCTTCGCGCTGCTCGGGCAGGTCCACCGGGTCGGCGTCGTTCTCGTCGATGAGCGTCTTCTCGTCGAACGGGTGCCGACCGGCGAGGACCTCGGCGACGCGCTCCTTGTCGATCTCGTTGGTCCAGGTGCCGATCAGGACCGTGGCGACCGCGTTGCCCGCGAAGTTCGTCAGGGCGCGGGCCTCGCTCATGAAGCGGTCGATGCCGACGATCAGGCCGAGGCCGTCCACCAGAGCGGGCTTGTGCGACTGGAGGCCGCCGGCCAGGGTCGCGAGACCGGCGCCGGTGACACCGGCCGCGCCCTTCGAGGCGACGAGCAGGAAGAGCAGCAGCGGGATCTGCTCACCGATCGACATCGGCGTACCCATGGCGTCGGCGATGAACAGGGACGACATGGTCATGTAGATCATGGTGCCGTCGAGGTTGAACGAGTAGCCGGTCGGGACGGTGATGCCGACCACGGGCTTGCTGACGCCGAGGTGCTCCATCTTCGCGATGAGGCGCGGCAGCGCGGACTCGGAGGACGAGGTCGAGAGGATCAGCAGGAACTCGCGGCCCAGGTACTTGAGGAACGAGAAGATGTTGAGGCCCGTGAAGATCTTCAGCAGCGCGCCGAGCACCACGAAGACGAAGAGGAAACAGGTGAGGTAGAAGGCCAGCATCAGGATGGCGAGCTTCTTGAGCGCGTCGACACCGGCGGACCCGGTCACGGCGGCCATGGCACCGAACGCGCCGACCGGCGCGGCCCACATGACCATGCCGAGGATGCGGAAGACGAGGCGCTGGATGTGCTCGACACCGCGCAGGATCGGCGCGCCGGTGGAGCCCATGGCCTGGATCGCGAACCCGGCGAGCAGGGCGATGAGCAGCGTCTGGAGGACCTCGCCGCCGGTGAAGGCGGAGACGAACGTGAGCGGGATGATCCCGAGGAGGAACTCGGTGGTGTCCTTGGCCTCGGCGGAGACCTGCGCGTGGCCGGCCTCCTTGGCGGCGTCGGTCAGCGCGAGGCCGGTACCCGGCTCGATGATGTTGCCGACCACCAAGCCGATGCCCAGCGCGACGAACGACATGATCACGAAGTAGCCGAGCGCGATACCGCCGACCTTGCCGACCTTGGCGGCCTTCCGTACCGAACCGATACCGAGCACGATCGTGCAGAAGATGATCGGCGAGATCATCATCTTGATCAGGTTCACGAAGCCGGTGCCGATGGGCTTCAGCTCGACCGCGAAGTCCGGGGCGATCAGGCCCACCGCGATACCGAGCGCCACCGCGACGATCACCGCGATGTAGAGGTAGTGGGTACGGTCCCGCTTGGCGGCGGGTGCGGCAGGTGCCGTTGCGGATGAGGCGGCCACGGTTGCCCTCCTTGACGTCGTCGTCGGCATCACCGGCGTGCGGCTCACGTCCGGGAGATGGGGAGAAAGTTGTACGGGGTGCGATGGTGCTCCGGGGTCGCGGGCAACGACCGGAAACAGGCCACGGCCCGTGAATCGCGTCCCTGCGATGCCGTGACTATCCCTCGGCCTGTGAGGGCGGTCACCCTTCCGTTCATTTAGTTCACGCTTATAAGGAGAGGCAGACTGACACCATGCGCTTCCCCCGCCTGTCCGGACCCCGCAGCCTGGCCGCACAGTTGTTCGCGATGCAGGCCGTGCTGATCGCGGTCGTGGTGGCCGGATGTGCGCTGTTCACCTACCTCAGCGACCGCAGCCAGGCCGAGGACGCCGCCGGCCGCCAGGCGATGGCCGTCGCCCGATCCGTCGCGGACGCCCCCTCGGTGCGCGAGGCGATCCTCACCGCTCCCCGGCCGACGGCGCTCCTCCAGCCGTACGCCCTTCAGGTGCAGCACCACACGGACGTCGACTTCGTCACGATCATGAATCCCGAGGGTATCCGCTGGACCCACCCGGACAAGGCGCAGATCGGGCAGCGCTTCCTGGGGCACCGGGAGCGCGCGCTGCGCGGCGAGTCGTTCACGGAGACCTTCTCCGGCACGCTCGGCCCGTCCGTCCGCGCGGTCACCCCGATCCGCGCGGACGGCTCGCGCGGCGAGATCATCGGGCTGGTCAGCGCCGGTATCCGGGTCGAGGAGATAAGCGCCAGGGTCCAGGGCCAGGTCACGGCGCTGTTCGGGGTCGCGGCGGGCGCGCTGGCGCTGGGCGCGGTCGGTACGTACGTCATCAACGCGCGTCTGCGCCGCCACACGCACGGGATGAACGCGACCGAGCTGAGCCGGATGCACGACTACCACCAGGCCGCCCTGCACGCCGTACGTGAGGGGCTGCTGATGCTCGACGGGCAGTACAGGGTGGCGCTGATGAACGACGGCGGCCGGGAACTGCTGGGCGTCCCCGACGCGGGCGCGGGCACGGGCGGGGTCGTCGGCCGGTCCGTCGCCGAACTGGGGCTGCCCGCGCCGCTGACGGGCGCGCTGCTGTCGGCCGAGCCCCGGGTGGACGAGGTGCATCTGACGGCCGACCGGGTACTGGTCGTCAACACCTCCCCGGTGTCGAGCGGGGAGCGCCGGGGAACGGTTGTCACCTTGCGGGATGTGACGGAACTCCAGTCCCTGATGGGTGAGTTGGACTCCGAGCGCGGTTTCACGCAGGCGCTGCGCTCGCAGGCGCACGAGGCGGCGAACCGGCTCCACACGGTCGTGTCGCTGATCGAGCTGGGCCGGGCGGAGGAGGCCGTGGAGTTCGCGACCGCCGAACTGGAACTGGCCCAGGCGCTCACCGACCAGGTCGTCGCGGCGGTCAGCGAACCGGTGCTGGCCGCCCTGCTGCTCGGCAAGACGGCACAGGCGAACGAGCGGGGCGTGGAGCTGGTGGTGTCCGAGGACAGCAGCCTCGACGACGGCCTCCTCCCCGACACGCTCCCCTCCCGCGACCTGGTCACCATCCTCGGCAACCTCATCGACAACGCGGTGGACGCGGCGCAGGGCAGCGTGGAGAACGGCCTGGGGGCGTCAAGGGTGACGGTGACGGCCCTGACGGAGGACTCCCTGCTGGTGCTGCGGGTCTCGGACACGGGCACGGGCGTGAACCCGGCCCACACGGAGGCGGTCTTCCAGCGGGGCTTCACGACGAAACCGGCGGGACCGGGTGGCCGGGGCCTGGGGCTCGCCCTGGTACGCCAGGCGGTGGCCCGCCACGACGGGACGCTCACGGTGTCCGAGGCGGCGGGCGGCGGGGCGGAGTTCGAGGTACGGCTGCCGTTGCCCAAGGTCGCGGCGCCCACGGTGGTCCCGGCCACCACCGCTTCGGGACGTCCCGCCCCCGACAGGTCCACCGACCCCGCCGAACCCACCGATTCCCCCGATTCCACCGAACCCGCCTTGCCAGGAGGGGACGTATGACCGACCCGCGAGACACGACGAGCAGAGACACGACGAGCAGAGACGCGACGACCGGCCCCATCCGCGTTCTCGTCGTGGAGGACGACCCGGTCGCCGCCGACGCGCACGTCATGTACGTGGGCCGGGTGCCCGGGTTCACGGCCGTCGGCAAGGCGCACACGGGCGCGGAGGCTCGTCGCGCGCTGGACCGTACGCCTGTCGACCTGATTCTCCTCGATCTGCACCTCCCGGACGGGCACGGGCTGCAACTGGCCCGTTCGCTGCGGGCGGCCGGCTATCACGCGGACGTGATAGCGGTGACGTCGGCACGGGACCTGGCGGTGGTCCGGGAGGGGGTGTCGCTGGGGGTCGTGCAGTACGTACTGAAGCCGTTCACCTTCGCCACCCTCCGGGACCGGCTCGTGCGGTACGCCGAGTACCACGCGTCGGCGGGCGAGGCGAGCGGCCAGGACGAGGTCGACCGCGCCCTGGCCACCCTGCGCGCACCGGGCCCCGCCGCCCTCCCCAAGGGCCTGAGCGCCCCCACGCTGGAACGGGTCACGGTGACCCTGCGGGCCAGCACCGGGGGGCTCACGGCGGCCGGGGTCGCCGAGGAGGTCGGCATCTCACGCATCACCGCCCGGCGCTACCTGGAGCACCTGGTGGACGCGGGGCGGGCGGCACGGAGCCCGCAGTACGGGCAGGTGGGGCGGCCCGAGTTGCAGTACCGGTGGGTGAAGGGCTGAGGAGCGGTCGAGCGGTCGGCCGGAGTCACCCTTCGCCGCCCTTCTCCGTGCTCGGGCAGCCGTTGGCGCTGCGGTGCTGTCTCGATTCGAAGAGGGCGCCGATGAGATAGACGCACCGGGGCACGGCCTTGAGGTCGTGGACGTCGTCGATCTCCAGGATCGCGAGGTTGCGGTTGTCCCCGATGCGTGACCTGGTGAAGGCGATCGCCCCGGTCGCACCGTTGAACGTCATCTCCCGGAACTGCTGGGCCATCGCTCCCCGCTCCGGCCGGGCCTCTCCCGGGGGCAGATCCAGTCGGCGCCGCATCCGGTCGACCGCGTCCACGAAGAACCCGGCCCCGTCATAGGCGAGTCCGGAGAGCTCGGCCGGCCACAGCAGAGCCGGTGCCCCGTCACCGTCCAGGCTCTTGGCGAGACCCTTGTGCAGTTCGCTGTAGCCCGCGCAGAAGGCGGTGAGCGGTGTGCCACCGCCCACCACGGGCGCCGGTGTGCCCTTCAGACAGGAGGGGCCGGCCATGGTGACCAGGCTGCCCATCCCCACGTACGACACCGACAGTCCCGCCAGCTTCTCGTACCTGCGGTTCTTCCCCTGCGCCATGAACCGGGAGACCGAGTCGTCGGCGACGATCCTTGGCAAGAGTTCGCGGTTGTAGCAACCGGTCACCCCGGTGAGGAATTTCTGGAAGTCGTCCTCGCGGCCCGCGTAATAGATGATCTCGTCGCTGCGGTCGGTCGATCCACCGCACAGCGAATCGAGGTCGGGTGAGTACTTCCAGGAGTGGTACTCGAGCTTGATCCTTGCCCTCGTCACCTTCTTCGTCTTCTCGTCTCTCACCTCCTTCGTCCTGCTGATTCTGTCGCGCACGGCTTCGACCAGCGTCTTGACGTAGTTGTCGTGCGAGGTCAGCTCCGGATGGTAGATCGTGAGCTTCTTCGCGTGAACGTACTGGGCGTATTCGGTGACCAGTTGGGCCTGCTTCGGATTCCCGGGAACCAGCTGGAAATACAGGGGCGAGCGATCCTTCAGTCCGGTTCCGGTGAGCGTGGTGCCGACGGCGGGGATTCCCGCGAGGCCCAGCTGGGTGATCGCCTCCTCCGTCTCGGCGACGGTCCGGTCGAGCCCCAGCACGCCCATAACGGTGGGGTCGGCCGCGAAGAGGGGGCGCAGCATCTCGCTGACGACCTGGGGAGCCTTCTTCATGCCGCTCCCGCCGTTGGCGACGATCACCCGCAGCAGCGGCTCGGTCTTGGAGGGCACGTTCTGCTGGAGCTGTCTGAGATACAGGCCCTCCAGTTCCTCGGCGGAGGCGTTGTCCGTGTCCTGGGCATCCCCTTTGTGCGTCAGTCCCAGGAAGTACACGATGCCGATGTAAGGGCGGTTGGCGTCCTCCTCGTGCAACCGCCGGGCCTCGTTGTTCTGATCGAAGATCATCTTCTGGGCGCCCTGTAACCGTTCACCGGTGCCGAAGATCTGCGAGTCGTTGTCGCTGTAGCCGATGCACTGCATGTCCTTGCGGCCGACCTTGACCAGTTTCACCGCGACTCCGTCGGTGAACCGAGGCTGGAAGTAGGAGCAGTTGGCCGCCCAGTAGTCCCGCACATCGCGGGAGACGGGCACCAGGGCCAGCAGCAGGGCGATGAGCAGGGGCAGCTCGATCAGGCCGCGCCGGGCGAGTTGCGGGGCCGGGCGGGTGCGGAAGACGGCGTCCACGTCCCACGCGGTCCGGTCGTCCCTGGGCAGCGACTTGATGTCGGCGGGCTCGACCGGGGAGGGCAGCCGGACCCGGAAGTACCGGGCGTCCTTGACGAGTTGCTGGCGTCTGCTCGGCAGCGTGCGCTGCCATTCCGCCAGCGCGTGGTCGGCCTCGGCCGGGTCGACCACCTCGGCCTCCGCTTCCGCCGTCGGCGGCACCTCGTCGCTCGCGGCGACGATGAACAGCGGATCGAGTTCGCCGGTTTCGTTGCGGACCTCATTGATGAGCTGGAGCAGTTCCCAGCCGCCGTTCTCCTCGGCGACATTGTCGAGGAGCACGGTCAGATAACCGGTCCGGCGCCATCCCGACCGCTTCGGCAGGACCTTCCAGCGGCGACGCCGGTAGGCGAGTCGCAGATCTTCGAGGAACGCGTGGACGAGCAGTTTCTTGATCTGGTCCAGGCTCTCGGAGTCACGCCGGTCGAGGGTGAGCCGCTCGGCGAACCCGAGGAAGTTCACCGAATGCCGGGGGATCATGTAGTTCTGCCATCGGATGAACCACCGCGACTCCCTGCTCAGCCCCGGCACCCGCGCCTCCAGCCAGCGGAAACCGGCCCGGCGGCCCACCCACAGCAGCAGCCGCAGACCGATCCGGGTCGTCCCGCCGGTCGCGCTGTCGATCGCGCCGGCCAGCTCACTGGTGTCCGCGGGCTGGCCCTCCCTGCCGCTCCACTGCCGCAGGAGCCGGATCACGGGCCGGTCGTTGCGCCCCTGCGAGGGAGGCAACGGCTGGCCGGTGAGCCAGTCGGCGAGCCGGTAGTAGTCGAACCGGGTCAACTGCCCGGTGCCGAACCGGTCGGCGGCGAGACTGAAGCTCAGGACGTCCAGCAGCGGGAGAAGCGGCATTTCCTCGCGGAGCGGCTGGACGTCGGCGGGGTCGCCCACCACTGTCCACCGGTGCCTCGACTGTTCCCGGGCGGTGTTCGCGTCGACGAACGCGTGCGGCACTCTCGGCGGCGAGGCTCTTTCCAGTCGCGCCGCGAGTGCGGCGAGGAAATCATTCGAACCCGCCTCGCGCCGCAGACAGAGCAGGGGCAGGGGCTGATCGCCGCGCCGGTCGTATTCCGACGGTCTGGAGAGGAAACGCGGTCTCTCGGTCAGTCCCTTGATCAGCGACAACAACGTATGGATACCGGCGAATACCGGCTCTGCCACCACAGTCCGCCCTCCCGCCATCCCGAGTCGTGAAATCCCCGCACGAATAACACTCGAAAACAGTGTCGAATTGGCGAGCATCGGCCCACCAGTTCGATTCGCACGGTCGCACTCGACGTGCAATATGGGGCAATGTTAAGGACCGGTTCACACGCGATTTCCGCGCGTTATCCAATTGAGATCAGGGACCTTTGGCCCGTCAACCGCAATTACCATGAGGGCGAACCGAAACACCCCCGCCTCCGGCGCCCACGGAACAGGGCGGGGCAGGGCGGGGCGGGGCGGGGCAAGGCGATGGCGATGGCGTTGGCGACACATCGACGGACCGCACAAATCACGCCGCCACTACTCGCCGGTCACCGACCTCGCACCCGTCGCGCCGGACCCTCGCACTCACCTTCGACACCCGCCCATCGCACCGGCATCCCACCCACCGCGAGCCGTCGCCCGCCACCCGCGAAACGCCCACGCATATGCCCCGCCACCATGCCATTCGCATGATTGGGCACCACCGGAAGCCATCCGCACCCCCACGCCCCGCCCCACACACCCACGCACTCCGGCCGGCACCGGATCAACCGGATTCACCCATCGAAACCGTAGTTTCCTACGATCTGTAATCGTGGCCGAACAGAATG
>NZ_LIQQ01000331.1 GCF_001418565.1 Streptomyces graminilatus | reverse complement strand
GATGCGGGTACGGCTGCTTCGGCCGGGGGTGGGTAACGTTATGGGTGTGGCGCAGCAAGAACGAAGCGAACCGTCAGGTTTCCCCGAAGATCACATGGTTTCCATGGTGGAACACGGGCATTTTTGCTTCGCGAGATGCAGTTGCGGCTGGCGCGGGCCGGCCCGCCGGGCCCGCAGCATGGCCCGGACGGACGCCAAGGGGCACCAGGGAGACCGGCCCTAGCGGCCCCTCACTGATGACCACCTCACTGATGACCACCTCACAGATGACCACCTCACAGATGACTACCTCTGGTGGAGCGCCGACAGTTCGTCGACCAGGTCCTTGTCCCGGGGTTGGGTGAGGCGTTCGCGGGCCGCTTCCGGGGGCAGCCACAGGATGAGGTCGACCTCGTTGTTCGGGGTGAAGTCGCCGGACGTCGCCTCCGCCGCCCAGTAAAGGACCTGCTTGGGGCGGCCGGCCACCTCGTACTCGGTCGTGCTGAGGGGGGCGCCGACGGTCGCCCCGTAGCCCGTCTCCTCCTCGACCTCGCGCAGCGCGGCGGCGAGCGCCTCCTCGCCGCGCTTCAAGTGGCCCTTCGGGTGCGACCAGTCGTCGTACTTCGGCCGGTGGACGAGGCAGATCTCCAGGCCGCCGTCCACGGGTGAGCGGCGCCACAGGACGCAGCCCGCCGCCAGCAGGGGGCTCGGCTCTTCGGAGGTCATCGGGTGCTCATCGCCTTCGTCTCCCAGGACTGCTGGAAGGCGAAGCGGGCCGCCTCCACCTCGTGGCGCTGGTCGGCGTGGAGCACGCCGAGCGCGTACGCCGTCGCCGGGGCGATGCGTGGGGTGCGTGCGGCGGAGGCGGCCGCCGCCGCGGCCTCGGAGGCGTCGCGGTGCCGGTTGAGTGCCGCGCCGGCCGCCAGCATCCGTACGTCGACGCGCGCTTCGTCGCCCTCCAGCAGCTCGTGGGCGTAGCGGCGCAGGCGCAGGAGGAGGCGTACGTGGTGCCAGGGGGCGTCCTGGGGGCTGTCTC
>NZ_LIQQ01000330.1 GCF_001418565.1 Streptomyces graminilatus | reverse complement strand
GCGCGACCAGCCCCCACCGCCCCGCACCCGAAGAACGACCCCCCGTGGGACGGACCCGTGCCTCACGGTTCCCGCAGCAGTGAAGTGACCTCGATACGGTCGACCCGGCGCAGGGCCAGGGCGAGCGCGAGTGCGGAGAGGGTCACGACCAGGCCGGCCAGCAGGGCGAGAGTACCGGCGGGGACGGTGACCAGGGGCGGGGGAAGAGCGAAGAACAGGCCCAGGACACGGATGGAGAGCACACCGAGGCCAAGGCCCAGCGGTATGCCGATCAGCAGGCTGCCGACCACGGTGACGGTGCCCTCGACGACGGGGCCGGTAAGGGTCCGCCGGGTATCGGCGCCGACCGTGCGCAGGACGGCGAACTCCCTTCTGCGTTCGAGGATCAGGAAGGCGCCGAGCAGCCCGACCCCCAGTGCGGCGACCGCGACGGACGAGACTGCCTCGATACGGCTCAGACCGTCGAGGTTGAGCGCCGTCAGGCCGCGCTGCTGCTGCCGGACGCGTTCGGTGAGCGTGGAGACCGTGTAGCCCGGGGGCTTGCCCTCCTGCCGCATCCGGTCGGCGACCGCGCCGGGGCTGAACCCCGGGGCCACGTCGGCGAGATAGAAGTCCGGTGGGGGCACGGGGGCGGGGACTTCGGAGACGCTCATGACCATCTCGGAGAGCGGGTCGGTGGGCGGGAAGGCACGGTAGACGCCGACCACGTGCAGGTCGAGCTTTTGGGACAGGTCGAGGTCGTCGGGGAAGACGGTGACGGGGACGGTGTCGCCAGGGGCCACGCCGAAGTCCTGCGCGATCTCCTGGGAGACCAGCACCCCGTTCGCCCGGCGGTCCAGTGCGTCGAGTCCCGCGCCCCGGGTGATCTGGGGCGCGGTGACGGCCGCCGAACGGTACGAGGCGGGATCCACGGCCATGATCGTCTTACGGTCGCTGCCCGCGCGGGCGGGAACGGCGCGGATCGGTGTGATCGCCCGCACCCCCGGCCCCCCGTCGGGCGGCGGCTGCGTCACCTCGGTGGCGGGTGTGAACCGCAGATCGGCGCCGAAGGCTGCCTGGGCGTCCCGGTGCGCGGCGGTGCGGTAGGTGGCCGCGAAGGTCGCGGTCTGCGCACCGAACGCCACGGCGAGCACTCCGAGCGTCAACGCCACGGCCGTACGGGACGGTCGGCGGCCCAGCCAGCGCAGCATGGTCCCGGGCCAGGTGGTCAGCGGCCGGGGCCGGTCGGGCCTGCTCCAGCGGGCGAGCAGTGCCAGCAGACCTCGTACGGCGAGCAGGGCCGTGCCGAGCCAGAGCAGCAGCGGTGCCAGCAGTACGTAGAAGGCCAGGGCCAGCGCCGGTCCCTGGACCGGGACCGGCTTCAGCCCGCCCGAGGCGAGGTTGCCCACGAGGATGCCCAGCCCGACGACGAGGGCCACGGCGTCCAGATGGGCGCGGCGCCACAGCGGGGGCCGCGGCGGCGGTATCAGGCGCCGGTCGACGACCAGCGCGGCCTTGCGTCCGGCCCGTACGAGCGGGACGAGCCGGGCGGCGGTCACCGAGGTGCCGACGCAGACCGACAGGACGACCGCGACGGTCAGCGACCCTGCCGGGATGTCGCGCCAGACGGGGTGGCCGACGACGCCGGACACCGCGGCACCCGCTGCCAGGAGACCGATGACGGTCCCGGCCGCACCGGCGAGCGTCCCCTGCCCTACCGCCAGGCGCACGAGGTGGGAGTCGGACGCGCCCCGCAGGCGCAGCAGCGCGTCCTCCCTGCGGTGAGCCTCGGTCAGCGCGGAGGCGGCGGCCAGGCCCAGGGCCGCCGACACCAGCACTCCAGGGATACCGAGGAGGAAGAAGAGGGACCTGGCGTTGGTGGCGTCGGTGCCCGCCTCGAGGAGTGGTTCGGCCGCGTTGTCGGCGACGAGGACGTCACCGGGTGCGCGGCGCTCGAGTGTCCGGCGCAAAGTGCCCGACCACCGCTCGGCGGCGGACGGGTCGGCGGGGTAGGTGCCGTGGTCGACCGCGACATGCGATTCCAGGCTCACCGGCGGCAGTTCGGACAGCCCTGGGTTGGTGATGGAGGTGGCGGGCCCGAGCGCGTGGCGGAAAGCGGGCAGAACCGTCCGCCGGAACGTTGTGTAGTCGATGACGATCGCCCGTGGCACCTCGGCGATGTCGCCCTGGACAGCCCCGGCCGGGATGGCGTACCAGGTCGTGGCGTCCCGCAGGTCGGCCCGGCCCGCGACCGGCACGGACAGCCCGAGTGGCCGGTAGTCGCCGCGCAGGTCGACTGTGACCCGCCGCGCCCCGGAGAAGCCGGGTGAAGCGGCCACGGCGTCGTTGAGCAGCACCCCCGCCCGCAGGTCGCCGTACGCGCGCACCCACGGATGGTGCGCCAGGTATGCCGGTTCCACGGCGAACAGTCGCGCGCTCACCCGCGCCTGCGAGCCGGGCGCGGACACCACGACGTCGGCGGAGGCGAAGACGTCGGCCTGCTTCACCCCCGGCACGGTGCGCAGCCGCTGCCCGAGCCGTACGGGATCGCTGTCGAGGGTCGTGGCGAGGGCGCGCATCTCCACCTGGACCGGCTGAAGCGCGACCTTGGTCATGGCGCGGGAGGCGTCGTCGACGTACAGGAGGGTCGCGGCCAGTGTGGCCACGGGGAGCGCGACGGCCAGTGCCGCCAGCAGCAGCCGAAGAGGCGCACGGCGCGCGATCCGCAGGACGAGCCAGAACATGCCGGTCACTCCTCCGGTGTCTCACCCATGGGGGTGTCGAGTCGCCCCGAGTGGAGGCGTACGACCACATCGGCGTGCCGGGCGACCTGCGGATCGTGGGTCACCAGCACCACCGCGGCTCCGCGTTCCCGGGCCGCCGCCAGCAGCAGGCGGACCACGGACGCGGCTGTCGTCGAGTCGAGGCTGCCGGTCGGCTCGTCGGCGAGGATCAGGGCCGGTTCGTTCACCAGCGACCGGGCGATGGCAACACGCTGCTGCTGGCCGCCGGAGAGCTGGTCGGGCAGTTTGGCGCCCTGGTCCGCCAGGCCGACGAGGGCGAGGGCTTCGGCGACGCGAGTCCGGCGGGCGCCCGGCGTGACACCGTCGAGCAGCAGCGGCACCTCGATGTTCTCCGCGGCCGTCGCCTGCGGCAGCAGGGCCAGGCCCTGGACCACGAACCCGCAGGTGCGCCGCCTGAAACGGGCCCGCTCGCTGCCGCGCAGTGTCTGCCAGTCGGTCCCGGCGACACACGCACGGCCCTGGTACCCGCTGTCGAGGCCGCCGAGGATGTGCAGCAGGGAGGTCTTGCCCGCCCCGCTGGGACCGGTCACGGCCACGACCTCGCCGGCCGACACGGTCAGCGACACCTGGTCCAGGCTCTTGAGCTCGCGTCGCCCGTCGCGATGGACGCGGGTCAGCCGCTCGGCGTGGACTGCCGGGCGTTCGGCCGTCTGTTCATTCGATGACGATTCCATCGCGCATCCTCAGACGTAGGTCCGCCCGTTCCGTGACGGACGGATTGTGGGTGACCGTCAGAATCGCCGCGCCCTCGTCGTCCCGTACGCGAGCCAGGATGTCGAGGACACCGGCGGCGGTCCGCGCGTCCAACTCGCCGGTGATCTCGTCGGCGAGCAGCACGGTGGGCCGGGCCGCGAGGGCGACGGCGATCGCCACCCGCTGCGCCTCGCCGCCCGAGAGCTGTCCCACCGGCTGCCGCGCGTGGTCGGACAGGTCCAGGCCGTCGAGCAGTTCGCGTACGCGAGTACGTACGTCAGCCGCGGGACGCCCGTCCAGACGCAGGGGGAGAGCGATATTGGCCCCGACATCGAGCAGCGGATGGAGATTGTCGCGCTGCAGCACCATGCCGATGCGGCGCCGGCGTCGCTGGGCGCGCTCCGCGGACGGCAGGCGGGTGATGTCCTCGCCCCTGACGAAGACGCGGCCACCGCTCGGTTCGAGCAGCCCGCCCAGGACATGGACGAGGGTGCTCTTGCCGCTGCCCGACGGGCCCATCAGGCTGGTCCAGGTGCCCTCGGGCAGAGTGATTCCCGCTCCGCGCAGGGCCACGGTCTCCAGATCGCGCTCGCGGTAGATCACGTAGAGCCCGTCGGCTTCGACGGCCGCCGCGCCGGACATCAGCCGTGCCTCTCGACCAGCGCGATGTGCTCGTGGTGGCCGCTGCGGACCCGATCGGCCTGTACCAGGCCGACGTCCCGTGCGTAGAACTTGTGGTCGGCCTTGTCAGGGTTCAGCGGGTCGGTGTCGTCCGTCACGACGACGTTCGAGAACCGCCCCACCTTCACGTTCACTGTGGCCGTCGTCCGCAGCACCTTCGCCATGTCCTCGGCCTCGCCGGGCCGGTACTCCTGGCGGTAGCTGTTACCGGGTTCGGGGTGCGCCTTCATGACGATGCCAGGCTGAGCGGTGTCCACGCCGGCCTCCCAAGAACCCTTGGTGCTGGTGAGATTGCCGTTGGTGTACTCGCCGGTCGCCTCGCCGAAGTACCAGACGTCGCCGGCGGCCGACTGCGCATACCAGTCGGTGGTCTTCTCCACCAAGGCTCCGTTGCTCGTCACGGTGTCCCGGACGACCGTGCAGCGCACGCCCAGGATGACGCGTGTCTCCTTGGTGACGATCACCTCGTCGCGCTGGGGACGTCCGTCGCGGGTCCCCTCGTACACCAGCGTGGTGCCGGCCCGCAGGGGGAAGTAGCGGTTGGTGACGCGGTTGCTGAACTTGGCCGGGTCGATCACGGGGTGGTACCCCCCGTCGGGCGGTGCGGTCGATGAAGGAGCGGACGGGGACGGCGCCGGGGCCGACGAGGTGCCCGAGCCGCCGGAGGTCCCGGTACCGGAGCCGCAGGCGCCGACGGCGATGCCGGAGCCGAGCAGAACGCCGATCATGGTCAAAAGGGTGGGTTTGCGGGTCATGACTCCTCCCCAGGGGGCTGATGCACCCACAGAGTGGGCGGTCCCGGGTAAGCGCCCATTAAGAGGAGGCTCGTTGGTACGGGGGCGGGGTTTCTCTTGCCGCTCTCTTACCGGTGTGAGGTAAATTCGACACAAAGTAGTGGTGGTGGGAGGTGTCGTCGTGGTATTCGACCAGTCGGCCCGGGTTCTTGTCGTGGAGGACGAGACCGCTCTGGCCAATGCCCTGGCCGAGGGCCTGCACCACGACGGTTTCGCAGTGGAGACGGTGGAGGACGGCCTGCTCGCCTGGGACCGACTGCTGCACCGTACCTACGATCTGATCCTGCTCGACCTGATGCTGCCGGGGCTGGGCGGCCTGCCGTTGTGCGCCCGGCTGCGCGACTCGGGCGTGGCGACCCCCGTCCTGGTACTGACCGCCCGCAGCGCCGAACACGACCAGCTCCGCGCCTTCGACACAGGCGCCGACGACTTCCTGGCCAAGCCCTTCTCCTACAAGGTGCTGCTCGCCAGGGTGCGGGCGCTGATCCGCCGTACGACGAAGGCCGACGCCCGCGTTCTGACAGCCGGGGACCTCGTACTCGACCGGGGTGCTCGCAGCTGCCGCCGTGGCGGGACCGACATCGAGCTGACCGCCCGGGAGTTCGCTCTGCTGGAGGCTCTCATGGCTCGGGCCGGGCAGGTCGTCACCCGGCGGGCCGCCCTGGACGAGGTGTGGGACTTCGCGCTGGACGAGGAGTCGAAGGTACTCGATGTCTACATCGGATACCTGAGGCGGAAGGTCGACCTGCCGTTCTCGCGGCACGCGGTGCGGACCGTGCGCGGTGTGGGGTACCGGCTCGATGCCGACGGCGGCTAGGGTCGGGGGAGTTGTTCGTCGTGGCGGGCCGGATCGCCGACGGAGCGTCGAGACCACAGGGACGGCTGGGGCGGCTGCTTCGGCGCCGACCGAGCGGTATTCGTGTTCGCCTGACGCTGCTCGCTGTCCTGATGGTCGGTGCCGGTCTCGTGCTCGTCTCGGTCGTCGTGCTCGCCCTCGTCAGGAACGACCTCACCGGCAATGCCAGGTCCGCGGCCACTGAGCGGGCACAGGACGCGGTCTCCCAGCTCACGTCAGGTGTACTGCCAGTGCTGAGCAGCGCCAATGAGGACCGTCCGGTCCTGCAGATCGTCGACCAGCATGGAACCGTGCTCGCCGCCAGCCCCGAACTGCTCGGCCGGGGCCCCCTGTTGCCGCAGCGGCCGCAGGACCATGCGGTCGGCAGCCGACTGCACCGACTGCCGATCGGTGACGGTGCTCCCTACTGGGCGGTTGGTCTCCCGGCCTACCTTGCCGACCGCCCGGTCGCCGTCTACGCGGCCGCCTCTCTCGAACCCGTCGGAGAGGGCGTGGACGCCACGCTCTCCGCACTCCTTGTCGCGAGTCCGGTGATCCTGAGTGTCGCCGGAGGTACGGCCTGGCTGCTGGTGGGCAGGGCGCTGCGCCCTGTCGAGGCCATGCGCCGCCAGGTAGCGGAGATCACCTCCAGCGAACTGGACCTTCGCGTGCCCGAGCCGCCCGGTACGGACGAGATCGGGCGACTGGCGAGAACGATGAACGCCATGCTGGAGCGGCTGCAACAGGCCGGCGAGCGCCAGCGCCGGTTCGTCAGCGACGCCTCGCACGAGCTGCGCAGCCCGCTGGCGGCGATGCGGACGCGTACGGAAGTAGGGCTGGCCCACCCGGCGGTCACCGACTGGCCGGTCATGGCCCGCGATGTGCACCGCGAGGTGGGGCGATTGGACCAGCTCGTCGAGGAACTACTGGTGCTGTCGCGGGTCGGTGCGGGGAACGGTTCCGCTCCCGCCTCTTCGGTGGACCTCGACGAGCTGTTGCTGACGGAGGTGGCGGCGATCCGCGCCCGCGGCCGGGTGGATGTCGACCTGTCAGAACTGTCACCGGTACGCGTTCAGGGCCACCCGCAACAGCTGCGGGCGATGGTACGGAACCTGCTCGACAATGCGGAACGGCACGCGCGCACCAGGATCGCCGTACGTCTGTTCCCCTTCGGGGAGGAGAACCGGTGCGGGTACTGGAACGCCGGCGGAGTTGAGGTGGGACCGGTGGCCGAGCTGGTCGTGGCCGACGACGGTCCCGGGGTGGTCCCCGCCCACCGCGAACAGGTCTTCGACCGATTCTTCAGGGTCCAGTCCGCCCGCGACCGGAACTCCGGCGGCGTGGGGTTGGGCCTTGCGATCGTCCGCGACGTGGTCACCACTCACGGCGGCCGCGTGTGGATCGCCGACTCTCCGAACGGCGCCGAGTTCCACGTGCGGCTGCCCATGATTCGTCCAAGGCCATCGCCGTGACTCATCGCCCACGGCCGCACCGCTCCTGTTCGCGCACCACCAACGCTCAACGCGTGCTCGCCGACCACAGCCACCCGCACCTCCAACCGGATACGCGGCCTGCTCACCCAGTTCCACCCCAGCCTCGAACGCGTCCTCGGCCCTCGCCTCGACCACGCCCAGATGCTGCATGAAGATCCCGCCTCCCGCACCTACTACGACCGCCAGCGAGGCCGCGGAAAGACCCACACCCAAGCCCTCCTCCGCCTCGCCCGCCAACGCATCAGCGTCCTGTTCGCCATGTTCCGCGACGGCACCTTCTACGAGCCCCGCACCCCCGAAAACGCCCCCGCATGGGCCCATCGGCCTTGACGAAGGACATAGAGGCACCCCCCGTGCCGGGAGGCGCGAAAAAATCCCTGAACGCCGGCCCCCGCCCCCGCCAGAATGCCCCTGTGAAGCATGACAATGCCGATGTCCATGCCCATGTCCGCGTCCTGTGCGGGCTCGCCGCCAACACCGCCCTGCCGCCCGAACTCGTCGACCGCCTGATCGAACTCGCGGTCCCTGACGCCGACTTCACCGATTACCTCGCCGACCGCCCCGACCTCACCCACGGGCAGGCGCTCGCCCTGTACGCCCGCGCCCCGGAGACCGGCGCGGGGCTCGCGCGCGAGGGCCTGCTGACCGCCGAGGACGTGGATCCGGCCGCCGATCCGGACACCGCTCTCGCGCTGCTCGACGAGGGACGCGGCGACCCCGAGTGGGCCCGTGTCCTCGCGGCGGACCCGGATTCCTGGCGCCGACGGCGGCTGACCGAGTGCGCGGGCCTGCCGCCCGAGGTGGTCGAGACACTCGCCGCTGATCCGGACGTACAGGTCGTCGGGGAACTCGCCCAGTGGACGACGGATCCGGAACTGGCCACAAGGCTCGCGGCGCATCCGCATGCCGAGGTGCGCCAGTGGCTGGCCTGGAACGAGGCGGCGCCACCGGCCGTACTGGCGGCCCTGCTCGACGGCAAGGAGCTGCCTCCGATACGGCAGTGCATGGTCTGCGACGGTGGTGAGGGGACCGACTGCGATCCGCCGCCGGACGCCGTCTGCGCCGGCACGCACGAGTCCGCCGTGGACGGCATACGGCACGCGGCCCTGCGGAACCCCGCCACACCCACCGAGGCCGTGCTCCCCTTCGCGGACCACCCGGCGACGCACCTTCGCTGGGCCCTCGCCGAACGCCCCGACCTGCCCCCGGAGGTGTGCCGACGGCTCGCCACGGACCCCGACGCGCGCATCCGGGCCTGCCTCGCCGAGAACCCGGTGATCGACGACACCTTGATGCGCGTACTGGCCGAGGACGAGGACCAGGACGTACGCCGTCACCTCGCGCACAACCCCGGGGTGCCCCTCGACGTCCTCGTCCGCCTCGCCACCACCACGAGACTCGGCGCCGAGCTGCCCCCACGGGTAGAGGCCGCGTCCCCCGCCGAGGTGGAGAAACTGGCCCACTCGACCGACTCTGCCGTACGGAGCCTTGTGGCCCTGCGCCGCGATCTGCCCGCCGACATCCGCGACGCGCTGGCCACCGACCCCGACGCGAAGGTGCTCAAGACCATCGCCCCGCACCCCGGTCTCTCCGAGGCGCGGCTGCGTGCCATGGTCGACCGGCACGGGGTCCGCGTCCTCGCCGCGGTGGCGGCCAACCCGGACGCGTCCGGCGCACTCCTGGAGGACCTCGCCTGCCACCGGCCGCCGGTACAGAAGGCGTTCCGCGAAATAGCCCGCCACCCGCACGCGACACCAGGGGCACTCCTCGCCTGCCTCGGGGACGCCCGGGACGTCCGGGCGAGAGCCGTGGCCGCCGCCCATCCGGCCCTCCCGCCCCCGGCCATCGTGGAACTGCTCGCCGACGACGACGAAGGGGTGGCGGAAGCGGCGGCGAGTAACCCGTCGCTGCCGCGTGCGGTGATGCGGAGTCTGCTGCCTCAGAGGCCCTGACAGAAGCTGTTGATCACTCGACTCTCGGGTTGGACGGTCGTTGGTCTGCTCGTGGGGAAACGTCAGTCGCGGCCGTGGATCGTGTCGGATGAACTGTGGTCGCTCTCAAGCCGTTGCTGCCCCAGGAGCTGGGCTTCGGTTCCGGTGATCGACTCCTCCCCTGTGCGGGCGGCCCGGCGGGGCCCAATAGCGGGCCCGGACCGGTCGATGGTCGTCGACGAAGGCGAGTAGGGCGCTGGTCAGGCCTGAGAGGGCCTCACGGTTGCCTCTGAACCGTGTGTGGGGTCGGCGGCTTCGCCGTGTGGGAGGACTGCCTCGACGCCGCGCAGGAAGATCTCGACGCTCAGGTCGAACTGGCTGCGGTCGTAGGTGTCGATGCCGCGGTCGACGATCCGGGCGAGGTGCTCGAATGCCCCGCGGTCGCGTCCTTCGACGGTTTCGCGGGTCAGTCGTGGTCGGAGGCGTTCGCCGCTGTGTGCGACGTAGAGGGCGTCGCGGGCGTAGGCCCAGCAGAGGTTGGTCAGCAGGGCGAGGCAGCGCACCGTGCCCTCGTCGTCGAAGCCTGCTTCGGTCATCCGTTTCGCGACGGCTTCGGCCGGTTCGATGAACTGGGTGTAGAGCGAGTCGTCCGGCATGAGGTGTTCGGCGAGGGCGTCCGCGGCGATCAGGCGGTCGGTGAAGGCCGCCGCGTAGATACGGCACGCCTGCTGCCAGGAGGCGTCCGGGGGGATCTCGACGCCTGGTGAGCCCTTGGAGAAGGTGTCGAGCGCCAGGAGCTTCAGCAGGGATTCCCGGTCGCTGACGTGGTGGTTGACCGCCTTGCGGTCGACTCCGAGCTTGTCGGCCACGGCCTGCATGGTCAGTGTGCGGGTGTCCAGGGAACGGGCCGCCTCGATGATGCCCTCCAGGTCGATGCCCGCCCGTCGTCCGCGTCCCCTCCGGCCGCCGGTCGCCGGTGTCCGCTCTGTCACGTTCACGGCTTCTGCCTCTCGTGCCTCATGGGGGTTGACGGGGCGCACACCCGAGCATAGCTTGCTGGCAGGCTTAATTCCCGGGCGGGAATTAAAAGGGAGAGTCGAACGAAGGAGTTCGTAATGAGCACTGTCGCCGCAGGTCACGGCATCAAGCCGGCCAAAATCAAGATCACCAGGGAAGACCTCCTCGGCACGGAGCGGCGCTGGCGGCGCTTCGGCGAGCCGACCCCGGCAGGCGGGTCGCTCCACGAGGACGGCACCCCCGACTACGGCCTCTTCGGTCCCGGAAGCGTCGCCTGGGAGGTCCTCCTCCACCCGGCCACCGTCGTCTTCCTGAACGCCGCCCAGAGCGCGGTGCAGACGAAGGGCTACAACCCGATCAACGCGGGCCTGCGCGACCGCGACCCGATGGCCCGCAAGGCGCGGGAGGGCACGCTCACCATGCTGGACGTGTTCGACCGGCTGTCGCGCAACTCCGGCATGCACGCGCCCATGTGGCTCGGCGACACGAAGACCGCCAAGCTGATGGCCAAGCACCTCCACGCCATCCACAAGAAGGTGGCCGGTGATGTCATCGACATCGCGCGTCCCGAGCTCGGCGGCTATGCGGCGAGCGAGCCGCGCGACGCCATGTGGGCCGCGCTGACGGAGATGCACCCCATGCTGCGCGTCTACGAGGCGTTCGCCTTCCGCGACGGGAGGAAGCCGCACCGCCTCTCCCCGGAGCAGCGCGACCAGTTCATCGCCGAGACGGCGGCTTACCTGCGGCTCGTCGGCGCGCCCGAGGAGGACATCCCCACCTCGATGTCCGAACTGGGGTCCCTCTACGAGAAGTACGCGGAACTCTTCGCACCCAGCCGGACGGTCAACCTCGCTCCCGGAACGGGCGAGGACTGGTTCGAACTCGTGATGCGGACGGTGAAGCAGAACTTCCACATCTCACACCTGCGCGCGGTCATCCCGTACGTCTTGCAGACCACGGCGATCGAACTCCCCATCATGGGCGCACTGCCGGCCAGGACGCGCCACTCGATGGGCCTCAGCCCGCGCAGGAGCAAGCGCGCCGCCCGTGCGGCGAAGCTCTTCCTGCCGATCGCCTGGCTGATGCAGCAGGGCCCGTACGAGCGCTACATCCTGCGCCGCATGTGGGGGCCCGACAGCATCCGCCTGCTCGAATCCGCCCGCCGCCTCCACGAGCAGACACTGGCGCAGCGCGCCATGAGCCAGTTGACCGGTGGCCCGACGAACGGGTCCGCGCCCGCCGCGTGACACATGGACGGCCCGAACCGGCCGTTGCCGCGACGGCCTGGCCCGAGACGGTTCGCACTGCCTGTCGGTACCTCGATCGCCGGTGAGGTCGTCGGCAGACAGCCCTTCGATGTCTTCCTCGCCATTGACGGCCACCCTGAGGCGGTTGGCCTGGCCGGAGTCGACAGGATGCCCAGGTGCATGGACCTGCCGACAGTGGGACAGCACATCGTCGGCGAGGTGGTCCGGCACGCCGAGCACAATCACCAGGTGGGTATCGGGCTACGGGAGTGGAGGGAGCGCGAGGACCTGCTCCCCCGTTTCGTCGAGCGTGTCGGTCAAGTCGTCGCCGGACGCGTCACGAAGCTGTTGGCAGGACTGTTCGGGGAGCTGTTCTCCCCGACCTCCCCGTCCTCCCCGCCCTCGCGGTACTCGATGTACTCCGCCAGCCGCCCCGCCCCCGTCAGCATCGCCCGCGTACGCTCCGCCAGCGCCTCCCCGCGTGCCGCGACCGCCGCTCGCAGGGCCTCTGTGCCGCCCCGCAGACGCAGTTCCTCCAGCACCGGGCGGATCTGGTCCAGGGGGTAGTGGCTGCGGCGCAGGGTCTGGATCAGGCGGGCGTCGCGGACGTCGTCCGGGCCGAACTGCCGGTAGTGCGTGCCGTGTTCGCGGGCC
>NZ_LIQQ01000033.1 GCF_001418565.1 Streptomyces graminilatus | reverse complement strand
CTGAGGGCGGGGCGGGGGGTGGCGACAGGGACGGGGTGGGGGGACGGGGTGGAGTCGGCGTTCGGATGCCGGGAGTGGGCGGTGATGCCTCGCGGATCAGCCTGCGCACATATCCGTCGCCTCTCCGTTGCCCCACCCATGTCACGGTTCCGTGCCCGGCTGCGTCGGTCCTGGTGAAGCACCCCACACGACTACGAACGAGAGGCGACAGGATGGGCACGGACGCACCGGAAGCTCAGCGGCGGAACCCCTGGCTGGTGCTGGCGGTACTCTGCGCGAGCTTCTTCATGACGCTGCTTGACACGACGATCGTCACGATCGCCATCCCCGAGATGGCCGCGGGTCTGGGCGCCTCGCTGGACGACATCCTCTGGTTCGCCAACGCCTACATGCTGGTCTTCGCGGCGCTGCTGCTGCTCTCCGGACGCCTCGGCGACCGGTTCGGCGCCCAGCGCACCTTCACCGCCGGGCTCGCGGTCTTCACCGTGGCCTCGGCGGTGTGCGGGTTCGTGGACACCCCGGGGCAGATGATCGCGGCCCGTGCGGTCCAGGGGCTCGGCGCCGCGGTGATGATGCCGCAGACCCTGGCCCTGATCAGCGCCGTCTTCCCGGCGGAGCGGCGCGGTGCGGCCTTCGGCGTGTGGTCGGCGGTAGCGGGCCTCGCCACCGTCGCGGGACCCACCGTCGGCGGCGCGCTGGTCTCCGGTCTGGACTGGCGCTGGATCTTCTTCATCAACGTGCCGATCGGCGTGGCGGCCCTGGTGGGCGCGGTCGTCGTGGTGCCCGACATCCGGACGGGGCAGCAGACCTCGCTGGACCTGCCGGGCGCCGTGCTGTCCACGGCCGGCCTCAGCCTGATCGTGTACGGGCTGATCGAGGGCGAGCGCTACGACTGGGGCACCATCGAGTCCGTCATCAGCATTCCGTTGGTGCTGGCGCTCGGCGTGGTGCTCCTCGGGGTCTTCGCGTTGCACCAGCGGGCCCGCCAGGACCGCCGTCCGCTGGTCCCGTTCGAGCTGTTCCGCAGCCGCAGTTTCACGGTCTCGGCGGTGCTCGGGGCGATGCTGCTCTTCGGGTCCATCGGCGTACTGCTGCCGCTGACCCTCTACCTCCAGTCCGTCCTCGGGCTGTCCGCGGGCGAGGCCGGCCTGGCCCTCGTACCGGGACCGCTCGTCTCGCTGTTCGTGGCACCCGTCGCGGGCAACGCGGTCGCCAGACTGGGCGGCCGGAAGCTCCTCGTCCCCGGGCTGCTGGTCTTCGGCGCCGGAATCGCCCTCACGGCGTCCATGGCCCGGGCGGACTCCAGCGTGTGGGCGGTCATCCCCGGCCAGATCGTGTTCGGCGTCGGCATGGGCCTGGTGTTCGCGCCCACCAGCACCCTCGCGATGCAGGAGATCCCGCTGCGGCTGACCGGTGTCGCCTCCGGCATGTTCACCACGTTCCGGCAGATCGGCGCCGTCGTCGGCGCGGCGACGGTCGGCGCGCTGCTCCAGAACCGGCTCGCCGCGGAGGGCGTACCGAAGGAGGTGCGGCAGCAGGCCGGCCGGCTCACGGACCCCGTGTACGCGGACGGGCTCACCGACGCCGTGCGCTACGGACTGTTCCTGACGGTCGCCGTGGCCGTCGTCGCGGCGGGCCTCGCGCTGCTTCTGCCGCCGCCGGCCCCGCGACCGGAGCCGGAGCCGGACGCGTCGGCGGAACCGCGCGCCGGGGCGGACGCGGCCCGGGCGGCGGAGTAGCGGAATCCCCACTTCTCGCTTCCGCTGCTTTCCGCCGCCTTCACGGATCTCCGCATTCCTGTTTTTCGCACCGTTTTCGTTTTCTAGGAGGAATTTCCATGCCGGAAACGACCGTCATCCAGCGTTACATCACGGCGCTCGGCGATCAGGACTGGGCCGCCCTGGAAAAGCTGTACGCCCCGGACGTCACCATGTACGCGCCCACCGTCTGGGGGGTGAAGGGCGTGGAATTCCTGCTGAAATTCTGCCAGGAGATCCATCGCGCCCACCCCGGCATCCGGGCCGTCCTGCACGACGAGTTCTACAGCGCCGACGGCACCCGGGCGGCCTTCCGGTTCGCGCTGCACTGGCACAACACCGGCCCGTACTTCGGCAACGAGCCCACCGGTGAGCGCGGATCGAGCATCGAGCAGCACACCGTACGCATCGAGGACGGGGTGATCGTCGAACAGGTGGTCGGGGTCAGCACCCTGGGGCTGCACTTCCTCCAGAAGGAGGCATGGGGTGTGAAGTACGTGACGGACGCCGTCGACCCGGAGCCCGAGATCGTCTCCGCGCCGCGGGCGGCGAACCGTCCGTGACCGAGCCGCTCGTCGAAGGCCCCTGGTCCATGGACGGCGCCGCCGGGCTGCGGGTGCCGGGGGACGTCGCCGAGCGGTTCCGTGAACGCGGCTGGTGGCGCGACACCTCCGTACTGCACGACCTGCTCCGGGTCGCCGCCGAGCACCCCGACGACCCGGCGATCGTCGTCTACAGCGCGCAGGACGGCCGTACCACCACCGTGCGCTACGCCGAACTGGCCTTCCACGTACGGAGGTTCGCCGCCGCGCTGACCTCCCTCGGGGTGCGCCGGGGTGATCGCGTCGCGTTCCAGTTGCCCAACTGGTGGGAGGTGGCGGCCCTCACCCTCGCCTGCTGCTGGACCGGCGCGATCGCCGTACCCCTGCTGCCCACGCTGCATGCCCTGGAGCTGGAGCACATGCTGGCGGCGGCCCGTGCCCAGGTGTGCGTGGTCGTGGACACCTGGGAGGGGTACGACTGTGTGGCCGCGCTGGGGGAGATCGCCACCCGGCTCCCCTGGCTGCGCCACACCGTCGTCCACGGAGAGCGGGTGCCGCCCTGGGCGGTCGACTTCCGTGAGTACTTTCTGCGCACCCCGCACGAGGACCGGTCCGCTCCCCCGCGCCTGCCGACCGGGGAGGCGCTCGACCGGGTCTGCATGCTGCTGTTCACCTCCGGCACCACCGGGGAACGCAAGGCGGTGCTGCACACCGAGAACACCCTGTACGCGGGCACCGGGGCGGGGGCCGGCGCGGTGGCGCGGGGCTGGGCCGCCCGTGAGGTGTTCAGCACCCCGCACCCCATAACCGGTCCCGCGGGCCTGCTGTACTGCGTATGGGGCCCGATCCTCGCCGGGGGCACCGGCGCCTACCAGGACGTGTGGGCGCCGGAGCGGTATCTGGAACTGCTGTCGTCGGCCTCGGTCACCCAGACGTTCCTGGCGCCCTCCTTCGTCCAGCAGCTCCTGGCGGAGCAGCGGCGGCGCCCCCGGTCGCTGCCCTCGCTGCGGTTCGTGATGACCGGCGCCGCCCCGGTACGGGCGGACCTCGCCCGGGCGATCCACGACGAACTGCGGGTGCCGGTGCGCTCGTGCTGGGGGATGACCGAGGCGGGCATGGGTTTCCGGACCCGGGAGGACGACCCCTGCGACTGGGCCGCCAAGAGCGACGGTTCACCACTGCCCGGCCTGGAGACGCGGCTGCTCCCGGATCCGGGCGGCGACGGCATTCACCGGCTGCTGGTCAGGGGCGCCTCGCTGGCCGTCGGGTTCTGGCAGCCGGGCTCCGGGGAGCCGTTCCACGAGACGTGGCAGCACGACGACGGCTGGCTGGACACCGGGGACCTGGTCCGCGAGGACGGCCGGGGCGGCATCCGCTTCGCCGGCCGGGCGAGCCGGCGGGTCGGCGCCACGTTCATGATCCCGGTGGCGGAGGTCGAGCAGGAGATCCTGCGCCACCCGGGGGTACGGGAAGTGGTGCTGGTCGGCTACGAGGAGGAGCCGGGGTACGAGAGCTCGTGCGCCGTGGTCGTGGCCGACGGGGACCGCTGCCCGACGCTGGCGGAACTGGTGGGCATCCTCGTCGAACGCGGCATGACACGGTGGTATCTGCCGACCCGGCTCCTGGAGGTGTCGCCGGAGCTGCCGCGCAATGAGAACGGCAAGATTAGGTACGAACGGTTGAAGGCCATGATTGTAGACTCGGCAGGGCAGTTGACGAGCGATCGCGACGAGCGCCGATCCTGATGGACCTGAGGGAACGGGGAGTCATGGCCGAGGCGACAGCCGTCTCCGAGCGGTCCGGGACCTCGGATCCGTTCGAACAGTACCGGCAGCTGATGTTCGGCATCTCGTACCGCATGCTCGGTACGGTCGTCGACGCGGAGGACGTCGTCCAGGAGACCTGGCTGCGCTGGCAGCGCGTCGACCGGGACGGGGTCGGTGATCCTCGCGGCTATCTGGTGCGGGCCGTCACCCGCACGGCGATCGACCAGATGCGGCGCAGCCGGGCTCGGCGCGAGGAGTACGTGGGGCCGTGGCTGCCCGAGCCGCTGCTGGTGTCGTCCGACGTGGCGATGGAATCCTCCATGCTCGGCGAGTCCCTGAGCATGGCGGTCCTGGTGATGATGGAGACGCTGTCGCCGCTGGAGCGCGCGGTGTTCGTGCTGCACGAGGTGTTCGGCTTCAGCTTCCCCGAGGTCGCCGAGGCGGTCGACCGGACCGAGCCGGCGGTACGGCAGCTCGGCAGCCGGGCCCGGCGCCATGTGCGGCTGCGCCAACGGCGCTTCGAGCCGGATCGCCGCCAGGCCCGCGAGATCACCGAGCGCTTCCTCGCCGCGTGTCTCGACGGCGACATGGAGTCGCTCATGGCGGTGCTGGCCCCCGACGTGACGATGTGGGCCGACGGCAACGGCCACGCGGAGACCCCGCGCGTCCCGCTGCACGGCGCCGCCGCCATCGCCGAGTACTTCGTGTCCACGGCGGGCCGCTACCCGGCCGAGCTGACGGTCCTCATGCGTCAACAGCACGACGGCGCCCCCGCCGCCGTACTGACCACCCCGGCCGGCGTGTTCGCCGTGGTCACCGCGGACATCGACGTGCTGGACGGCCACCCCCGCATCACGGCGGTACGCGCGGTACGCAACCCGGAGAAACTGGGCCGGGTACAGGCAGGCGACTGAGCGACGCCGGCGGTCCCGATCCTCCTGGTCCGGGGTCCGGGGCCGGCCCCGGACGCCGGCTCGGCCCCGCGCCACGCAACGCCCACGAGCACCGGATACCGCACCGGCTACCGGGCGCACCCCAGGCCGCCCCCCGGGAACTTCGGGAGCCGGCCGGCGAGTCCCCGAACGGACCCCGGCAGCCTGGACCCGCGCCAGGCCAGGCCAGGCCGCCCGCCGGTCAACAGCGCCCCGCAATCGCCGCTGAACGCCGATCGGCGGCTCGCCAACGGTGGCCGGCCGTCGGCTCCGCGCGTGCCGGACGTTCACGCGGCGCCCGGCCCAGCGCGTGCCGGACGTTCACATGGCGCCCGGCCCCGCGTGTGCCGGGCGTGGTCGGCGCTGCCTGCCGGGCGGGACAGGTGGTCAGGGCGCCGTCATTCCGGTGTCGCGCCGTGGCCGTTGCGGTGTTGGCGGTCCATGACCCATTGGGCCACGTGGATGCGGGAGGGTACGTCCAGGCGGCGCATGACCTGGCGGACGTGGTTGACCACGGTCCACTCGGACAGGCGCAGCTGCTGGGAGATCTGGCGGTTCGTCAGGCCCTGGCTGACCAGCATGGCCACCTCGTACTGACGGGCCGTGAGCTGTACCGGGCGGGACACCGCCGAGGCGGGCTCGGGTGCGGGCGGGCCGACGGCGAGGGCCTCGCCCGCGGCGGCGTCGGCGGAGAGCACCCGGCCTTCGCGGCGGGCCGCCTCGTACTCGGGGCCGGACAGCAGTCGGCGGGCGTCGCGCAGCGCGGGTTCCGCGTCGCCGACGGCGAGGCGTGGGTGGGCGCCGGTCGCCTCGCGGAGGGCGGACGCGGCGGCGAGCAGCCGGGCCACCCGGTGTCCCTGGTGCGGCAGACGGCGCCACACGTGCAGCGCGTGCTCCTCCAGGACGGAGGGCAGCATGGTGTGCTCCCCGATGGCGCGCAGCCTGTGCAGGCTCTCCCACAGGAGCCGCTCCGCCAGCGCCTGGTCGCCGCGCGAGTCGGCCAGCGCGCCGCGCAGGGCCAGCACCAGGCCCTCGCCCCGGACGTCCCGGGCCCGCATGAACAGCGCGTTCGCCGTGTCCAGCAGATCGGCGGCGAGCTTGGCGTCGATGAGGCGGCTGCCGGTGGCCAGGGCCAGCGCGGCGTTCGCCGCGTCGGCGGTCGCCCCCTCTCCGGCCGCCGCCTGGAGCAGCCGTACCGCGGCCTTGCGCACCGCCGTGGGCCCGGCGGGCCGGTGGCTGACCGCGAGCTGGGCCAGCGCGGCCTTCTCGTGGACGATGTCGCCCGCTTCCCAAAAGGCCCGCGCCGCGTGCCTGAAGCAGTCCGCCGCCAGCCGCGCGTTGCCGCGGGCCAGCGCCAACTGGCCGCGGGCCGCCTCCGCCCGCGCGTTCAGCGCCCCGTGGCCGGGGAGGGCCAGGAACGTGCTCGACGCCTTGGCCAGCCACTGTTCGCCGAGGTCGAGATGACCGCGCACCAGCCAGAAGCGGTGCAGGGCGAGGGCGGCGCGTGCCGCGTCCGTACGGCGGCCGCTCGTCTCCAGATGGGTCAGTGCCGCCAGCATGTCCTCGTGCAGCGGGGCGAGCCGCTGGAGCCACTGCGCCTGTTGCGGACCCGTCAGCCGGTCCTCGGCCAGGAGGGCCAGCGCCAGGAAGCGCTCCGCGTGCCGGCGCCGGGCGTCCGGCAGCTCTCCGGTGGCCGCGAGCCGCTCCAGGCAGAACTCGCGGACGGTGTTGAACATCGTGAACCGCGGCTCCCCGCCGCCCGGCGTCACCCGCAGCAGATGGTGGCCGACCAGGGTCTCCACGACCTGTTCCGTGCGGTGGGCGGGGAGGTCCCAGAACTCCTCGACGGTGGTGAGGTTCATGCTGCCGGTGAAGACCGCGAGCCGGGTGACCAGCGCGCGCTGCTCCTCGTCGAGGAGCCGGAAACTGTGCTCGGTGATCGAGCGGACACTGCGGTGGAGGGGTGAGCGCGCCGCGTGGGCGCCGCCGAGCACCGGCCGGCCCTCGCGCAGCCGGGTCAGCAGGCTGTCCACCCGGAAGAGCCGCAGTTTCTCGGCGACCAGTTCGATGGCCAGTGGCAGCCCGTCCATGCGGGTGCAGATCTCGGCCACCGCCCGGGCGTTCTGCGCGGTCAGCGCGAAGGACGGGTCGATCGCCCGGGCCCGGTCGACGAACAGTTCCACGGCGGCGTGGTCCTGGAGTTCCAGGACGTCCTGCCGGTAGGGCGGGGTCGGTGTCGGCAGCGGGGGCACGGGGAAGAGCCGCTCCCCGTACAGGCACAGCGGGCGGCGGCTGGTGGTGAGGACGCGCAGCCGGGGGAAGCTGCTCAGCAGGGTGTCGACGGCTTCGGCGGTGGCGTCGGCGACCTGCTCGAAGCCGTCGAGGACCAGCAGGCTGGGTTCGTCGGGCAGCCGTTCGGCCAGGGTCTCGGTGAGGCCGTCGCCGCCCACCGTCTCGTGCAGGTCGAGATAGGCGACCCGGGCGATCTGGACGTCGGCCACGGCCGCGCAGGCCAGCCGGCTCTTGCCGACGCCGCCGGGGCCGGTCAGGGTGATCAGCCGGTGCTCCTCCCGGCCGAGCTGGGCGGAGAGGGTGAGGATCTCCAGGTCGCGTCCGACAAGGGTGGTCCGGTGACCGGGTGCCCGGGACGGTGTGTCGATGATCAGTTGCGAGCGCAGTTCCCCGGAGCCGAGCGCCCCGGCCGTCACCGGGATATCCCGGTCGTGAATTTTTTGCGTCGCGATGATTGAATTCTGTTGCTCGGCACGATATTCCCCGTTCGTTACCTTGCGTGAGCTCCAACGCAAAGCATACGGCCAACGGGACGCGGGGAACTTCCGGCCGATTTGATTGGCTTATTCGCGCCGCACCGGCTCGTCGATCGAATTCGCGTTTCGCTTTGTCAGGATCGGAACGGCCCGGCAGATCACTCCGAGAACCAGACCCCAGAAGGCCGCCCCGAGTCCCATCAGGGTGACACCGGAGGCGGTGGTGAGAAACGCGACGAGCGCGGCGGTACGGTCGCGTGCCTCCGTGAACGCCCCCGACAGGCTCCCGCCGAGGGCGCCCAGCAGGGCGATGCCCGCCGCCGCCGAGACCAGGGCCGGCGGCAGCGCGGCGAACAGCCCCGCGACGGTGGTCCCGAACAGACCGACCGCGATGTACAGCACCCCGCAGCTCAATCCGGCCACGTACCGGCGGTCGCGGTCCTCATGCGCGTCCGGCCCCGCGCAGATGGCCGCGGTGATCGCGCCGAGGTTGAGCGCGTGCGCCCCGAACGGCGCGAAGACGGCGGACGCCACCCCGGTGTCCCGTACCAGCGGCCCCGACGGAACCGCGTACCCCGCCTCCCTGAGCGCCCCCACCCCGGGCGCGTTCTGCGCCGACATGGTGACCAGGAACAGCGGCAGCGTCAGGCTCACCAGGGCCGCGCCGGGCCACGCGGGCACCGTGAACACGGGGTGGGCCAGGGCCAGACGCACACCGCCCACGGACAGCGTGCCGGTGACTGCCGCCACCATGACGGCCGCGGCGAGCGGCGCCGCGATGGCGTACCGGGGCGCCACCCGCTGGAGGACGACGTACCCGGCCAGCATCACCCCGGCCACGGCGGGGGCGTCCTGGAGCGCCCGGCAGGCCTCCAGGCCGAACCGCAGCAGGATCCCGGCCAGTACGGCGGAGACCACGGCGGCCGGAATACGCCGCATCAGCGCGTCGAACCAGCCCGTAACCCCCGCCAGTACGGTGAGCGCGGCGGCGGCCAGATACGCGCCGACGGCCGTCGCGTACGGCATCTCGTCCAACTGGGTGACCAGCAGCGCCGCGCCCGGCGTCGACCAGGCCGCGACGACGGGCACGCGGTGGCGCAGGGTCAGTACGAGCCCGGTCACGCCGCTGCCCACGGCGACCGCCCAGATCCACGAGGAGAGCCGCGCCTCGTCCAGGCCGCCCGCGTGCGCGGCCCGCACCACGATGGTCAGCGGGCCCGCGAACGAGACCACGACCGCGACGGCCCCCGCGACGACGGCGGACAGGGACGCGTCCCGCCACACCCGCCGGGCGCCGCCGCCGGGGGCCCAGGCCATCAGAGGATCTCGACGTTGGCGGCGGGCCGCAGCCGCCGCCGGCAGTCCAGGACGTGCCGGGCGCCGCGCAGCACCACGTCGTAGTCGAAGTCGTCGTGGTCGGTGAGCAGCACCACCGCGTCGGCGGCGGCCACCTCCGCCTCGGTCAGCTCCACCCTGCGCACCCGGGCGTCCAGCGGCGCGGTCTCCCGGACGTGCGGGTCGACCGCGTGCACCTGGGCGCCGGTGCGCAGGAGCAGCTCCGCGACGCGCAGCGCCGGGGACTCCCGGGCGTCGCCGCTGTTGCGCTTGTACGCGAGCCCCAGCAGCAGCACCCGGGAGCCGTTCGCGGGACGCTGGAGCTGGTTGAGCGCCTCGACCAGGCGCTGCACCACGTAGTGCGGCATCTGGCTGTTGACGTCGTTGGCGAGGTCCACGAACCGGAACCGGCGGCCGAGTTGACGCTCCACCCGCCAGGAGAGATAGCGCGGGTCGACCGGCAGGCAGTGGCCGCCCACCCCGGGGCCCGGGTAGAAGGGCATGAATCCGAACGGCTTGGAGGAGGCCGCGTCGATCGCCTCCCAGGCGTCCACGCCGAGTTCGCGGGCGATCACCGCCATCTCGTTGACCAGGGCGATGTTGACGTGCCGGTAGGTGTTCTCCAGGAGCTTGGCCAGCTCGGCGGTCCTGGTGTCGCGCACCGCGACGGTCCGGTCCACCACCGTGCCGTAGAACTCCTCGACCCGGCGCAGGGATTCGGCGTCCACTCCGGAGACGATCTTGGGTGTGGTCTCCAGGGTCCAGCGCTGGTTGCCGGGGTCGATGCGTTCGGGGCTGTAGCCGAGGTGGAAGTCGGCCCCGGGGCGCAGTCCGCTCTCCTTCTCCAGCAGCGCCCCGAAGACGTCCTCGGTGGTGCCCGGATAGGTGGTGGACTCCAGGACGACCAGCGCGCCCGGCCGCAGCCGAGCGGCCAGGGTCAGCGCCGCCTCCTCGATGCAGGTCAGATCGGGTACGTCGTCCAGCAGTGGCGTGGGTACGGTGACCACGGCCACGTCGAAGCCGGTGAGGTCGCCCGCGTCGGTCGTGGGGTGGTAGGCCCCCGAGGCCAGTGCCTTGGCCAGGCGCGGCTCGTCCACGTCCTCCACGTAGGAGTCGCCCGACCGCAGCCTGGCGATCCGGGCGGCGTCCACGTCGTAGCCGACGACGGTGTGGCCCGCCTCCACCGCGCGTACGGCCAGCGGCAGGCCCACGTACCCCTGGCCGACCACCGCCACCCGGCGGCCCGTGGGTCGCGGGGCACCGCCGTTCATCGATTGGGACATGGTGTGCCCTTTCAGCCGTTGTGCACGAGAAGCAGGTTCGCCGCGATCAGGAGGACGACGCCCCAGCGGTGGATGGTGACGCCTTGCTTGCGGGCCGCCAGCACCTGGCGCGCGACGAGCCCGGCGTGCGCCTGCCGGGCGCGCATCCCCACCACGGGCAGCAGGAACGCGCAGAACCACCACGGCACCGCGTCGACGGCCGCGGCGAGGACGATCGCGGCGGTCTCGGCGAGCGAGAGCCCGGCGATGAGGCCCCGGTAGGCGCCCGGGGAGACGGTCGTGGCCAGGTTGCGGCGGCCGGCCGCCCGGTCGCCGTCCACGTCGTTGATGTTGGAGTAGACCGAGACCATCAGGCTCCACAGCCCGAACAGGAAGCACTCCAGCCAGGCCGCGCCGGTCATCTCCCCGTTCAGCAGGGCGAAGGGGACCAGTACGCACAGCCCGGTGCTCAGCCAGATGACCGCCTCCTGGCCGCCCCGGTAGCTGAGCTTGAGGCCGTAGGAGTACTGCACGCTGATGACCACCGAGAAGCCCGCGGCGGCCAGCGCCCACCAGGGCCGGTGCGGTGCGACCAGCGCGGTGAGCGCCCACAGGACGCTCCCCGCGACGGCGCAGCCCCAGCCGAAGCGCAGCGCCTGCCGCAGGGTGAGCCTGCCGTCGAGCAGCGGTTTGCGGTCCCGGGAACGCAGCGCCTGTCCCGGGTCGTAGTTGCGGGCGTCGCTGCCGTCCCGCAGTCCGGTGACGTCGTCCAGGGCGACCGTGGCCGCGACGATGCCGACCCAGCCCGCGTCGAACAGGACCAGTGCCCACCAGGTTCCGGGCTCCCGCCAGGCGGCGGTGGGCAGCAGCGTCACGACCACGAGGACGCACAGGTAGTAGTCGAAGAACGAGAGCTTCGCCAGTTTCGCGTACGCGCCCGCCCGTTCCCGTACTCCCGGGCGGGCCTGCGCCGAGGTCGTCGCCGTCATCGCGGCGGCTCCGCCCCGCCCGCCTTGCGGCCGACCGTGCTGATCAGTACCTGGCTCAGCCAGTGGTGGGCCGGGTCGGCCATCTCGGCCAGCGCGGCGTCGATCCGGGTGTCGTCGAGGAGTCCGGCGGCCACGATGCGCGGTCGCATGAACTCCAGCCACAGCATGTAGTGCCGGGCCTGCTCGGAGCCGCCGCGCACCATCACCGCCCGGCCCTCCGCCGTCGCGTCGAGACCGGCGGCGAGGACCAGTTGGAGGTCGACATGGCCACCGCGCGGATCGTGGCCCGACTCGCGCATCAGCCCGTACCCGGCGGCCCGCACGTCCTGGAGGAAGTCCTCCGGGAGGAAGGAGCGGAAGAGGGTGGAGGAGTCGGTGTCCTCCAGGAACAGCACCCCGCCGGGCCGCAGCGCGCGCACCATGCGGGCCACGGCGGCGGCCCGGTCGGGCAGGTGCTGGAGCACCATGCGGGAGTGCACGAGGTCGAAGGCCGCGTGCGGCAGCTCCTCCGCCCGCAGATCGTGCCGTACGACGTCCACATGGGGCAGCGCGGCCAGCGCGCCCAGCCGCTCGGTCTGGAGGTCGGTGGCGAGGACCCGGCCGGCCGGGCCGACCCGGGCGGCGAGCCAGCTCGCCACGGAACCCGAACCGGCGCCGATCTCCAGGCAGTTCCAGCCCGGTCCCACGCCCAGCGCGGCCAGCCGCTCCAGGGTGCCCGGGTCCCAGATCGCCTCGTTGGTCCGCAGCCGCTCGGTCTCCTTCTCCCAGACCGGGTCGAAGACGTAGTCCTGCTGTGCCGGCGGGCTCGTCATATTGGTCTCCCTGGACTGTTCTCGCGTTCTCACGTGTAGAACTCGCAGACCGTGTCGGCGATGAACTCCACCTCGGCGTCGGTCAGATGGGGCCAGATCGGGATGGCCAGATTGCGCTGGGAGGCCCGTTCGGCGTTGGGCCAACTGCCGTCCGAAGCGGCCCAGGGCGCGAAGGCGGGCTGCCGGGGCAACGGCACGGGATAGTAGATGTGACTGCCTATCTGACGTTCCGTCAGGTATGAGCGCAGGTCCTCGCGGCGGTCGACGAGCAGTGAATAGACGTAGTAGCAGCGGCCGTTGCGGCCGGCCGGCGGGGCGAGCACCCCGCGCTCGCGCAGCGGCTCGAAGCGCTCGGTGTAGTAGTCGGCGATCCGCGCGCGGCGCTCCAGCCGGTCCGGGAAGCCGGCCAGCCGGTGCAGCTGGAAGGCGGCGAGCACCTCGTCGAAGCGGTTGTTCTGGCCGATCCGGTGGTGCAGGAAGCGGTGCACGCCGTCCTGTCCGTGGTTGCGCAGCATCCGGGCGGCCCGGGCCAGTTCGGGGTCGTCGGTGAGGACCACCCCGCCCTCGCCCGCCGTGCCGAACGCCTTGACCTGGAAGAAGGAGAACACCCCGAGATCGCCCCAGCGGCCGGCGGGCCGGCCGTCCAGGACGGCGCCCTGGGCGACCGCCGCGTCCTCGATCAGCGCGACCCCGTGCTCACCGGCGATCTCCCCCAGCCGCTCCATGTCGGCCATGATCGAGAAGACATGGGCCGGCATCAGCGCCTTGGTGCGTTCGGTGATCAGCGACTTGGTCGCGTCGGGGTCCAGCACCATGGTCCACGGGTCGACGTCGGCGAAGACGGGGGTGGCGCCCGCGTTCGCCACCGAACTGGCCACCGGCTGGCAGCAGAAGGCCGGCACGATCACCTCGTCGCCCGGCCCGATGTCCAGCGCCCGCACGGACAGTTCCAGCGCCCCGGTGCCACTGGCGCAGGCGACGACATGGCCGGCGCCGGTCTCCTCGCGCAGCGCCTCCTCCAGCTCGGCGGTGCGCTCGCCCAGGATGAACCGCTGGCCGGGGCCGGTGCCCAGTTCGCGCACGGCCGACAGCAGCGCCTCGCGGTCCTCCTCGAAGAGATCGGGCGGAAAGAAGGGCAGAGTCCTCATGATGCGGCCCCCGTGCAGAAGCGGCGGACGGCCTCGCACACCCGGTGCACGTCGTCGAGGCCGAGGTCGGGGTGGAAGGGAAGCGCGAGAGTGCGCTCGCAGGCGGCCTCCGCGTGCGGGAAGTCGCCCCGGCGGTAACCCAGTTCGGCGAAGCAGGGCTGGAGGTGCAGCGGCGTCGGGTAGTAGACCTCGGTGCCGATGCCCTCGCGGGTGAGGTGCTCCACCAGGGCGTCCCGGCGCTCGGCCTCGATCACGTACACGTAGAACACCGGGTCCGCCGGTACGTCCCGTACGGCCACCGTGGGCAGCCGCAGGATGCCGGGCACGCCGCTCAGCGCCTCGGTGTACGCAGCCGCGAGTTCCGCGCGCCGGGCGATCGCCGCGTCCAGCCGGGGCAGCTTGCCGAGCAGCACGGATGCCTGGATGTCGTCCATCTTGCTGTTGGTGCCCGAGGCCCCGGAGAGGTTGGAGATGCCGGCGATGTGGTCCACCGTGCGGCCCATCCGGCCGTGATGGCGCAGGATCGCCACCCGCTCGGCCACCTCGGGGTCGTCCGTCAGGACGGCCCCGGCGTCGCCCAGCGCGCCCAGGGTCTTGGTGGGGAAGAACGACAGCACACCGCCGTCGCCCAGCAGCCCGGCGTGCACACCCGCGCGGCGCATGCCGATCGCCTCCGCGCTGTCCTCCACCACCCTGAGCCCGTGCCGCTCGGCCAGGGCGCCGAGCGCCCCCATGTCCGCGAGCTGGCAGAACAGGTGCACCGGCATGATCGCCCTGGTGCGCGGTGTGATGGCCGCCGCGACGGAGGCCGGGTCGAGCGAGTAGGTCTGCGGGTCGATGTCGGCGAACACCGGAGTGGCACGGGCGAGCGCCACCGAGGAGGCCGAGGCGACGAAGCTGAAGGCCGGTACGACGACCTCGTCGCCGGGGCCGACTCCGCAGGCTCGCAGCAGCAGGACGAGGGCGTCCGTCCCGCTGTTGACCGCCACCACATGCCGTGCGCCGGTGTATTCGGCGAGCGCCTTCTCCAGTTCGGCGACCTGTCTGCCGTGGGAATACTTACCACGGTCGAACATCTCGCCGAGATGGCGGCTGATGTCCGGCCAGCAGTCGCTGAAGGTACCGGCCTGGGTGAAGAACGGAACCGGGTGTTCTGTTTCCGGTTCCTTGTTTCGATCGGTGCTCCGGGTAGGGGAGATCACGCGGTAATCCTCCGTGTGCCGGGCGGAGTTGTGGATGTGCGAAGCCAAGCCGCTCCCTTTCCCGGAGGCAATGGCAAACCCTTGTCAGTCCCTGGTGCGCGGACCCGGCAAACATCAGTCATGCCGGGGTTTTCCAGCGGCGAACCAGCAGGTCGGACGGGTGCGGAGCGAACCGGCCGACGGGCTGTCAACTCGCTGCGGGGGTAAGGCGCTTGACACACCGACCCGGCCTGACGCAGTTTTCTGGCAACGCCTTCGCGTCGCCGCACAGCATCCGCACCACATCTGCCGGCCCATCGGCCGGGAACAGGCGGATGGGCCCGGCGCATCCGCCGTGACGTGGGTGCCGGCGACAGTCGCGTGTCCGATAGCGGGTGACAGAGGAAGTGCTCTCCTTGGAATCGCTGGACAATTCCGTAAGCCTGGAAAAACCGACGAAGCAGCGCGGGAAAACCGTGGTTCTCGCCGAGCCCCGCAGTTTCTGCGCGGGTGTGCAACGGGCCATCGACATCGTCGAGGCGGCGCTGGAACGCTTCGGCGCTCCCGTCTATGTGCGCAAGCAGATCGTCCACAACGAACACGTGGTGCACGACCTGGAGACACGCGGCGCGCGGTTCGTGGACTCCGAGGACGAGGTGCCGGTCGGCGCGATCTGTGTCTTCTCCGCCCACGGTGTCTCGCCCGCCGTGCGCCGGGGCGCCGCCGACCGCGAACTCCAGGTGATCGACGCCACCTGTCCCCTGGTCGCCAAGGTGCACCAGGAGTCCCGGCGGTTCGCCGAGGACCGCCGCACGATCCTCCTCATCGGCCACGCCGAGCACGAGGAGGTCGAGGGCACCTACGGCGAGGCCCCCGAACGCACCCTCGTCGTCTCCACCGTGGACGAGGTGCGCGCGCTGGACCTGCCCCGCGACGCACCGCTCGCCTACCTCACCCAGACCACCCTCGCCCTGGACGAGACCAGGGAGATCATCGAGGCGATGGAGGAACGGTTCGACGATCTGCGCGGGCCGGGCAGCGACGACATCTGCTACGCCAGCCAGAACCGCCAGAACGCGGTCAAGGCCGTCGCCGCCCGCACGGGTCTGGTGCTCGTCATCGGCTCCGCCAACTCCAGCAACTCCGTACGCATGGTGGAGGTCGCCCGCGACGCCGGCACCGCCGCCCATCTGGTCCCCGGTCCGGACGACCTCGACGAGAGCTGGCTCGCCGGAGTGGACTCGGTCGGCGTCAGCGCGGGCGCCAGCGCCCCCGGCACCCTCGTCGACGGCCTGCTGCGCCGGCTCGCCGCACTCGGCTACTCCACGGTCGAGGTCGAGCGGACCGCCACCGAGGACGTCGTGTTCGGACTGCCCGCCAACCTGAAGGGCACGGCATGAGCGACGACGACGTCCTCACCCGGTCACTGGACGCCGTCCAGCAGCGCATCCACTCCGTCCTCGCCGAGGAGAGCGCGCGCTGGACCGCCGTCGACCCGCGCTGCACCGCGTTCGTCGACACCGTCACGGCCATCACCACCGCCAAGGGCAAGCTGCTGCGCCCCCGGTTCTGTCTCCTCGGCCACCTCGCCGCCGGGGGCGATCCCGCCGCCGCGCCGGCCGTCGACGCGGCTGCCGCCCTCGAACTCCTGCACAGCTTCGCCCTGTTGCGCGACGACGTCCTCGACGACTCCCCGCTGCGCCGCGGCACCGTCACCGCGCACGAACGGCACGCGGAGGACCACCGGGCACGCCGATTGCGCGGCGAGCCCCGCCGTTACGGCGAGGGGGTCGCCAACCTCGCCGCCGACCTCGCGCACGTCTACGCCGACCGGCTCACCCGCACCCTGCCCGAGGAGGCGCGGGCGGTCTGGGACGAGACCCGGGTCGAGGTCACCGTAGGCCAGTACCTCGACATCGCGGTCGCCGCCGAGGGTGTGGCCGACCCTGAGCTCTCCCGCTGGATCGCGGTCTGCAAGTCGGGCCGCTACACCATCCACCGCCCCCTCCAGCTCGGCGCCGCCCTCGCGGGCCGGGCAGACCTCGCCGAGGTCTTCGAGGGGTACGGACTGCCGCTGGGCGAGGCGTTCCAGCTCCGGGACGACCTCATCGACGCCTTCGGCGACTCCGAGGACACCGGCAAGCCCACCGGTCTCGACCTCGACCGGTTCAAGATGAGCTATCTGCTCAGCCTCGCCGTGCGCCGCGACGAACGGATCAGGGAACTCGCCGCCGCACCCGCCGGACCCGACGGCGCGGCCAGGATGCGCGGCCTGCTCGTCGCGACCGGTGTCGCCGACGAGGTCGAACAGCGCATCGCACACCTGGTCGACCAGGCCCGCCGGGCCGTGTCCGACGCTCCCCTGGTGCCCCGGTGGCGCACCGAGCTGATGGACCTCACCGCACGTGTGGCCTACCGGGACCGCTGAGAGGAGCCGTACCAGGCATGGAACGGACACTGATCATCGGGCTCGGGCGGGCGGGCCTGGGACTGCACTGGGCGGTCCTGCGCAGACTGCGCGCCGCCGGGAACCACCCCGACCTCTTCGACCCGGCCCCCGTCCTGACCCTCGATCCGCTCGCCCCCACGGCGGCCGCGCGGGCCGAGGAGCTGCGCCCGGTCTCGTCGGTCGCCCACGCCCGCACCCTGCTGGACCCCGAGCGGACCGTCGTCCACCTGTGCACCCCGCCGGTGGCCCGGCTCGGGCTGCTGCGGGAGCTGACGGCGGCCGGGTTCCGCCGGATCATCGTCGAGAAGCCGCTGTCGGTGGAGCGCCGGGCCGTGCACGACATCCTCGAACTCGCCCGTACCGAGCGGCTGCGTCTGGCGGTCGTCGCGCCCTGGCTGGCCAGCTCGCTCACCGCGCGCCTGGCGCGCCTCGTCGAGGAGGGCGAGCTCGGTGAACTGCGCTCCATCGACGTACGGCAGAGCAAGCCGCGCATGAGCCGCACCCTGGCCGACGGCGGCCACCCCACCGCGTTCGACGTCGAACCCCCGCACTCCCTCGGGGTCTGTCTGCGGCTCGCCGGGGACGCCGTCCTGGCCGGCGCCGAACTGGCCGACATGCACATCGGCGACACCGTCGTCCCCGGCATGGGCCGCGCCGAACTGGTCCTGCGGCACCAGCAGGCCATCAGCCGGATCGTCTCGGACCTCACCGCACCGGTCCGGGAGCGCCGCGTCCAACTGGGGTTCACCGACGGCCGGGCGGTCGCGCACTACCCGGGCGCCGAGGACGACCACTACGCCCAGCTCCGTTTCAGCCGCACCGGCGGTCCGGAGACCTGGGAGGTCTTCCCCGACGACGCGCTGGCCGCGTACTTCGTCGACACCTACCGCGCCCTGGGCGACGGCAGCGCGCTGGAACCCCAACTGCGCCTCGCCTCCCGCGTGGTGGAGCTGCTCGCCGACGCCAAGGAGGCGAGCCGGCAGCCAGGACCCAGGGACGTCCTCCCACCGGCCGGACATCCTGGACGGCGGGTGAGCCATGCGGGCTGACACCGCTGCCGGGACCGTCACCGGAGCGTCCGGGCTCCGGCCGCCGCCCGGTATCCGCTTCGCCGGTATCGGCGACGAGGCCGCCCCAGGCCTCGCCGGTCAGGTCCGGGCCCACCAGCTACTGGGCTGGTCCGCCGTGGAGCTGCGCGACATCGACGGCACCGCCCTCGCCGACCTCGACGACGCCGCCTTCGACCGGGTGGCCGGGGCGCTGCGCGAGGCGGGTCTCGACGTCGTGTGCGTGGACTCACGCATCGCCAACTGGGCCCGCCCGATCACCGGTGACTTCACTCTGGACAGCGGTGAGCTGGCCCGGCTGGCCCCGAGGTGCGCCGCGCTCGGCACCCGCCACATCCGCGTGATGTCGTACCCGAACGACCCGGCCGCCCCGCTGGCCGAACCGGAGTGGGCCCGTCTGGTGGTCGACCGGATGTCGCGCCTGGCCCGGCAGGCCGAGGACGCGGGGCTCGTCCTCCTCCACGAGAACTGCGCGGGCTGGGCCGGCGCCGACGCGGCCCGCGCGCTGCGCCTGCTGTCCGAGGTCGACAGCCCCGCGCTGCGGCTGGTGTTCGACACCGGCAACGGGGTGGCGTACGGCTACGAGGCCTACGACCTGCTGACCGAGCTCGTCCCGTGGGTGGACCACGTCCAGGTTAAGGACGCCCGCGCCGAAGCGGGCGGGGCGGTCTACACCCTGCCCGGCGAGGGGAGTTGCCGCGTCGCGGACTGTCTGCGGCTGCTGCTTCACCACGGCTACACCGGCACCTGGTCCATCGAACCGCACCGCACGGTCCGCCCCCACGAGGGCCGCACCGACGCCGGTCAGGACGGCATCACCGAGTTCGTACGGTACGGCCGCGCCCTGGAGACGCTGGCCGCCGGGCTGACCGGGGAGGCGACACGATGACGGGCGTCCGACTGAACCCCGGGGAACGGGAACCGCGACCGCACCTACTGGAACCGCCCACCACAGACCCCCTGAAAGGCCGCAGCGAACCCCAACTACGGGACGCCCAACACGCCCGCCCCGACACCACACGCCGACCGGGCTTCACCCTGGCACACCACCCCGCCACCGGGCCGACCAGGGAGGCCACGCCATGACGGACGCCCGACTCACCCCCCGGGAACGAGAACTCCTGCTCCACCTGCTCGAACTCCCCACCGCAGGCCCCCTGGAGGGCGACGGCGAACCCCGACTCTGGGACGCCCAGCACGCCTACGCCGACACCGCACGCCAACTCGGCTTCACCGTCGTGCATCACGCCGCCGCCGATCCGGCCGGGCTGACGGACGATCAAGTGCCGCTCGCCGTGCGGCGGGCCGTCGCGGAGGATCCCGGGTTTCTCGCCGTGCAGCCCTCGCTGGTGCTGGCGCTGGGGCCCGCGCTGCCGCAGGCGGACACCGTGATGTTCAACGTGCATCTCGACACCGTCGCGGGTCTCGAACCGGTCGGGTTCGACGGGGAGCGGTTCACCGGGCGCGGGGCGATCGACGCCAAGGGGCCCGCCGTGGCGCTGCTGGCCGGGGTGCGTGCGGCGCTCGGCACCTCCCCCGGCCTGGCCGACGGCACCCGGGTGCTCATCCAGGCCGTGTCCGGGGAGGAGGGCGGTGCCATGGGCGTGTTCGGCACCCGGCCGCTGATCCGGGACGGCTGGTACGGCCGGCTCAACCTGTTCTGCGAACCCACCGGGATGCGGCTGCTGCCGCGTTCGACGGCCTCGATGACCGCGTGCGTCCGGGTCGACGGCGACGACGCCATCGACGACCGCCCCGCCGCCGGGCACAACGCCACCGTCCTGCTCGGCCATCTCGCCCAGCGGCTCGCCGCCAGGCTGCCCGAGCGGGCGGGCGGCGGCCAGGTCTGCGTGGCCGGTCTGCACACCGGCCATCTGCACAACCGGGTGTACGGCAGCGGCCGGCTGCTGCTCAACTGCTCCTACCCGGACTCGGCCGCCGGTCTGGCCCTGGCCGGTCATCTGGAACGCGAAGTCGCCGAGGGGCTGCGGGAGTTCACCGAGACGTACGGCGGCCACCGGGACCTGGCCCGCACCGCGGCGGACGCCGCCGTGATCACGCGCGTCGAGTGGCACAAGCGCGGCCTGCCCGCGCTCGTGCCCGTGGCCGACCCCTGGGCCGTAGACCTGCTGGAGCGCGGCGGGCTCACCCGGTGGCCCGCCGACGAGCCCGCCTTCACCTGTGACGCGGTGTGGGCGGCGGGTCTGCCCGGCGCCTGCACCACCGTCCTCGGCCCGGGTGACCTGGGCCGCAACCACGCGCACGCGGCAGGGGAGTTCGCCGACCTGTCCGATCTCGAAGCCTTCGCCGGGGCGGTGAGCGGGATCCTCGTCCGCTTCGCCGCCCGGCACCGCGCCGCCACGGGAGGAATACGACAGTGACCCAGCCGACCCAAGCCCCGACGCACGACGGGGTGAGCGTCTCCCACGACGCCCTGGTGGCCTTCACCGCCGAGGTCTTCGCCGATCGCGGGGTGCCGGAGGGGCGGGCCCGCACCGCCGCGCGGGCGCTGGTGCACGGCGACCTCACCGGGCTCACCTCGCACGGCCTCACCAACCTCACGCGGCTGTACCTGCCCGCTCTCGACTCGGGCCGGATCGACGCCACCGCCGAACCGGAGAAGATCACCGACACCGGTGCCGCCGTCCTCCTCGACGGACGCCGCTCCCTCGGCCTGTGGGCGGCGACCGAGGCGCTGGAGCTGGCCGCCGACCGCGCCCAGGAGACCGGTGTAGCCCTGGTGACCATGCGCGACGCGACCCACTTCGGCTGCGCGGGGTATCACACGGCGCGGATCGCCCGGCGCGGCATGGTCGCCGTACTCGCCTCCAACTGCGGCCGTCAGCGCATCGCCCGCCCGCCGGGCGGCCGGGCCGCGATGCTCGGCACGAACCCCTTCAGCGTCGCGGCGCCCGCCGGTGACCTGCCCCCGTACGTCCTGGACATGAGCACCACGGTGGTGCCGACCGGCAGGGTGCGGGCCGCCGCGCGGGCCGGGGAGCCGATCCCGGAGGGCTGGCTGGAGGACGCCGGGGGCCGCCCGGTGACCGACCCGCTGGCCCTGGACGCCGGGACGGGCTTCCTGCGCTGGCTGGGCGGTGACCCGGCGACCGGCGCGTTCAAGGGGTACGGGCTCGGCCTGATGGTCGAGGTGCTGGCCGCGCTGGTGCCCGGCGCCGGGCTCGGCCCCGCCCCGGAGGCGCTCACCGGTGACGGGCGGCCCAGCGGGCGGGACGACGACATCGGTCTCACCGCCCTCGTCCTGGCCCCCGGCGCGCTGCGTCCCGGGCCGGACTTCCACACCGAGGCCGGCGGGCTCTTCGGCGCGCTCCTCGACTGCCCGCCCCTCGATCCCGCCCGCCCGGTCAGCTATCCGGGCCGGCCCGAGGAGCTGACCGCCGCGCACCACCGGGAGCACGGCGTCCCGCTGTCCGCCGAACGGCACGCCGAGCTGACCGCCCTGGCCGCCGAACGCGGCATCGCGTTCCCCGAGGCGGTGGCCCGGTGAACCGGCCCACGGACCGGCCGACCCGCGTCGGGCTGATCGGCCTCGGGGTCATCTCGA
>NZ_LIQQ01000329.1 GCF_001418565.1 Streptomyces graminilatus | reverse complement strand
GACAGCTCGGACGAGAGCAAGAAGGACTGGAGCAAGGACGACAGCTCCGACCAGGGCAAGAAGGACTGGAGCAAGGACGACAGCTCCGACCAGGGCAAGAAGGACTGGAGCAAGGACGACAGCACCGAGGCGAGCACGGAAGACAGCTCGGACGAGAGCAAGAAGGGCGACTGGAGCAAGGAGGACAGCGAGGAGGGCGCCAAGGGCGGCTGGGGCTCCAAGCACGAGAAGCCCAGCGGTGGCATGCACACCGGTGGCGGCGCGCTCGCGGCTCCGAGTGTCACGGCCGGCGGGCTGGCGGCCCTGGCGGTCGTCGGCGCCGGTGCGTTCGCGATGCGTCGCAGGAACGCGGCCGACACAGCGTCCTGACGATGCCTGACATAGCAGCCGGGGCCGTCGCGTGCGCACATCCGCCTGTGCGCACTGCGGCGGCCCGGCCCGTTCCGTCCCTCCACATGCAGTGCCCGTGTTCCAGTGAGGTGGTTCCCGATGGCAACCTCGTTGCCCTCCCTTGAGTCCGCACCGCCGCCGCGCAGGCGGCGCTTTGTCGTACGTCTGCTCGCGTGGACCGTCGTACTCCTGATCCCGGCGGTCGTTCTCCTCTCCGGGAACGACGCGTCGACGAACGACGACCGCGCGCCGCGCGCCGCCGTGGCTCACGCCCCGTCCTCGTCGGCCACGCCCAGGTCCGCGGCCGTGCGGCCGGTCGGCAAGCATCTGCCGCGGGCCCGCCCGACACGGCTGCTCATCCCGGCCATCGGCGTCAGCGCCCCCTTCGTCGGCCTCTCCATCGGTGAGTCGGGCCATCTCCAGCCCCCGCCCGCCGACGACACCAACCTGGTCGGTTGGCAGGCGGACGGTGTGTCCCCGGGAGAGACGGGGACCGCGATCATCGCCGGGCACGTCGACACGGCGACCAGCGCCGCCGTCTTCGCGGGGCTCAGCGAGCTGAAGAAGGGGGACCGGTTCTCCGTCAACCGGTCCGACAGGCGTACGGCCGTCTTCGTGGTCGACGACATCGAGACGTTCGCCAAGGACGACTTCCCCGACCAGCGCGTGTACGCCGACACCCCGCAGGCCCAGGTCCGGCTGATCACCTGTGCCGGTGACTACGACCACTCGGTGAAGGACTACACCGACAACCTAGTCGTCTTCGCCCACCTCGTCTGACCCGTCGGCGCCGGGTGGGGGCCCACCTGGGGGATCAGCGGTGGCGAGCCGAAACGCCCGCTCCTAGCTTCGGCATATGACCACTCGACAGATCACCCTCATCGCATGCACCGCGGCCGTGGTGGCGTCGGCGCTCGGCGCCGCCGCCCCGGCGGACCACCGCACCGCGCCCCGTACGCTCCGCATCCACCGGGTACAGCCCGGCGAATCGATCCAGCAGGCGGTGGACGCCGCCCGTCCGGGGGACACGATCGTCCTCTCCCCCGGCACCTACCACGAGAGCGTCCGCATCACGGTGCCGGACCTGACCCTGCGCGGCTCCGTCGCCGGGCCCGCCGTCATCGTCCCGGACCCGGCCGCCGCCGGGAACGCCTGCGCCACCGCCGGCAACGGCATCTGTGTGACCGGCACCCAGAGCAGTCCCGTCAAGGACGTCACCCTGCGCTCGCTGACGATCCGGGGCTTCACCAAGAACGGCCTGTGGGCGTCGTGGACCGACCGGCTGAAGGTCCAGAACGTGACCTCGGAGAAGAACGGGCAGTGGGGCATCGCCCAGGAGAGGTCCGTGCGGGCCGTGTTCTCCCACAACACGGCCGAGGACAACGGCGACGCCGGACTCTTCGTCGCCAACACCGTCGACCGGGAGGACGGCGCCCAGGACTCCAAGGGCGTCGTCATCGACCACAACCGGCTGGTCGGCAACCGCGTCGGCGTCACCGTGCGGCGGCTGCGGAACCTGACCGTCGAGCACAACGAGGCGACCGGCAACTGCGTCGGGATGTTCGTCGTCGGCGACGAGGGCACACCGCGCGCCGGGGCCATGACCCTCAAGCGGAACCTCGTCAACGCCAACAACAAGCTGTGCCCGAAGACGCCCCGGCTGCCCTATCTCCAGGGCTCGGGCATCGTCCTCACCGGCACCGAGACGACGCTGGTGACGAAGAACAGGGTCGAGGACAACGTGGGCGACTCCCCGTTGTCGGGCGGCATCGTGCTGTTCAAGAGCTTCGTGGGCGCCTCCAACGAAAACAACGAGATCCGCGACAACGTCGTACTGCGCAACGGCACGGCGGACCTCGCCGACCGGGACCCCGGCAAGAAGAACACCTTCAGCGGCAACACCTGCGGGGTCTCCGAACCCGCGGGGATGTGCTGACCGACGGCCCGCTCCACACCCCCCAGACGGCCCAACCACAGAGGCGAGGAAACACATGACGACCGTTGACCCGGCTCCGCCCGTCTCCGCCGCTCCCCCCACTCCCCCGGCTCCCATGCGGCTGCGGGAACTCGTGTTCGGGGCGGCCTGCGCCGCCGCCGTACGCGCCGCCGCCCGGCTGGGCGTAGCGGACGCCCTGGACGACACGCCCACGACCGTGGAGGACCTCGCGGCGGCGGTGAAGACCCAGCCCCACACCCTCAGGCGGCTGCTGCGCGCACTGTCCTGCCAGGGCGTCTTCGAGGAGCGCCCCGACGGAACCTTCGCCCACACGCAGATGTCCCGGCTGCTGCGCGAGGACGACCCGAACAGCCTCCGCTACATCGCGCTGTGGTGCACCGAGCCCTGGACGTGGAACGTCTGGCCGCAGTTGGACGAGGCGGTGCGCTCCGGCCACAACGTCTTCGAGGACATGTACGACCGGGAGTTCTTCTCCTACCTCAACGAGGAGGCCCCCGAGTCCGCGTACGTCTTCAACCGGGCCATGACGACGTCCAGCGAGCAGTCCGCGCGGGAAGTCGCCAACCTGCTGGACCTGACCGGGGTGTCCTCGGTCGCGGACATCGGCGGCGGCCAGGGGCAGGTCGTGGCCAGCCTGCTGGAGAAGCACCCCAAGATGCACGGCACGCTGCTCGACCTGCCCGGAGTGGTGGGCAACGCCGATCCCCGGCTGCGCGAAGGCGGTTCACTGGCCGCCCGGGTGACCGTCGTGGCCGGGGACTGCCGGGAGGACATCCCCGTAACCGCGGATGTGTACATCATCAAGAACATCCTGGAGTGGGACGACGACAGCACCCGCAGGGCGCTGGCCAACGTCCGGAAGGCGGCGCGGCCAGGCGCGCGCGTCATCGTGATCGAGAACCTCGTGGACGACACCCCGTCGATGAAGTTCACCACGGCCATGGACCTGCTGCTGCTCCTCAATGTCGGCGGTGCGAAGCACACCCGGCAGAGCATGGTCGACCGGCTGACGGACGCGGGCCTGGTCATCGGTGAGATCCGCCCCGTCAACGCGTATCTGCACGCCTTCGAGTGCACCGTCCCCGCCTGACCGCACCACAGCCGAAACCCCCGAGGCCGGTACCGCGAACTCGCGGTACCGGCCTCGGGGTTTGGTCGCTCAGACGCTGTTGCGCTCCCACTGGTAGAAGCAGTGCGCCATGGCGTCCTTGGGGCTGCGCCAGGTCTGCGGGTCGTACGCGGAGACGTACGCCGAGAGCTTGTCGCTGACGCTGCGGAACTCGGGGTGGCCGGCCACCTTCGCGATGGCGGGCGCCGGGTCCTGGTCGGCCTCGATGAAGTGCAGGTACACGTCGCCGTACTGGAAGAGGCTGCGGCGGGTGACACCGACGAGGTGCGGGAGTTCGCCGCTGTCGGAGGCGGCGAACAGGTCGGCGATCGCCGGCGCCGAGCCGGGGGCCATACGGGCGACGATCAGGGCGTGGTGCATCGGGTGTCCTTCCTGGGCTGGGCCGGTGACTAGCTGGGCAGGGGGGCGTTCTGGCGGTCGCGGGCGACCTGCTCGATCCGGTCCCGGATGAGCCCCATCTGCGTGCGGGTGTTGCGGTTGATGTTGTCCGTCATCCAGTCGTCGTCGACCGGCGCCTCGGGCTTCATCGCGAAGTCCTGCGTCCAGCGCATCTCGGTGCCGCCGCCCGGCAGCTCCTTGTACTCCCACAGGATGTTCATGTGGGCGAAGGGGCCCGTCTCGACCCGGCGGGCGCGGACGGTGCGGGTGGCCCGGTTGACGGTCCGTTCGGAGACCCAGCTCCAGACGGTGCCGTTGTCGTCCGGGTACATGGTCAGCCGGAAGGCCGTCGTGTCGCCCTCGCGGGAGAGCACTTCGAGGGACGAGTACTCGGTGAAGAGCCGGGGCCAGTTCTCGATGTCGTTGGTGATGTCCCAGACGAGATCGATGGGCGCGTCGATGGTGATGCTGTTCTCGGTGTGTCCGGACACTTCAGGCTCCAGCCTTGAGGGTGCTGTTGACGAGGTCGAGGAACTCCTGGGGCGTCCTGCAGCGCTCCGAGTCCGGGGGCAGCGAGCGCCCGTACTGGTTCTCCAGTTCGCCGACGATGCCGAGCAGGCCGAGCGAGTCGAGGCCGAGGATCCCGAAGGGGGTGTCCGAGGCCCGCTCCAGCTCGCGGGGGTCGACGGTGACTCCGGCTCCCCTCTTCATGAGGGTGGCCAGTTCGTCGTAGGTCACTTGGGTGGTGAGCATGCGGGTGTCTCCTTCCCGCCCGTCGGTCAACGGGCGGAGTCGTCTGCGCGGCGCACGACCAGCGCCGCGTTGGAACCCATCAGTCCCCGGCTGAGGACCAGGGCCGTGCGCGGCTCGGCGGGGCGAGCGCGGGACATCACCAGGTCGAGGTCGTGGCAGATGTCGAACACGTTGGGGGTGGGCGGGATCAGGCGGTGCTCCATGGCGAGCACCGCGGCGGCGATGTCCAGCACGGGCGCCCCGCAGTAGGCGCGCCCGATGCCGGTCTTCGGCGCCGTGACGGGGACCTTGGCGCCGTACTCGCCGAGGGCGTCGGTGATGGCCAGCGCTTCCGCGCGGTCCGCCTCCGGCACACCGAGCGCGTCGGCGAACACGACGTCGATCTCCTCGGGGGCGCAGCCGGCCTCGTCGAGGGCGCCCCTGATCGCGTGGGCGAGCCCCTCCCGGGACCGGTCCCAGCGGGAGGCTCCGGTGAAGGTGGCTGCGTGGCCGGCGACGGTGGCCCGGACGGCCGCCCCCCGTTCCCGGGCGCGGTTCTCGTCCTCGACGACGAGCATCGCGCCGCCCTCGGCGGGCACGAACCCGCAGGCGCCCTTGGTGAAGGGCCGGTAGGCGCGGGCCGGGTCCTCGGCGGTGCTGAGTTCGGCGTAGCCGAGCTGGCACACCATCGAGTAGGGGGCGAGGGGTGCCTCCGCGCCGCCGACGACGACCGCGCCGGTGCCGCGCCGTACGGCACGGGCGGCGTGGGCGACGGCGTCCAGGCCGCCGGCCTCGTCGCTCGCGACGACCCCGCACGGTCCCTTGAAGCCGCCGCGGATGGAGATCTGGCCGGTGCTGGCGGCGTAGAACCAGGCGATGGACTGGTACGGGCCGACGTACCGGGAGCCCTGGCCCCACAGCTTCTGCAGTTCCCGCTGCCCGAACTCGCCGCCGCCGGAGCCGGCCGCGGTGATCACACCGATGTCGAACGGTTCCGGGGGCTCGCCCCGGGCGATTCCGGCGTCGTCGAGCGCGAGTTGGGCGGCGGCCATGGCGAAGTGGCTGAACGGGTCGGTCTGGACGAGGAAACGCTCCTCGATGAGGCTCGCGGCGTCGAAGCCCCGGACCTCTCCGGCCACCCGGAGCGGGAGGTGTCCGCAGCCGTCGCGGGTGATCCCGTCCAGGACGACGAGGCCCTCGCCGACGGCCTTCCAGTACGCGTCGGTCCGCAGACCGTTGGGCGCGATCACACCGATACCGGTGATGGCCGCGCGCGGGGTGCGCCGGTTGGGCTTGGTCTGCCGTTTGGTCATCGCGTCCTCCCGCCCGCCCCGGTCAGCAGTACGGCCGACTGGAAACCGCCGAATCCGCTGCCGACGGAGAGCACGTTCCTGAGCCTGCGTTCGCGCGCGGTACGCGGCACGTAGTCCAGGTCGCACTCGGGGTCGGGTGTCTCGTAGTTCGCCGTCGGCGGTACGACCTGGTGCTTGAGCGCCAGGACGCACGCGACGACCTCGATCGCGCCGATCGCGCCGAGGGAGTGGCCCACCATGGATTTGATGGAGCTCATGGGGGTGTCGTAGGCGTGGGCGCCCAGGGACCGCTTCACCGCGGCGGTCTCGTGCCGGTCGTTCTGTTTGGTGCCCGAGCCGTGGGCGTTGACGTAGTCGATCAGTGTGGGGTCGAGGCGGGCCTGGTCGAGCGTGGAGTCGATCGCCCGGGCCATCTCCAGTCCCTCGCTGGTCAGACCGGTCATGTGGTAGGCGTTGCCGTAGGTGGCGTAGCCGCCGATCTCGCAGTAGATGTGCGCGCCCCGGGCCCTGGCGTGTTCGTACTCCTCCAGGACGAGGACCGCCGCGCCCTCGCCCATGACGAAGCCGTTGCGGCGGGCGTCGAAGGGCTTGGAGGCGTGTTCGGGGTCGTCGTTGTTGTCCGACGTCGCCTTGATGGCGTCGAAGCAGGCCATCGTGATCGGCGATATCGGGGAGTCCGCCGCGCCGGCGATGCAGATGTCGGCGCGGCCCTCCTCGATGGTGTGGAAGGCGTAGCCGACCGCGTCGATCCCGGAGGTGCAGCCGGTGGAGACGGTCTGCACCGGGCCCTGGGCGCCGAACTGTTCGGCGACGACCGAGGCGAGGGTGCTGGGCGAGAAGGCCCGGTGCAGTTGCGGGTCGGCGCCCCGGTGGTCGACGTCCCACCGCTGTCCGCCCGCGCTGACCTTGACGTAGTCGTGTTCGAGGCGGGTGGTGCCGCCGACGGCGCTGCCCAGGGAGACAGCGACGCGCCAGGGGTCCTGGGTGACGGTGTCGAGTCCGGAGTCGCCGACGGCTTCGGCGGCGGCGACCATGGCGAACTGGATGTAGCGGTCGGCGTGCTGGAGCGGCTCCGGGTCCAGGCCGTGCGCGAACGGGTCGAAGTCGCATTCGGCGGCGATGCGCGAGCGCAGGCCCGCCGGATCGAACAGCGTGATGCCCCGGGTCGCGGTACGGCCGTCGGCGAGGAGGTTCCAGAACGCCGTCGTCCCGGTGCCGCCGGGAGCGACCACACCGATACCGGTGACAGCCACCCGCCGGGTCACCGTATGGCCCCGCTTCGCTCGGACGGCTGTCCGTTGTCCGGAGCGAGCCGTTCCGGCCCGCCGACGGCGAACTCCATGCCGGGTGCGGCGGTCTCGGTCACCTCGGTGTCGACGTGCCCGAGGCTGGGGCGGGGGGCAAGCGGGCCCAGGTGGAAGACCATGCGGGCCTCCACGTCACCGACGTTGCGGAAGCGGTGGCGCACGTCGATGGGGATCATCAGGCCCTGGTCGGGCCTGAGGGAGTGCGTCTCGCCGTCCAGGTCCACTTCGAGGCTGCCGGCGACGACGTACACGAACTCCTCGGAGTACGGGTGGTAGTGCTCGCCGATGCGCTCGCCGGGCTGGACGATCGCCAGGCCCATGAAGCCGCTGGTGGAACCGACCGTGGCGGGAGTGAGCACGGCCCGCAGATCGCCGCCGCGTCTGCGGTTGGGTTCCGTGTCGCTCAGGTCCACGATGCATGGGTGGTGCTTGTTCATGGTTGACACCTCCGGGTGGGGGCAGGGACGTCGTCCGGGCGGGGCGGGGTCGGCGCGGCCGGCGCCGTGGCGGTCCGTCAGGAACGCGTCGCGCTGCGGTCGGTGACGGGCATCATGTCGGCGTGCGACAGGAGGCGGTTGAGGTTGCGGTCCGTCTTCAG
>NZ_LIQQ01000328.1 GCF_001418565.1 Streptomyces graminilatus | reverse complement strand
CCTTCACCCTCCGCCGGGTCGCGCCGACGGCACCCGAACAGCGTTGACACGGCGGCGAAGGCGGCGGGGAACCCCGCCGCGACGGGGGGCGCGGCGGGGCCTGGGGGTCAGGTGCCCGGAGGCGGACGGTTCACTCCTGCGGGCACCGGGTCAGTTCCCGGCGGCCGGTTCGAGGACGAACACGGGTATGTCGCGGTCCGTCTTCTTCTGGTACTCCGCGTACTGCGGGAACGCGGCGACCGCCCGCTCCCACCACACGGACTTCTCCTCACCCGTCACCTCACGGGCGACCCTGTCCTCGCGCACCGGCCCGTCCTGGATGTCGACGTGCGGATCGGCGAGCACGTTGAAGTACCAGACCGGATGCTTCGGCGCTCCACCCAGCGAGGCGACCACCGCGTACACGCCGTCGTGCTCCACCCGCATCAGGGGTGTCCTGCGGATCTTGCCGCTCCTGGCACCCCGGGTGGTGAGCAGCACGACCGGCAATCCGGTGTCGAGCAAGGTCGTTCCCTCGGTGCCGCCGGAGCTCTCGTACAACTCCACCTGCTCACGCACCCATTGGGTCGGGCTGGCTTCGTACTCACCCTCAAGAGGCATGGAGTTCGTCCCATCGTCTCGTCGTCGTGACCATTGCCACGAGAGGTCAACACCGGGACGCGGCTGAATCATCCGGGCGGCGTGAAGACATCGGCACAGATCGTCGTCACATCGGTGCCACCACCATCCGTACCGCCAGCGCCATGATCACCGCACTGGACACAAGGGCCGTCACCAGCCGCCCGCGCCGGCCCGTCAGCGTCCGGCCGAGCAGCGCGCCGCCGGAGGCGAGCAGCACCTGCCAACTGGCCGAGGCGAGGAAGGCCGCGACCACGAAGACCCCCTGCTCCCATGGGGACACGGCGTCCGAGGCGCGGCTGCCGAGGACCAGCGCGGCGAAGTAGATCACGGTGGTGGGGTTGAGCAGCGTGATGCCGACCAGCGTGAGAAACGCCCGCAGCGGGCTCGGCGGCGCGGGGTCGGCGCGTACGGCGAGCAGGCCGGCGCGGTACTGCCGCAGGGCGCCGATCCCGCCCCAGACCGCGAGGGCGGCCAGCACCAGGGCGGAGGCCCAGCGCAGCGGCACCAGCACCGGGTGCAGGGCGCCGGCCAGGGCGGTTCCGCCGAGCGCGGCCAGCAGGGCGTAGAGACCGTCTGCGGTGGCGATGCCGAGCGCCGCGCACACACCGGTCCGCAGGGACGTACGTGCCGTGAGGGAGACGAGATAGGTCGCGACCGCTCCGACCGGGACGGCGATGCCGTACCCCGCGAGCAGCCCCGCGACGAGCGCGGCCGTCATGACCGGGGAAGCACGGGCCTCCAGGGGCGGCCGGGCTGCTGCCGGCCCCGCACCGGACGAGCGGTGGCGAGGGGCAGCGGCCGGGAGGCTTCGATCGTATGCATGGCGTGATCCTGTGGTCGGGGCCCGCTCACCGGCAAGTCATTTAGGGTTTCCGGATGACCGAGACGCCCGCACCGGCCGCGAAACCCTTCCTCTACGTCGTCGTCTGCGCCGCCGGAGTCGCCTCCGACGTCAGCAAGCTGATCACCGCCGCGCAGGAAAAGGACTGGGAGGTCGGGGTCATCGCGACGCCCCTCGCCATGGGGTTCTTCGACACGGACGCCGTCGAGACACAGACCGGGCGCCCGATCCGGTCCGCCTGGCGCAGGCCGGGTGATCCACGGCCCTTTCCCGCACCCGACGCCGTGCTCGTCGCGCCCGCCACCTTCAACACCCTCAACAAATGGGCGGCCGGCATCGCCGACACCCTCGCCCTGGGCACGCTGTGCGAGGTGAGCGGGCTGGGGGTGCCGATAGCCGTACTGCCGTGCGTGGGCGAGGCGTTGGCCACGCATCCCGCCTACTGGGCGAGCCTGGAACGGCTGCGCGGGATGGGGGTGCGGTTCGCGGACCCGTATGCCGGTGACGCCGAACAGGACGGTGGGGCAGCGGAGTTCGGGTGGGAACGGGGCCTGGAGCTGCTCGCCGCACGGTGAAGCGTCAGTGGGTCCGGCGGATGTACTCGGCGCTGTCGGGCGTCGACACACCGACATCCCTGCGGACGATGCTCAGCCGGTTGCCGTAGGCCGCGAGGGCCTTGCGGAGCCCGGAGTCGGTGTACTCGATCACGACCACCCGGTTGTCGAACGCCCGCGCGTACCCCCCCGCACTCGTCGTACTCGCCGCACTCCTCCGCGACCGCGAAGTCCAGCCCGGTCCGCTTCCGGAGCCCGGCCAGCTGGATGGTGTTCTTCTGGCCGATGGCCAGCCCGCGGGCGTGGGCGTGGGCGGAGAGGAGCGTGATGAAGGCGGTGGCGTCGGAGGCGGTGAGAAGGTCGTCGGAGCGGGTGTAGCTGTCGTAGTTGTCGGGCTCGACCGCGTCGAAGCCCTTGTCCGCGCAGCCGTCGATCCACTCGTTCACACGCGCCGCGATCCGCTTGCGCTTGGCCGCCGTACGGATGTCGAGCAGGGCCTCGTTCCAGTCCTCGTCGACGACGGTCTCGCCCTTCGCGTCCCGCAGCAGCAGATCGGCGGGCCACGACCTCTCCGCGCCGGGCTGTGCCTGGAAGGCGTTGACGTAGCAGATGTTGTAGAGGCCGGGCGCGGGCGCCGCCGTACGGTCACGGCTGACGATGCGCACGCCCGGCGGGGGCGGGTAGGCACCACCGATCTGGTAGTCGAAACCGGCGTGCGCAGGCGGCAGTTCGACCTTGGCCGAAGAGGCCGAAGAGGCCGAAGAGGGAGACGCGGGAGACGGCGGCTCCGGCGCGGCACCGCACGCGGTTGGGCCCCACACCGCCGCGCAGACGGTCGTCAGTGCGACCGCCACCGTCCTGAGACCTCCGGCGTGAGGCGCACCCTCGGCGGGCATGTCCGCTCCAACGATCGCGGGTACGGCCACTACCGGCTGGGCGTACCTCTGCGCACCGGGCACTCGGCCCGGCACGGAAAGGATCCAAGCGTCCGGAACGCCGACGGGTCAAATGGGCGCCGACGCGCCGACGCCCTTGGCCACCCACGTCAGTCGCCAGAAGCCCGCGACCGGGCCTTCCGACGCTTTCAAGACACCCTCAAGCGCCGCTCCAGGGCGGACACAGGGCCCGTGAACAGCTCGGGCGTACGCTCGCTCTGACACCCCGAACGAAGGCAGGAGCAGCAACGATGCAGTACGTGAAGCTCGGTTCGACGGGCATGGACGTGTCGCGGATCTGTCTGGGCTGCATGAGCTACGGCGTTTCCGACCGCGGGGCCCACGAGTGGACCCTCGACGAGGAGACGTCGCGCCCGCTGATCCGCCAGGCCCTCGACGCCGGGATCAACTTCTTCGACACGGCGAACATGTACTCCGACGGCACCAGCGAGGAGATAGTCGGCAGGGCGCTGGCCGACTTCGCCCGCCGCGACGAGATCGTGCTGGCCACCAAGGTGCACTTCCGGATGCGGCCCGGGCCCAACGGTGCCGGTCTGTCCCGCAAGGCGATCATGACCGAGATCGACAACAGCCTCACCCGCCTCGGCACCGACTACGTCGACCTCTACCAGATCCACCGCTACGACGCCGAGACCCCGATCGAGGAGACGATGGAGGCCCTGCACGACGTCGTCAAGGCGGGCAAGGCCCGTTACATCGGGGCGAGTTCGATGTACGCCTGGCAGTTCGCCAAGGCCCAGTACACGGCCCGGGAGAACGGCTGGACCCGGTTCGTGTCGATGCAGAACCACTACAACCTCATCTACCGCGAGGAGGAGCGCGAGATGCTGCCCCTCTGCGTCGACCAGGGCGTCGGCGTCCTGCCGTGGAGCCCGCTGGCCCGGGGCCGCCTCACCCGCGACTGGGACACCACCACCGGGCGCGCCCAGTCCGACCTCGGCATGTTCTTCTACCAGGACAGCGACCGCACGATCGTCGAGACGGTCGCCCGTATCGCGGAGCAGCGAGACGTCCCCCGCGCCCAGGTGGCCCTGGCCTGGCTGCTGCACCAGAGCCCGGTGACCGCCCCGATCGTCGGCGCCACCAAGCCGCACCACCTCGACGACGCGGTGGCCGCCCTCGACCTCGTCCTGACCGACAAGGAGATCGAGGAACTGGGGGCGCCGTACACCCCGCACGCGATCAGCGGTCACTGACCGGAGCGCGGCGACGCGTCAGTGCGGTACGGAGGCCGGGCCGAACTCCGTACCGCACGGCCCCGCGCCCTCGCTCTCGCGCAGCCGGACCCGCTCGCCGTCCATGGAGATCGTGCGGTAGAAACCGCCGATGCGCTCGGCCGAGCGGCCCACGTAGTGCCCGATGAACGAGCGGCGGAACCGGTCGGCGCTCCGGTTGGGCCGCGAGCCGTGCACCAGGCTGCCGTTGAAGAACAGGACGTCACCAGGCGCCATGTCGACCGGCACCGCGGTCAGACCGGGCGGCGGGGGCACGTATTCCCGGGCGAAGGAGACCCCTTCGTCCGCCTCCTGCGGGCAGAACACGTCCATGCGGTGGGTGCCCGGCACGACCTCAAGGCCGCCGTTGTCCCGGTCGATCGGCTCGCAGGCGATCCACGCGGCCACACAGGTGCCCGGCTCGACCCGCAGATAGAAGTTGTCCTGGTGCAGCGCCTGGCCACGGGCACCCGGCGGCTTGAAATAGAACATGCTCTGCGCGGCCAGCACCTCCTCGCCGAACAGCTCCTCAAGGACGGCGCGCAGCCGGGGATCCAGCAGCCAGTCCAGCGACGGCTCATGGAACTCGTGCGGCTGCATCACGCGCGGATACGCGTCCAACGGGTCCGCCGGCCGCCCGTCCCGCCCGGACGGGCGCGGCTCGAAGTGCCCCGGCACCGGACCGGCCGCGTGCAGCGCCGCGAACTCGGCGCGGAGCGCGGCGATCTCGTCGTACCCGAACAGACCCCGAACGACGGTGAACCCGTCCTCCTCGAAGCGCCGGCGCTCCTCCTCCGGCAGGATGGGCGCCCCGGCGGCACCGATGCCCGTGGCTGTCATCGTCGACTCCTTCGGTCCGCTGTCGCCGGCCGCCAGACTAGGGTTGCCGCACCCGGTAAGAGGATGCCCGTGAAAGCTGACGGATTGCCCGAGACCGCTGACTGCTCACCACCGCCGGGCCTGGTGACCGTCGGGCGTTACGACGAGGGGCCCGGCTACGCCGTCAACCGGCCGCAGGGCGCCGACAGTTGGCTGTTCACCTGGACCACGGACGGCCACGGTCTGCTGACCCAGGGCGCGGCCGAGGCGCGAGCCGGCGCCGGAGACCTCGTGGTCCTCGGTCCGGGAGTGCCCCACCGTTATCTGGTCCGGCCGGGCGCCCGGCGCTGGCGGTTCTGGTGGGCGCACTGCCAGGCCCGCCCCTCCTGGACGGCCTGGCTGAGCCCGTACGCCGTCGGCGACGGAATGTACGTCGTCGCGCCGGTCCCGGAAGCCCAGCACGACCGTATGGCGACGGCGTTCGCACGCGTGCTGGCCTACGCCCGCTGGCCGGGCGGAGCCACCAGCCCGCCCGGATCATCCGCCGCACCGGCCACCCTGGACGGTCCGACCGCCGTCGCGCACGGCACCGCCGCCCGCGAACTCTCCCTCTGCGCCCTGGAGGAGATCGTCCTGCTCGCCTCGGCAGCCGCCCGCCCCCTGCCGCCCCGGCCGGGGGTCGACCCCCGGGTGAGCCGGGCGGAAGCGCTCATCGCCGCCGACCCCGCCGCCCCGCACAGCGTCCGGTCGCTCGCCGAGGAGGTCGCCCTCTCACCCTCGCGGTTCGCGCACCTGTTCACGGAGCAGCTCGGCCGGTCCCCGATGCGGGCGCTGCGCGAGGCCCGGCTGCGGCACGCGGCCCGATTGCTGGAGGCCACCGACCTGCCCGTGGAACGCGTCGCCCTCGCCTCCGGTTTCGCCAGCCCGTTCCACTTCAACCGGGTGTTCCGCGAGCGTCACGGGACGCCCCCGGGCGCGTACCGCGCACTGTGCAGACGCGATCCGGCGGAATCCGGGGTGGCGGGTCGCGACGGCGGAAACGCCTCCGAGCGAAGTCAATACCGTTTGCGATGAGGATGTCGACAGGGTGTCCGACGCCAAAGGCGTGACTAGTTGACACACAGTCAGCCGCATTGGCTCGCAGTGCGATACGGAAGATGACGCGATCTCTTGTTACGTGTCGATGAGCTGTGCAAAGGTGTGCGCGTCGGCGTGCGGACAGGCCTTGTTCTCGCCGCACGTGCGCGACACCCCCGCTGACTCCCCGCTCCAAAAGAGCTGTCCGCTGCGGGCGTTCGTGCTGCCGATTTCCTGTTTGGTCGGATCCTGGCGTTTCGTCGGCAGGGTCGCATACCCCAGGGTATGGACTGAATCCCGAATTGTCCGTGGAGGAATACAGACGTGAAAGACGCAGGCCTGTCGAATTCCCCTACACCGGCTCCCGCGTACGACGCCTCGGATGTCGAACTCAGCGCGGAGCTGAAGAAGTGGTCCGGGACGACGCCCGCGCTCCATCCCGTCGGTGAACTGCTCGACCGGCACTGGGAAGCAGCCTTCGCCTATGCCCGGCTGTGCACCAGCGGCCCGCGCCCCGCGGGAATGCTCACCACCGCCGCGTTCACCCGTATCTTCGGGGAATCCCTGCGCCAGAGCGGCCCCACCGACGCCTGGCGGCCCCACCTCCTGGTCACCGTGCGCCGGCTGGCCGCCGAGTGGGAGGGCGACCACCGCCTCGAGATGCTCCACCCCGAGCTGCGCGCCACGCCCGGCGGCGGGAACCGCGTCGCCGCGCGCCTGCTGCCCGCGGCCGACCGGCGGCTGCTCTCCAGGGCGTTCCAGAACCTCCAGCAGTCCGCGCGCTGCCTGCTGTGGCACGCGGAGGTCGAGGGCGAACCGCTGGAGATACCCGCCGGCCTGCTGGGGCTGAGTGTGGCGGACGCCAAGGTGGAACTCGGCCGGGCCCGTGGCCGTCTGCGCGAGGAGTGCCTGCACGTCCACCGCGAGGTCGTGCCCCAGGAGGAGTGCCGCCGCTACATCCGGCTGATCGACGTCACCTGCCGGCGCCGCACCACGGACATCGATCCCGACCTCGCCAAGCACCTCGCCGACTGCAAGCACTGCCGGTACGCCGCCGACCAGTTGAACCAGTTCAACGGCGACCTCGCCCTCGCGCTCGCCGAGGGGGTCCTCGGCTGGGGTGCGCGCGCCTATCTGGAGTCCCGCCCGGGACGCGCGGCGGAGAGCGCGATCGTCGAGGTCGAACAGGCCCCGGTCATCGAGATGGCGACGGTCGAGAGCGTGCTCCCGGTCCCGCGTGTCCTGGCCCAGGCTCCGCCCATGCCCGAGAACGCGCCCGCCCCACCCGAGCTTGCCTCCACCGAGCCGCCCTCCGACGAGGCGGAGGCCGGCCCCAGTTCGTCCCGCTCCGCCCACAAGGCGGCCCGGCGTGCGGCCCGGCGCCGCAACCGTGTCCTGGCCGTCACGACCGTGAGCGCCCTGGTCCTCGTCCCGCTGGTCCTGTGGACCGTCCTGGGCCCGGACGACGAGAACGGCACGACGGTCGCCGGGACCACCCCGGCGGACACCGCCACCAACGGCTCGGGCAAGGCCGGCGCCCCATCGAGGATCGGGTCGGGGGAGACCACGAAGGGCGCCCCGCGCGGCCGGCTGCACAACATCGCGTCCGGGCTGTGCGTCGGCGTCGTCGGAGGCAGGGCCGTCAAGGGCGCGGAGACCGAGCTGACGAGTTGCTCGGCGGCGGCCGGCCAGGCGTGGTCGTACGAGCCCGACGGCCTGCTGCGCAGCGCCGCCGCCCCGGACCTCTGCCTCGACTCCCGTCTCGGCTACTCGGTCGTCCTCGCCCCGTGCACGGGACCGGCCCGGCCGGGCGCCAGGAACGTGCGCTACGACTTCACCCTCCAGGGCGCCCTGGTCCCGCGCTGGAACCAGGAGCTGGCGCTGGCCCCGGCGGACGCGGCGGGCGAGGGGGACGCGCCGCTGGTCCTGAAGCCGCGCGAGGAGTCCGCCGAACAGCACTGGGTCTTCGACTCCTCGGCACCCTCGCTCCAGATGGAGGCCGTGAAGTGGGACGCGGCGGCCGATTCCGGACGCCCGACCGTCAAGAAGAGCCCCGCGCCCTCGCCGGCGCCCACTC
>NZ_LIQQ01000327.1 GCF_001418565.1 Streptomyces graminilatus | reverse complement strand
ACCCAGGCCCTCCAGGACGACCAGGCCCGCAGCAAGGCCATCCTCGAACGCATCCCCGCCGGACGCTGGGGCAACGCCGACGACCTCGCCGGAGCCACCGTCTTCCTCGCCTCCGACGCCGCCAACTACATCCACGGCACCACCCTCCCCGTCGACGGCGGCTGGCTCGGCCGGTAACAGGCACCGCGTCCGACAAACGCCCTACGAAACCTGCCTCCCAGGAGATCCCGCCATGCGACACCGAAAGATCCCGAACACCACGGTCGAGCTCACCGAACTCGGCTTCGGCGCCTCCGTCATCGGCAACCTCTACCGGGTCACCCCGGCCGAGGGCGCGGCGGCCGCGATCAACGCGGCCTGGGACGCGGGTATCCGGTACTACGACACCGCACCCCACTACGGCCTCGGCCTCTCCGAACAACGCCTCGGAGCAGCCCTGCGAGAACGCCCCCGGGACGAGTACGTCATCTCCTCCAAGGTCGGCCGCCTCCTCGTCCCCAACGAACACCCCCAGGGCGTCGACACCGACGGCTTCGCCGTACCCGACGACCTGCGCCGCCAGTGGGACTTCAGCCGCGACGGCGTCCTGCGCTCCATCGAGGCAACACTGGAGCGGACCGGCCTCGACCGCCTCGACGTCGTCTACCTCCACGACCCCGACGACCACTGGCAACAGGCCGCCGACGAAGCCATGCCCGCCCTCGCCGAACTCCGCGACCAAGGCGTCATCGGCGCCATCGGCGCCGGCATGAACCAGTCAGCCATGCTCGCCCGCTTCCTCCGCGAAACAGCCGCCGACATCGTCATGCTCGCCGGCCGCTACACCCTCCTCGACCAGACAGGACTCGACGACGTCCTGCCCGCCGCACAGGAACACGGCAAGAGCGTCGTCGCCGTCGGCGTCTTCAACTCCGGCCTCCTCTCCCGCGACCGGCCCGCCGAAGGCATGAAATACGACTACCAGGACGCCCCAGCGGAACTCATCGACCGCGCACGGGCGATCGCCGACGTCTGCGAACAGCACGGCACGACCCTCCCGGCCGCAGCCATGGCATTCCCGTTCAGCCATCCCAGTATCATCAACGTCACGCTCGGCATGCGGAGCCCCGAACAGGTGGAACGCAACGCGGAACTCCATCGTCGGCACATCCCCGAAGGCCTTTGGGACGATCTTCGTACCCAGGCACTGATCAGGTCGGACGTGCCCGCGGAGAGCGGTCATGAAAGGAGCTCCCGTTGTCACTGACGGACAAGGCCATAGAACAGATCCGTGAACTGATCCGCACGGGCGCCCTGCCACCGGGATCGAAGCTCCCGCCGGAACCGGATCTGGCGGCCCAGTTGGGCCTGTCCCGCAACCTCGCCCGCGAGGCGGTCAAGGCACTCGCCGTCGCGCGGATCCTGGAGGTCCGCCGGGGCGACGGCACTTACGTGACCAGCCTGGAGCCCCGGCTGCTCTTCGAGGGCCTCGGCGGAGCGGTGGAACTGCTCCAGGGAGACTCGGCCGCCCTGCAGGACCTCATGGAGGTACGCCGGCTCCTCGAACCGATGGCGACCGCGCTGGCCGCCACCCGGATCTCCGACGACCAGCTCGCCGAGGTCAAGACGCACCTGGACGCCATGCGCGAGGCACGCGACGACATCAAGCGGCTCAGCGTCCACGACGCGGCCTTCCACCGCGCCGTCGTGGCGGCGACGGGCAACGACACGCTGCTCACTCTCCTGGAGGCCATCTCCGGCCGTACGCTGCGCGCCCGTATCTGGCGTGGGCTGGTCGACGCCCAGGCCGCCGGGCGCACCCTCGCCGAGCACGAGGCGATCTACCGGGCGCTGTGCATAAGGGATGTGTCCCTCAGCCAGGCCGCCGCTCTGCTGCACGTGAGCAGCACCGAACAGGGGCTGCGCGAACACCTGGCCTCCGCCGAATTCCTGCCCGGCCAGGAGCCGACGACGGGCACCGTCAAGACCTGACCGTCACCGCCGGAAGCGGCGGACGGGGGGAACTGCCCCCGTCCGCCGCTTCCGGCGTCTCTCCCCACGCTCACTTAGTAGCCATGGACATAGTATCCATGTACTGTATCTGTCATGAGTTCGACATCCGAGGGCGCGACGCCCGGCTATCTGGTCTGGCGTCTGTCGACGAAGTGGCGCGTGGCCGTCGACCGGGCGGTCGCCCCCCTGGGGCTGACCCACGCGCAGTACGCCCTGGTCGCGTCGCTGTACGGGATGCGGCGCACCGGTTCGCGCCCCAGTCAGCGGCAGCTCGCCGACCACACCGGCCTCGAACCGCTGTACGTGTCGAAGCTCGCCCGCGCCCTGGAGACCGCCGGTCTGCTCGAACGCACCCGGGACCCACAGGACCCGCGTGCCGTGCGGTTGGCCCTCACCGAGGAGGGCCGGGAGGTCACCTGGCGCGCGATCACTGTCGTACAGGGGCTGTTGCAGCAATTGCTGGAGCCCCTCGGGGGTTTGGGCAGCGAGCGCACCCGGGACTTCACCCGCGATCTGGCACTACTGCTCGACACCCCTCTCCACGCCGACTCCGAGAAGGAGCAGTCATGACCACACCCACCACCACATCCACCGCAACCCCCGGCACGCCGGTCCTCGATGCCCGCCTCATAGGCCTCGCCCACTACGCCGGGCGGGCGGTCCTGGAGAACGTGCTGGCCCGGCACGGTGTCACCTTCCAGCAGTCGGTGACGCTCAGGCTCGTCGCCATCGCCGAGGGGCCGGTCGAGCGCGAGTCGCTCGTCGGCGAGATCGGCGGCGCGCTGAAGATCGACAGGGCCGAGGCGCACACGGTCGTCGGGCAGCTTGTCGAAGGTGGGCTGCTGACGGCCGACTCCACCCGGCTCACGATCACGGACGCGGGCCGCGAGCTGTACCGCATCACCAGCGGCGAGACCGCCCCGATCTCCGCACGGATCTACGCCGGCATCCCCACGGAGGATCTGGCCGTCGCCGGCCGGGTGCTGTCCCTGATCATCGGGCGGGCCAACGCCGAACTGACCGCCCTCGCCGGACCAGCGGCGGAATGATTCTCGGCCCTGGCCGGTTACCGCCTCCGAAGGAGGCACGAGTGGAGACCACGACCAACACCTACTACGACCACGGGACCGCCGCCGAGCGCTGGGAGCGGGCGGGGCTGTTCTTCGAGGCCAAGGACTACGCCGGCGCGGCGCGTGTGCTGGGCGGGCTGGTCGAGGAGGCGCCGGAGCAGACCGCACCCCGCCTGCTGCTGGCCCGCGCCTACTACCACTCGGCCCAGCTCAAGCGCGCCGAGGCCGAGTTGCGCGTCCTCGTCGAGCGCGACCCGGTGGAGCAGTACGCCCGGCTGCTGCTCGGGCGCACGCTCCAGCGGCAGGGCCGCCATGAGGAGGCCGCACCGCACATGAAGCTCGCCTCGGCCCTCGCGGGCGACTTCGACGCCTTCGAGTAGTCCACGGAATCCACGTGGTCCACGACAGGCAGGACGGCCCGGCTCCCCTTCCGTTGAATTCGGGGGGAGCCGGGCCTTCTCGTACCACCTACCGTCACCGTTTACCGTCTACGGCTTGGCGCCGGCCCGCTCCCCGGATGTCCGGTTGCCACGCCGGTGGTCGATCTCGCCAAGGATCACGTCGAGGGCGATGAAGGCGGCCAGCGGAATGCCGAGCAGCGGAACGAAGTAGCCCACGACGGCCACGCCCGCCAGCAGCGTCACCAGGAGCAGCGGGGGCACCTGCTGCCAGGCGCCGCGCGGGATCGGGCGGCCGAAGGCGGAGGCCCTGCCGCGCTGCCACCACATCCGGTAGCCCCAGACGATGAGCAGGACGAGCGAGAGCGCGAGGGCCATCAGCACGAGCTGGTTGACGATCCCGAACAGGATCCCGCTGTGCGCGTCGATACCCCACCGGGTCAGTTTCGCGAGCACCGGAAAGTCCGCGAAGCGCAGGACGTCGAGCACCTCGCCCGTCGACGGGTCCACGGCGACCGCGTCCTGCTTGGTGGGCCAGCTCCGCTGGACCTGCTTCACGACGTACGCGGAGGACTCGTCGGCGGGCGGGACGATCTCGACGGGGTCGCCCAGGCCCTCGGCGCGGGCGGCGGCCAGCACCTTGTCGAGGCCGACGCCGTGCTCGGCGGCGCTCCCGGCACCGGCCGCCGCGCCGTGCCCCGTGTGCTCGCCGCCCGCCGCGGCCGACACCGACGGGGTGGACTGGCCGAGGCTGGTGCGCAGGACGTCGATGTTCTCGCCCGCGTACGTCGACCAGGTGAGGCCAGTGGCGGAGAGAAAGATGAACCCGGCCGAGGCCCAGACGCCGACGGTGCCGTGCAGACCGAGGGTGCGGCGCCGTCCGCTGGTGCCGCGCACCTTGCGCTGGGTGCGGCGGCGGGCGAACCACAGCACCAGGCCGCCGCCCGCGATCACCCACAGCCAGCTCGCGGCGAGTTCGCTGTACAGGCGGCCGTTCTCGCCGAGGTGCAGATTGCGGTGGAACTCGCTGATCCAGGTGCGCAGGGGCAGCGCGCCCGACGCCCCGTACTGTTCGAGCGCGCCCTTGACCTTCGCGGTGTACGGGTCGACGAACACCGCGAGCGTGTGGCCCTCGCCCACGCCGGGCACGCCCGAGAGCATGACCCTCGTCGTGGCGTCGTCCTCGGGCGAGGGGCGTACGGCCGCGACGGTGCCCTCGGGATGCGCCTTGCGGGCGGCGGCCACCTGCGTAGAGATCGGCAGCTTGGTGTCCCCCGCCGAGCCCGCGGAGACGGTCAACTCGTCGGCGTAGATGATCTTCTCGGCCTGGTACGAGGCCGCGTACAGCGCCCCGCTCAACGCTGCGACCAGCAGGAACGGGGCGACGAGCAGGCCCGCGTAGAAGTGCAGCCGCAGGACGAGCGGGCGGAGCGTGGCGGCTGCGGACGGTTTCGCCGGGGTGGCGGGATGCGACGGGTCCGGCGCGTCCGGGGACTCGTCCGTCGTGGTCGTGGGAGCGGTGGACATCGGCGGGCTTCTCCGGGGGCTGGGGACAGGGATGGAAGCGAGGAGCGGGGAAGACGGCTGTGGGGGATGCGTACGCGGGCCGTGCGACCGTGCGGCCGGTCCAGTAGTCGGACCGGCGGGCCTTCGAGTTCCCGGCCCCTTCAGTGGCGTACGTCACACAAGTGGGCCCCGGGTGTCAGAGGCGCGTGGCATCCTGGCGCCATGGCAACTCCCCATGACCCGAGCGCCCTTGCCGACCGGGTCGAACGACTCCTCGCCGTCGGCGGCCCGTTGCCGATCGTCGCCGCCGGAGACCCGGTGCTGCGCCGTGGCACCGTTCCCTATGACGGGCAGCTCGGCCCCGAGTTGCTGGCCCGCTTCGTCGAGGCGCTGCGCGAGACCATGCGTGCCGCTCCGGGCGTCGGTCTGGCGGCCCCGCAGGTCGGGGTGGGACTGCGGATCGCGGTTGCCGAGGACCCCGCGCCGGTTCCCGAGGAGGTGCGGGTGGCGCGCGGGCGCGTGCCGCTGCCGTTCCGGGTGCTGGTGAATCCGGCGTACGAGGCGGTCGGCGCCGAGCGGGCCGCGTTCTTCGAGGGCTGTCTGAGCGTGCCGGGCTGGCAGGCGGTGGTGTCCCGGCCGGCGTCGGTGCGGCTCACGGGCCAGGACGAGTACGGGCGTGCCGTGGACGAGGTGTTCACGGGCTGGCCGGCCCGGATCGTCCAGCACGAGACCGATCATCTCGACGGCACGCTCTATCTCGACCGCGCGGAGCTGCGCTCGCTCTCCTCCGGCGCGGCGATGGCGGAGCGGTGGGCCCAGCCGACCCCGGCGGAGGCGGCGAGAGAACTGGGCTTCCCCCTCTGACCGCCCCCGCCCCCAACCGGGCCTGCCACCACGGGAAGTAGTCGGAGGGCAGGCCCGGTTGGGGGCGGGGGCGGTCAGAGGGGGAAGCCCAGTTCTCTCGCCGCCTCCGCCGGGGTCGGCTGGGCCCACCGCTCCGCCATCGCCGCGCCGGAGGAGAGCGAGCGCAGCTCCGCGCGGTCGAGATAGAGCGTGCCG
>NZ_LIQQ01000326.1 GCF_001418565.1 Streptomyces graminilatus | reverse complement strand
TCGGCTCCACCGTCGGCCGCGCTCGTAGCCGACGCGGCCGACGGTGGAGCCGATGAACTGGACGTCGCCGCGGTTGCGGATCAGGTAGGGCAGCAGGGCCTGGGTCGTCTGGACGACGCCGATGACGTTGGTGTCGTAGGTGGCGCGCCAGTCGGTGATGTCGCTGTCGGCGATCGTGGCGGCGTGGGTGGGGATGCCGGCGTTGTTCACCAGCAGGGTCAGCGGGAGGGGGTGGGCGGCGACGGTGCGCTCCAGCGCGGCCACCGAGTCGGCGTCGGTGACGTCCAGCTGGTGGGTGGTGATGCCGGTGGCCGCCGACGCCACGGTGGTCAGACGGCGGGAGGCGGCGATGACCGCGTATCCGGCCTTCTCCAGGGCCTCGGCGCTCGCCCGGCCGATCCCGACGCTGGCGCCGGTGACGACGGCGAGTCCCTGGGCGGCGGAGGTGTTGAGGGACGGTGTGCTCACGGGTGGTTTCCCTTCATCGCGGATGGACGGACTGGTCGTACGGTCAGGAGTCGAGGAGCCAGGCGTGGGCCGGGTCGGTGTGCAGGGCCAGGTGCGTGTCGCTGGTGCCGTGCGCGGCCCACAGGTAGTAGAGGTCGTGGCCGCCGGCGGCGGCGATGGTGTGGTAGCCGCTGGGGACGGCGGCCAGGGACGTGTCGGTGATCACCGTGGGGTGGGCGTCGCGGACGCCGTCGTCGTAGGTGAGGAGGACCCCGAAGCCGCTCGCGGGGTGGACCCGGAAGGCGAACACTTCCTGGAGTTCGGTCTCGTGCGGCGGGTTGCTGTGCTGGTGGCGGTGGGGCGGGTAGGTGGACCAGCGGCCGTCGAGGGCGAGGGTTTCGCCGAGCAGCAGCCCGGACGTGCGCGGCGGTGTCAGCAGGGTGGTGACGTGCCGTTCGAACGATCCGTGGCCGCGGACCTCCCGCTCGGGCGCGGTGATCGCGGTGACCTCCGTGGTCTCGGGCGGGCGCCCGGTGAGCGGGGCGTGCACCTCGACCGCGTCCGCGCCGTCGGGGCCGGCCGTCGCGGTAAGGGCCGTGCCGGGCGGCAGGTACCAGCCCGCCGCCGGCGCGGTGAAGGGGTCCGGGCGTTCGGCTGTGTGGTCGCCGTCGGGCAGCGCGGCGGTGAGCTGCCCGCCGAGCAGGATCAGCGCGCTCTCCTGCTCGGGGCGGGCGTCCAGGTCGAGGCGTGCGCCCGGGGCGAGACGGTGGCGGGTCAGGTCCAGGCCGTTGGGGGTGCGGACGGTGGCTGGGGTCATCGCGGCTCTCCTGTTCGGGGCTGGGGTACCGGCAGGCGGCGGCCCCGGCGGCTGGAGTCGTACATGGCGGTGCCGGTGGCGACGGCGAGCGCCGCCTCGGCCGGGGTGGCGAACTGCGCGGGCGCGCCGGGTGGTTGCCGGAGCACGTGGGTCAGGGCGGTGAGCATCCGGTGGTCCGCGCCCGCGTGGGTTCCGTCCTCCCGGGCCACCTGCTGGGGCGTGCCGCCGCCGGATCCGGTGTGGAGGTGCACTGTGTGGGGCCCGGAGCGGGCGTCGTAGCGGACGGTGCAGACCCCTGCGGTGCCGGTGAGGGTGCATGTGTAGCCCTCGGTGGGGGCGTTGGGGGTCAGCGTGTAGCGGGCGGTGGCGCCGGAGGTGTACTCGATCAGGGCGTGGAGGCTGTCGTGGATGTCGGCGTCGGCCGGGATGCCGTCGGTGCCGGGGAGGTGGTGGCGGCGCTCGAACTCTGCGGTGACCGCGGACGGCTGGGCGTCGAGCCACCAGGCCAGCAGGTCCAGGTGATGGCACGCCTTGGTGACCTCCAGGCCGCCGGAGGCGGCGCGTACGCGGTGCCAGCGGGTGTAGTAGCTGCGGGTGTGCGAGGCGCTGAGCGTGTAGTGGAAGTCGGCGCCGGTCACGGTGCCGATGTGTCCGCCTGTCAGGAGGGCGTGGACCTTGCGGTGGAGGTTGGTGAAGCGGAGGTTGTGGCCGACCAGCAGGCGTCCGGGCGAGGCCGCGTCGGCGTGGACGAGGGCGAAGGCGTCCTCGGTGGTGGTCGCCAGCGGCTTCTCCACCAGGGTCGCGATGCCCGCGGCGAGGGCCTGCGCGGCGTAGTCGTAGTGGGAGGCGTCGGGGGTGGCGACGACCACCAGGTCGGGGCCGTCCGCGAGGATGCGGTCCAGGTCCTGCGGGCGGGCGGGTGCCGCGTCCGGCAGGTGGGCGGCCACCTCGCGGGCGGCCCGGGAATCGGTGTCCACCACGGCCAGCGCCCTCACAGGCTGGTCCTGGTAGGGCGGGCGGCCGGACAGCCAGGGGCCGTAGACCTTCCGCGCCCGTAAGCCGGCGCCGATCAGCACCACCCGCAGCGGCCCCGTCACCGGACCGGCTCCGCGTCGGCGGAGGTGATCAGGCGTCCGCCGAGCACGACCGCCCGCACGCTCAGGTCGGGACTGAACAGGACGACGTCGCCGTCCGCGCCGGGCAGCAGGCTGCCCTTGCGCGGGTACAGGCCCGCCGCGCGGGCGGGGGTGGCGGTCGCCATCGTCAGCACGTCCTCGACGGGGGCGCCGGTCAGCTCCCGCATCCGGGCCACGCCTGCCGCCAGCGGGGTGACGCCGCCGCACAGGCTGGTGTGGTCGGTGGTGGCGGCGTAGCCGTCGTGGACGCGTCCGCGGCTCGCCCCGGTGCGGAACGTGGCACCCGGGGCGAGGCCCATCCCGGCGGTGGCGTCGGAGACTAGGCACAGCCGTTCGGGCCCCAGGCAGCGCAGGGCGATGGTCAGCAGGGTGGCGGGCAGGTGGTGGCCGTCCGCGATGACCTCGGCGGTCACCTCGTCGGAGGCGAGCGAGTACTCCAGCAGGCCAGGGACCCGGTGCAGGGCGGGGCGGGTCAGGGTGGACTGGCCGCTCCACAGGTGCGCGAGGTGGCTGAGGCCGAGCCAGTGGGCCTCGGCCAGGTCCTCGCCGGTGGCGGCGCTGTGCCCGGCGGACACCCGTACGCCTCCGTGGACGAGGTGGGTGATCAGTGCGTCGGCGCCCGGGAGTTCCGGAGCGAGGGTCACCATGCGCAGGGCCGGCGGCAGCGGCGTCAGCTCCCCCAGGAGTTGCCGTGGCGTACGCAGGTGGGCGGGATCGTGTGCGCCGCGCTGCTCGGGGGCGAGGCACGGGCCTTCGAGGTGGACCCCGGCGAGCGTCGGGGCGTGCCTGCGGGAGATCAGGGCGGCGGCGGTGGCCAGTGCGGCGGCCGTCCGCTGGGGGGAGGTGCTCGCCAGGGTGGCGAGCACGGTGGTCGTGCCGGCGGACAGGTGCGTGTCGAGGACTTGCCGCCAGGCGGCGGGCTCGGGCTCGGTCAGGTCGTGGCCTGCGGCGCCGTGGACGTGGATGTCCACCAGGCCGGGGGTGACCAGCAGTCCGTCGGCGTCGACCGGTACCGGATCGTGGGGGCAGGCGGATCTCACGATGCCCCCGCAGATCACCACGTCCCCGCCGTCTCCGCGCCCGGGGGCCGGATGGACCACCGTGCCGGAGTGCACGACCGCACACCCGGTGCCGCTCACGCGTGACCTCCCACGGCAGTGGTGGCCGGGGTCGTGGTGCAGGCGCAGGCGGTGCCGCCCGGGCCGCCGGGGAGATGGCGGTCGTAGGCGCCGCCGTCCCAGAGGTAGCGGGTGCCGTCCGGGGACAGCGGCTCGGCGAGGGCGAGGGCCACCGCGTCGGTGAGCGCACCACCGAGGGCGTCCGGGAGATCGACTTTCCTCAGCAGGCCCAGGTCGTCCAGGCGCCGGGAGTGGACGAGCTGTTCGCTCTCCCTGACCTGGCGGGGGATGGCGATCGCGTTGGCCCGGGTGGCCAGCACCTCCCCCAGCATGTTCGAGCCGGCCGCGCCGACGAACAGGTCGCAGGCCCGCATCCACGGCAGCAGGTCCGGCTCGTACGTCCGGATCTCCACGAACGGGTCGTCCGCCCACAACTGCGCCAGGGCCCGCCGGTCCGCGGGTTCCAGATAGGGGCCGGTGACCAGCAGGACCCGGTCGAACTGGGTGCGGCGTCCGCGCAGCGCGGTCGCCAGGGCCCGCCAGATGTCCCCGGCACCCTGGCCGCCGCCCATCGCGGCGACGATCAGCCGTTCGTCCCGGCCGACGCCGATCTGCTCGCGCGCCTGGTCGCGGGTCACCGTGTACGGCTCCGCGAGGTAGCCGGTGTAGTGGAGGCGGTCGGCGGCCTCCTGCGGGATCTTGTAATAGTCCGCGAGGTCGAAGATCTCGGGGTGGGTGTGCACGTTGAACTGGCAGTAGTGGTCCAGCACCCACGGGCCGCGGCCCGGGTTCCCGAAGTACTTCCGCAGCGTCTTGTCCCGGTCGAACAGCACACCGCGCAGGCTCAGCACGGCGTGCTCGGCGTAGCGGGCCTCGAGCGCGGGCACGAGTTCGTCGTCCGTGCCGCGGGGGATGTGATCGGTCATCAGCACCTCGGGCCGGTAGTGGCCGAGGAACGTCGTGATGAGGTCGGTCCGCGCCCGGTGGAGGGCGTCGGTGTCCAGGGCCAGGCGCGCGCGGAGGTTCCACCCGTCGGGGTCGTCGAAGTTCGCGAAGGAGGGGATCTTGACGACGTCCACCTCCGGCGGGAGGAGGTCCAGGCCGCGGTAGGCGCCGGTGATCCCCGCGATCGAGTACGGGTGCGGTGAGCGCAGCAGGTACTGGGCGACCTTCGCGGTGCGGGAGGTGTGCCCGAGGGAACGGCCGTTGTGCCAGTACAGGGCGATCGTGCGGGCGTCGGTGTTCGTCATCGGCGGGGCTCCTCGGGCGTGGTGCGGATGAGGGCGTCGGCCGTGCGGGCGGCCTGCTGCGCGGCGGCGGGGGCGGTGTGGCTGTCCAGGGCCGTACGGAAGGCGTGCAGGCTCCAGCCGGGATCGACCTGAATCCGGGACAGCGCGTACGGGTGGCTCAGGTCGGGTGGGTGGTGGTCGTCGGTGGCCAGCGCCAGCGGATACCGCGCGGCCACGGCCCGCTGTACGCGGGCGTCGTACGCGCCGTACGGGTAGGCGAAGGTGCGCGGCGGGCGGCCCAGGAGGTCGGTGAGGACCTCGTGGTCGCCGGCCGTCTGCCAGTCCAGCGCCCGGTCGCTGAGGGAGGTGAGGTTGCGGTGGGTGTAGCTGTGGGCGGCGACGGCTCGGCCGGACGCCGCCCACAGCTGTATTTGGTCGAGGTCGGCCATCTCCTGCACCGGATGCGGTACGTGGCGGGGCCGCTCGGCGCCGAGGTAGCCGCCGCACACCGCCATCAGCGCGGGCAGCCTGTACCGGTCCAGCACCGGCAGCGCGGTGGTGACGGTGTTGGCGTAGCCGTCGTCGAAGGTGATGAGCACGGCGTTCGCCGGCAGGGGCACGCCGCGGTCGAGCATCGTGTGCAGGTCGTCCTCGGTGACCACGGTGTAAGGGCCGTCGGCCAGCAGTTCCATCTGCTCCCGGAAGTGGCCGGGTGGCACGGCCATCGGGCCGGGCAGGTCCTGCACCAGGTGGTACATCAGGATGTTCACCGGCTGCCCCCGGCCTCGGTGGACGAGCGGGTGGCGGGGTGCTGCTCGCGGTGCCAGGCGACCGTGCGCTCCAGGCCTTCCCGCAGCGCGACCGCGCGCGTCCCGGGGAACAGTTCCAGCAGCCGGGCGGGGTCGGCCTGGGAGTGGGACACGTCGCCGGGCCGGGGAGGTCCGTGCTCGACCCGCAGGCCGGAGCCGAGGACCTCGCCCAACACACGGGCCAGGTCCAGCAGCGAGGTCCGGGTGCCGAGTGCGAGGTTGACCGGCCACGGCGAGACCACCCGGCCGGTGATCGCTGTCGTGATCACCTCGCACACCGTGTCCACACAGGTCAGGTCGCGGGTCTGCGAGCCGTCGCCGTGGACGGGGACCGGGCGGCCGGACAGGGCGGCGTCGATCCAGACCGGGACGACGGCCGCGTACGGGTGACCGGCCCGCTGCCGGGGCCCGAACACGTTGAAGAACCGCAGCGGCAGCACCGGGAGCCCGTAGCAGGCGGAGTAGGAGCCGAGGTACGCCTCCGTCGCCAGCTTCGACACCGCGTACGGGCTGAGCGGCATCGCCCGGCTCGTCTCGACCTTGGGCAGGACCGGCTGGGCGCCGTAGACGGACGACGAGGACGCCGCCACCACCAGCGGCCCGCCGGCGCGGCGCGCGGCCTCCAGAACCTGGAGCGTGCCGGTCGCGTTCACGTGGTGGGTGGTCATGGGGTCGGCGACCGAGCGCGGGACGGACGGCAGCGCGGCCAGATGCACCACCGCGTCCGCGCCAGCCATCGCCGCATCGAGGAGGTCCGCGTCGAGGACACTCCCCCGCCGGAAGTCGACGTCCGCGAGATCGCCGCCGAGCAGGCTCGTACTGCCGGTGGACAGGTCGTCCACGACGGTGACCCGGCCGATCGCCGGACGCCGCAGCAGCCAGGAGACCAGGTTCGACCCGATGAACCCGGCCCCGCCGGTGACAACGATCCGCAGTCCGCCGTTCACAACTGCTCCACGGTGGCGGCGAGTCGGTCCGCCAGGCGTCCCCGGCAGTCCAGCACGAAGGGGGAACGGGCGACTACGCGGTCGTAGTCGAAGCCCTCGTGGTCGGTGAGCAACACCACGGCGTCCGCAGCGGTCAGTTCGTCGTCGCTCGCGAAGGCGAGTCGTACGCCGTTGAGTACGGCCGGGTCGGCGGCCGGGTCGACGTGGGGGTCTGCTGCGCTGACCTGCGCGCCGCGGGCGGCGAGGAGGTGGGCCACCTCGAGCGCTGGGGACTCGCGCAGGTCGCTGCTGCCGGGTTTGTAGGCCAGGCCCAGCAACAGCACTCGTGCGCCGTCCAGCGGCCGGCCCCGGGTGGCGAGGTGCTCGTCCACCCGGTCCACCACGTAGGCGGGACGGGCGCCATTGATCTGCTGCGCGAGGTCGATCAGACGTGAGCCCCGGCCGCGTGCTTGAGCCGCCCACCACGACAGGTACACCGGGTCGATCGGCAGGCAGTGACCGCCGATGCCGGGGCCGGGGTCGAAGCGCATGAAGCCGAACGGTTTGGTGGCAGCGCCCTCCAGCGCCGCACGCAAGTCCAGGCCGATGTCGCGGGCGACCTCGTCCAGTTCGTTGACCAGTGCGATGTTCACGGTCCTGAAGGTGTTCTCCAACAGCTTCGCGAGTTCGGCCTCCTCGCACCGGCCCATCGCGACTACACGCTCGACCAGACCGCTGTAGAAGGAGGCGGTGCGTTCCAGCGACACGGCGTCGATGCCGCTCACGATCTTCGGGGTCGTCGCGAGAGTCCACAGCTGGTTGCCGGGGTCGATCCGTTCCGGGCTGAACCCCAGGGCAAACTGACGGCCCATCCGCAGCCCGGACACCTCCTCCAGCACGCCGCCCAACACGTCTCGGGTGGTGCCGGGGTAACTGGTGGACTCCAGCACCACCAACGCCCCCTCCCGCAGATAACGGCCCACGGTCCGGCCGGCCGCGCGCACGTACGACAAGTCGGGGACGCCTTCACGCAGCGGTGTCGGCACCGCGATCACTGCCACGTCGAAGCCCGCTGCATCGTCCGGTGACGCAGTGGGCCGGTACGTACCGTCACGCAGCACCGGCCCCAGCTGCGCCGAGGTGACGTCCTCGACCGGCGAACTTCCATACGCCAGAGACTCAGCCCGCTGCGCGCTGGTGTCGAAACCCACCACCTGGTGGCCCACCTCGGCGGCGCGTACCGCGAGCGGCAGCCCCACGTATCCCTGGCCAACTACCAAGACCCGCAGGAGACTCACGTCAGCGCTCCCCGCAGCGGTCGGGTGCCGATGCAGGGAGCCGATCGCTGCGATGGTCCTCTCACACCCGTCGAGGTCTGCTCCGAACGGCCTTTTCAAAGCGCGCATATGTCACCCCGAGTGATGTGGCGATGCATTGACAGTCACCGCCGGGGCCTTGCCTCCAGACGGCGATCTGGACTCTCATCAGAGCCGCCGCGGCGGATCGCAAGGAGGGCTCACAAGGGGGCTCACAACTCGCATGCGCGGTTCGCTGCGGGCCCGCAGGGCAATACCTCGGTGACCCAGCACCCGGAACCATCCGACCACTGGCAAGGGGGCAGGACGTGGCAGCGCCGACCCGCCGGACCCGTCCACCCAATACGGACCTAGCCCGCCTCATCGAAACCAGCAGAGCGAGTCACAAGGCACTGGCCCTGCGCGTCAACCAACTAGCCCACCAGGCTGGGTTAGAAACGGACTACTCACACACATCCGTGGCGAACTGGTGCAAGCGCGGAATGACGCCAAAATGGCCGATCCCGAAGCTGTTGGCACAGGCTCTCGGCGAACGCCTCGGCCGCCCCGTCAACTTGAGCGAGATCGGAATGGGTGAGGCGCAGACAATCGACGCCTCGGTGGGCTTGGATTACCCCAGGGACCCCGCCGACGCCGTACGCGTCGCCACTTTGTTCTGGAGCTCCGTGAACCGCCGCAACTTTCTGGCCGGAACAGGCTTCGCCGCCTCCGCCTTCACCACGCCCGTCACCCGATGGCTCGTCGCCCCCGCCGACGAGAACCCGGACCGCTGCGGCGGGCAGCAAGTCGGCCGGAGCGACCTCGATGAACTACGCGAGGCCGCCGACCATGCCAGACGCTGGGACTCCAAGTACGGCGGCGGCAACTGGAAGGCCAACTCCGTTACCCACTGCCTCGACCACCGCGCTGCCCCGCTCTTGCAGGGCACTTTTTCCGACGAGGTCGGTCGCGAACTGTTCTCCGTCACTGCCGAACTGTCTCGGCTCGCCGGATGGACTGCCTTCGATGTCGGCCAACACGACACCGCACAACGGCACTTCATCCAGGCCCTCAGCCTCGCCCGCGCCGGCGGCGACATGCAGCTTGGCTGCTATGTCTTGACGACCATGGCCATGCAGTCCCTCATGCGCGGATTTACCTCCGAGGCCATCGACATGGCCCAGGGCGCCTTCAACCGTGCGAAGGGCCACACCGCACCAAGAGTGCTCGCGTTCACGAAACTCATCGAAGCCCGCGCACACGCCCGCGCCAACGACCCCCGCGCCGCCTCCCATGCCCTCACCGCCTCGGAGCGCCTCCTCGGCCAAGCCGGGGCGGACAGCGGTGACGAACCCGCCTGGATCGACTTCTACTCACACTCCCGGCTATCCGCGGACGCCGCCGAAATCTTCCGCGACCTGAAGAACCCCAAGATGGCCCTGGCATGGAACCAGCAGGCCGCCGCGATGCCGCCCGGCGTGTTCACCCGATCGGTCGGCATGCGGCTCGCCATCGTCGGCACCGCCCACCTCCAGGCACGTGACCTCGACCATGGCCTCGAACTCGGCAACCGATCCGTCGGCATCCTCGCCCGTGTCCAATCTGCCCGCGCCCAGGATTACGTCCGCGAGTTCACCACCGCCCTCGCCCCTTGGCGGCGAGAGAATGCCGTACGCGAGTTCATCCATCGAACCCGCACGGAACTCGGAATCGCGGCATAACCAAGCGCGGCACAGGTCCGAGACCTCCATCGCCATCCAGCGAGACGCGGCGGTGCCGCGAAGCTGGCAACTACACCTGGGCGCGCTCGCCAGCGACCGGGTAGTTCAGCAGGGCAAAACGCGCCAGGGAGCGAACCTGTTCGAAAGTCGGCAGTTCGTCCAGGTCGTCTAGACCGAACCACCCGGCGCCGTGCACCTCCTCCAATTGCGCCTCCACCGGCAGGCCAGTCTCTTCCTTGAACTCGCGCACCGCCGTGCCAGCGAACGACTCGCCGGGCTCGATGTGACCGCCAGGCGGAACCCATTTGTCGAAGCGGTTGTGGTGGACGAGCAGCACCTGGCCGCGCTCGACGAGGTAGCCCGAGCAGATGTACACCAGGCCAATGTCCCGGGAGGTCTGGCCGTCGTGGATCAGAATCGAGCGAGACACATTTGCCACGATAGCTCACCACATCTCGCCAACTCATCTGCTCCGATGGGAACTTGATGCCAGAGCCAGCGTCCCGGCACGCGTACTCTCAGTTAACGAGGGTGGCGAGGCGCGCACGGATGCGTCCCCGCTCCTTCTTCAGCTCTTCAAGGCGGATGCAGGCCGTCGTGGAGGTCTGTGCTTCCTTTCGCCAGTACCGCTGTGCGGCGGACCACTCCGGATGTGTGAGTTGCCAGAGAGCCCATGCGACGGGTTCGCGCAGAACCTTGGTGAGATTGTCGCCAGTCAGGGCGCGGTAGCGAACGTCTTTGTTCTGTTGAACGCCGAGATACTGACACGCCATGTAGAGATCCTCGGCCTTCAGGACGCGGTCGGCCGGGATCTCTCCTGCGGCTTGGAGAATGTCGGCGATGAGCCGTACCGGTTCGGGGGCGGGGATGTGGGCGGCGGCCAGATTGGCCAGCGTCAGTGCGTCGCCGTTCGGCCTGGTGGGGCGCATGATGAGGCCCTCGGCCTGGATGCGGGTGGCCCATTCTGCCGCCTCAACCTGGGGTTTTGTTCCGACGAGTTCGTCAATGTGGTCGGCATCGAGGTCTGCGGATCCGGCGGGGGTTCCGGGACGGGTGTCGCCTTCGTAGTGGGTCCAGGACGGCTTCCCTGCGCCCCATGCGAGAGTGCGGGTGGTGACCATGGCTTCCCAGACTCGGGCGACGAGTGCGGCGTCTTCGCGGGGGTCAGCGTTGTGCCGGTCGGGCGACATACCAGTGATGCCGCCGGGCCGCAGGCCGGGGGCGGAGGACGGGAAGCGGGGCTTGCGGCGGACCTCACCCAGGTTCTCCTTGACGAGGTCGTCCAGGTTGCAGCCGGTTGGGTAGGGGCCGCCGCGGACGCGGTGGGCAAAGGCAAGCGTGTCGATCGTCCGGTCCAAGAGCTGGCTGGGGATGGAGGTGACCATAGCCGCGGCCCGCAGGTCTGTGGTGAGGATGCCGTGGCCCACGACCAGCTGTTTGCCGTGCAGCGCGTTGATCAGAGCGCCGGCGGGGTGGCACCCGGTGACGAGCTCGTCACCGGTGATCCGTAAGCGTTCGCCGTCGAAGTCAGCGTGAACCAGGCCAGCGCGTTCGATGAGCCAGCCCTCGGGCGGGGCTTCGGCGACACCACGTCCATGTGCCCGGGAACCCCGTTCGTAGTCGATATCGCAGAAGGTTAGGGAGAGTGGCCGTCGGCGTCGCTCTCCTCGTCGACCGCTCCGCCGACGTTGCGCTGCTTTCCCCACCGGAGGTATCTCCCAAGTATCAGAAGGTCAGTGCCACGTGCTGACCGAGCACGTAGCGCAGGCCTTCAAGGACGGCGGGGCCACGGCGGAAGGTCGTGTCCTCCCAGAACCGGTCATCGGGATCATGGTCGACGCGGAGGGCCCGCCAGCGGAAGGAGACGGGATCGTCGGCGTCGCCGATGGTGTGGCCGAGATTCTCCAGGTGAGCCTCCCAGCGTCGCGCGATGTCCTGGTCGGTCTCTCCGGGACGCCTGTCGATCAGGTCGTCGATGGCCTGCCGAGGCACCGCGGCGGGCTCGACGCGCTGTACGCGGGCGATGATGTACAGGCCGGTCGCCAGCGCCGCCGCCCCGTCAGCCGTCGAGCCGTCGCTGTCCTGCTCGTTGAAGTAATCCAGACGGGTTCCGATCAGCTCACGGGCACGGTCCCAAGCCTGGGCCCACTCGGTGGGTCCCCCTTCGCCCTGCCATTCCTGTGACCGCTCTTCCAGCGTCGTCATCTGCATGCCCTCATCCTTCCTCGGCCACCTTGAAGACGAACTCCTCGATCACGTCCCAGGTGCAGAGACCACGCTGCGGGTCCTGGCGACGAGGTGGGATCCGACTTCCTTCACTTCATCTTCGGTGAGAACCGCGTCGCCTTCCCGAGAAAGGTCAAATAGAGCCGGACCTGCCACTGCAGGCAGAGAAAGTTCTCCCTGCATGTCACACCGGGCCAGGCCACGACACCTGTAGCAGACGAAACACCCGTTTGCTCTTGGAGGTGCCGTCGTGCTCCCGCTTTCCCTCGCATTCGTCCCTGCCGGAGGCAGAACGTCGCCCAACTCGTCCTCGGGTGGTGGGCGATGATCACGACCGACCTCATCGACGGCGCGATCGGCGTCGTACAGGACCTTCCTGCCCATGCCGAACGGCTGGCGGACTGGGCACTGCGCAACGCCTGGTGGGTTGCCCTAATCGCCGTCGGCGCCGGCGTCGTCGCCGGTGCGGGCCGATGGTGGCTGTCCAGGCGTCCGATGCCCGAGCGGACAGCGCTGCAAGTGCTGCCCACCACTGGCTTCGACCCCAAGCCGGAAGAAGTGGTGCGATTCGGCCGCCAGATCGCCCGCGCTCACAAGAGCGTCTCGCGCTGGCTACTGCCCTCATGCCGCGGCACTGCGGTCCGTGTCCGCTTCACCTCCTCCGGCGGATCCCTGTCCATGAGGGTGGAGGGCCCCATGAAGGCGATGTCGGTACTGCGCCACCAGGGCTACGCCCAGGTCGAGATGCGGCCCGTGGAGGCCAGCGGCCGTGCCGCTCGCGAACATCCCCAGATCCAGCTCGCCTCCCAGAACCCGTCCTGACCCGCGGCAGAACAGGAAAGATCATGACTCCCGCACCCGACCTGACCGCCGCGCCGTCGGTCGACCTCGTCAAGCCCGAGGCGGACGCCAGAGACGAGCCCGCCCCGCAGATGCACTACGCCCGGGCCGAACTCGCCCTCGCACTTCCCGACCACCTCGCCCTGCGCGACGTGCCGCTCACGCCGGATCCGCTCGAGGCTCTGGCCAACGCGGTCGCCGACGTCCGCGAAGACCTGGGCGAGAGCGCCGACGTCGTCCTGGACCTCGTTCCCGTCGCCCCCTCCCGCGTCGCCAGTCGGCGCAGGCGCCTGATGACACAGGCACGCCGCAGCCCCGCAGGCGCAGCAGCGAACCCCGGCATGCCCCAGCGCACCAACCGTTTCGGATTCGACCTAGCTTCGGTCATGTCCGAGATCGCGGTCGAGATGAAGGGCAACCAGGGCAACGCCCAGCAGGTCAAGCGCGCCAACAGCTCGCGTACCCTCGGCTCGACCGACACGAAGGCAGCCTTGGGCAAGCTCGCTCAGGGGACCGAGCCGGTCTTCTCCCTGCAGCTGCTCGTCCGCACCTGCGCCCAGGATGCCGACCGGGCCCGGATGCTCCTCGACCAGGTCCTGGCCGCCCTGGAGCCGTGGTCCGGAGACAACTATCTCCGGCCCGTCGGCCTTCACCTGGGCATCACCCGCGTACGGGCCGATCACTGGATATACCGGAGTCGCTTTGATCGCCGTTTCGAGACAGGGCTGTTCACGCCGCGCCGCAACTCCTGGGTGACCGCTCAGGAGATCGCCGGGTTCCTCAAGCCGCCCACCGTGCACAACAGTGCGGCCAACATTGCCCGTTCGGGCGGGGTCGTCCCGCCGCCGCCAGCCGCATTGCCGACGTGGACGGGGCAGCGCGGTCTGCTCCCCCTGGGCTGGGTGGCCAAGGCCGGCGGCGGGGAACGCCTGGCCGGGGTCCCGCTGAAATACCTGCTGTTCGCGCTGTTTCTCGGCAAGTCGGGCTTCGGCAAAACCGAGATGTCACTGGTACAGGCGATCGCCCTGGCCCACAACGGCTTCGGTGTGCTCTTCCTCGACCCCCATGGTGACGGCTGGGTACGAGCACGGCCCTACCTCGCCCACCAGGCGCTGGCCGACCGGATCTGGGAGATCGACCTGACCTCCCCTGACCTGGACAAGATGGTCGGCTCCTGGAACCCCCTGTCCATGGAAGGGCGGCGCGAGGCCGAGATCCCGGACATCGTCCAATACATCGTCACCGGCTTCGCAGCAGCCGTGGGCTGGAACGACGCCTCAGCTCGCGCCAAGACCATTCTGACGCGTGCGGTGGAGTCCTTGGTGCACCTGTCGTGGCAGGTGTGTCGGGCCGGGAGGCCGGACCTGGCTCCCACTGTCTTCCAGATCCGGACGATTCTCACCGACAAGGTATGGCTGGCCAAGGTTCTTGAGTATCTACCCAAGGACATACGGGACTTCTGGGAGAAGACCTTCCCCGGATACTCCAAAGAAGCAGTTCCCATCGTCATCGGCATCATCGAGCGCTTGTCCTCGAGCAACGCGGTCAAGGCATTCCTCGGTTCGAGCAGGTCGACGTACGACATCCGGCGCGCCATGGACACCGGCAAGGTGGTCTTCGTGTGCCCGGCCGGCACCGGTGACGTCGACCGCATCATCAGTTCTTTGCTGATCTACGACCTGTTCCGGGCCGGCCTGTCGCGGCGTGACACTCCTCCCGACGAGCGCCGCGACTTCTTCGCCTTCATCGACGAGCTGACCAGCGTGGACGGCGCGTCGAAGGGCACGCTGGCTCAGATCACGGAGCAGCTGCGGAAGTACCACGTGAAGCTGCTGGCGATGACGCAGATGGCGCAGCGGCTGAGCCCAACGACCCGGCAGGGCCTGCTGCAGAACCTCTCCATCCTCTCGACGACGGCGTCCGACGTTGACGAGGCGGCTCTGGTGACCCGCCGCTGGGGCAGGAAGGTGTCGCCCGACACGATCACCCAGCTCAACCGGTTCCACTACGTGATGTCGGTGACCCTCGGCCAGGGCCAGACCGATCCCTTCCGCGTGCGCGGTGCGTCGGTGGAGGACCTGTACGCCGACTACTACCGGCCGCAGAACGAGGAACGGCTCGGCAGGGCGATCGACGAGAACCTCGGCCGCCGCCCCGTCCACGCCATCCTCACCGATCTGCGCCATCTCGACACGAAGCTGGCGCGGTTCATCGCCACCCTCGACAAGCCGTTGGACGACACCGATTCCGAGCACTCCGATCCTGCCCCGGATGCATCGTCCCCGGGGAACACCGGTTCCAGCGCCGGCGGGACGGACGCTCCTTCCGGGCAGTCCGAGGCCCAAGCCCGCGTCCACGGCAAGGAAGGCACGGTCATCGGTGGAGAAGGGCCCGTTTCCACAGGTGAGGAGCCTGGCAGCGTTCGCCCGTCCGACCTCCACCAGTCGAGGATGGGATGACTTTGTACAGTCCGGAATCCCCGCTTGCCGTACCGCTCAGCGGTCGCAGCTTCCATGTGATGGGGCGCCGTGCCCTGGAACTGCTGTACCAGCACCGGGTGCTGTCCACGCAGCAGCTGCACACGCTCCTCACCGAGCCGGAGAGCCGGCCGCCGCGCCCCGTATACCTGCGCCAGCAGCTCGGTGAGCTTCGGCAAGCGGGACTGGTCAGCCGCGTGCGGGCACACGGCAGCGGCGGTCCCGGGCGCGTCCGGAGTCTTCCCTACCTTTGGTTCCTCACGGAAGCAGGGGCGGAGTCCGTCGAAGAGGCCGGCGAGCTGCCCGTGCGTCCCTACCGGGTGACGCCGGAATCGGTGGCCGGGGCGCGGCAGGCGCACACGCTCGCGGTGAGCGACGTGGGCATTGCCTTCGTCGAGCACGCGCGCCGACTGGGGCACGAGTGCGGCCCCCTTGACTGGACCCCTGAGGTCGCCAACCGCATCAGGGACGGTCAGCGGCGTTTCGAGGACGACCACGTCATCAGCGATGCCCTGTTGAACTACGTGCACATCGAACGGGGGCAGCGCACGATGCTGAGCTTCTTCATCGAGGTCGACCGGGCCACGATGACCTCCGCACGGCTGGCGGCGAAGCTGGCCGCCTACGGACGGCTGTACGAGTACGTCCCGCAGGGCCAGGACCGGGGGCGCCGGTTGGTGAACGCCACCCGGCCGTCCTGGATGTACAGCTACCCGGTCTTCCCCCGCGTGCTGGTGATCCTGGACGCGGCGCCACCCCGGGCCGGGCAACCCGACACCAGGCCGCAGCGGCTGGCGGCGCGCACCGAGGACCTCTACACCCGCACCGCCGCGGACGTCCGGCTCAGCCGGCTCAAGGGCGATCTGGCGATCGGTGTCACCACTCTGCAGCAGCTGCGGGAGCACGGCCCCTGCGCCCCGATCTTCACTCCTCTGCTGCGGGGTACGCCGTCCGCCCGGCCGGCGCCCGCCGATCTCTACCTCTCGAAGTAGCCGGCGGCCAACGGCCCTTCACTAGGAAGCAGCGCGATGACCAGTACCTCGATCGAGGCTCCGCCCGACGGGGGGAGCATGATCCGGCTCACCGAGATCCTGCACCGCAGCGTCAAGTTGCGGCAGCGGCGATTCGAGATGCTGCCGCTGAGCGGGCCGGGCGCCCCGTTCACGGAGGCGCAGGCCCGCAATCCCTCCGATTCCCTTCCTCCGTCCGAGATCGCGGACCTCATCTCCTCGATATCCGTCGTCGGACTACTGGAGCCGGTCCTGGCGGAGGAGATCGTCGTCGACGGCAAGGCGCCGACGATCCGGCTGGTCACCGGGGAGCGGCGGCTGCGGGCAATGCGCTGGGGCGCCACCAACCGGCCGGACAACCCGCACTTCGCGGCCCTGCCCGCGGTGATCTGCCCCGGCCCGCTCTCCGACGAGGAGCGCCACATGTGGCGCTTCGTGGAAAATTTCGCGCGCGAGCCCCTAAGGCCGGGCGAGCAGGCCGCCGCCCTGCTGTACCAGCGGTGCGCGATTCTGGTCGGAAAGCTCCTGAAGGCCGGCAAGCCCGTTCCTCAGGAGGTCTACGCGATCCCGGATCCGGCGGAGCGCTTCCAGGCCCTGGAGAAGATCCGTGGCACCGACCAGACCTGCGCCGCGCCATGGGTCGAGGTGCTGACCCGGCTGGGTCTGCAGCTCAACGAACGCAAGGCCGGGGAACTGGTGCGCGCCTTCCGTGCGCTGCCCCGTGAACTGACGGAGGAGATGGACGAGGCAGCAATCAGATTGAACACCCGGATCCGCTTCGCCGAGCTGAGCAACGGCCGCGCGGAGGCGGCCGCCGGGATCTGGGCCGCGCTGAAGACCTCCGATCGGCTGTACCTCCTCCCGACCGCGGTGAACGTCGGCTTGGAGGAACCCGAGTTGGAAGCCGACGAGATCATCACCGCGGCGGAGGAGAGGCAGGAAGCAGCAAATGCGGGCCGCCGCGCCAAGCTGATGCGCGTCCCCGACAGCAGCACAACGCCGAGCGAGACGACGTCCGACGAGGACGATCCGCGCCTCTCGGATGCCCCGCACCAGCGCAGTCAGCCGTCGGCCACGCCGGAGACCGACGGCGAAGAAGCGATGTCCGGCTCCGCGCCCGCATCGCCACCGGTGAAGCCGGACGTAGCAGCTGACATCGTGCGCACCGCGCTGGACGCGGTGCGCACGATGTCAGC
>NZ_LIQQ01000325.1 GCF_001418565.1 Streptomyces graminilatus | reverse complement strand
GGCTATCCGCCGCCCGGCATGACCCAGGCCCCGCCCGCGCCCGGCGGCTACGGCCAGCGGCAGCCGCAGCCGTTGACCTGGTCGGCGACGATCGGCCCGGACCGCGAGTACTTCATGGCGATGATGCAGCGCTCCGGCCCCGAGGCCGCGGGCCTGAACCTGCCCGCGTACTCGCCGGAGCAGCGGCGCCCGCTCACCGGCAACCAGGTCACGATCGGCCGCCGCCGCCACTCCACGGGCGAGTCCCCGGACATCGACCTGGCGGTGCCGCCGGAGGACCCGGGCGTCTCGCACCAGCACGCGGTACTGGTCCAGCAGCCCGACGGCGGCTGGGCGATCGTCGACCAGAACTCGACGAACGGTACGACGGTCAACAACTCCGAGGAGCCCATCCAGCCCTTCGTCCCCGTACCCCTCCAGGACGGCGACCGGGTGCACGTGGGCGCGTGGACGACGATCACGATCCGCCGGGGATAAGGGCTCCCGCGAGCCCTGCTGTCAGGACGCGGGAATGGGCCAGGCGTACGGACCCGTGGGTTCGTCGAGCCAGGCCCACTCCCGGTCGCCGCTGACGGTGATCCCGTACCGCTCCCGTACCGGCCGGCCCTCGTGCTCCCACAGCGCGTACGCCTCCTGCGGTTCCAGGCCGCCCGTGGTGAGCGCCAGCAGGAACCGGAACAGTTCGTGCTCGCGTGCCCGGGCCGGGAGGGCGCCCAGGTGCGGGATCTCCGGCTCCGGCCTGCCCGTCCCCCGCAGCGGCACGAAGTAGGCGGACGTGTGCAGGAAGCGGCCCTCGGCGTGCTCTGCGTCGAGGACGGTGAGGGCGACCAGGCCGGTGGCGAACGGTGCCAGGATCCGCGCGCCCGGGCGGCACTGGGCGAGCCAGGCGCGCGGGACCGAGGAGAGCGTGCAGGTCGCGATGATCCGGTCGAAGGGGCCGCGCTCGGGCACTCCGCGGGCGCCGTCGCCGGTGACGACGACCGGGCGGCAGCCGGCGGCGGCCAAGTGCCGGCGGGCCGACTCGGTGATCTCCGGATCCAGGTCCACCGTCGTGACGAGTTCGTCGCCGAGGCGGTGGGCGAGCAGCGCCGCGTTGTATCCCGTACCCGCGCCGATCTCCAGCACGTTGTGCCCGTCCTCGACCTCCAGCGCGGCGAGCATCAGGGCCATGAGCGAGGGCTGGCTGCTGGAGGAGACCAGGTCGCCGTCGCGCACCCGGGTGGCGAGCGGCGCGTCCGCGTAGGCACCGCGCATCCAGCGCTCACGCGCACGCCGGTCGGGACTACCGCCCCACAGCCGCTGCCGCCCGGACACGGCACCGGCGTAGTAGTACGGCACGAACAGATGCCGCGGCACCGTCGCGAACGCCTCCCGCCAGACCGGGTCACCGTCCCAGGCCCCGCTGGCCTCGATCACCCGCACAAGCCCGGCCCGCGCCGAGACGGCGAGGTCATCGAGGCCGCCGAACTCGTCGCCCCCACCCTCATGGACAGCGTGCGCGCTCATAGGTCCACTGTCCTGCGCCTGGCCCGGGGACGCGAACGCCGCTACTGGCGGGAAGGGAAGCGACGGCTCGGTGCGCGACCGTCGGTGAGGTTGGCCGGGGACGGGGCGTTCCGGTTCGCGGTGGTCCGGGACGGGTTGGTCCTAGGCCTGGAGTACTCGGTCGGTGCGTCTGAGACCATGGTGAGGTGAATGAGATTCCGCGCGGCACGCTTCAGGAGCAGACCTTCTACGAGCAGGTCGGCGGCGAGGAGACCTTTCGGCGCCTCGTACACCGGTTCTACGAGGGTGTCGCCGGGGACCCGCTGCTGCGGCCCATGTATCCGGAGGAGGACCTGGGCCCGGCCGAGGACCGGTTCACGCTGTTCCTGATCCAGTACTGGGGCGGCCCCACGACGTACAGCGAGAACCGCGGCCACCCCCGGCTGCGGATGCGGCACGCCCCCTTCGCCGTCGACCGGGCCGCGCACGACGCCTGGCTGAAGCACATGCGCGTCGCCGTCGAGGAGCTCGGCCTCTCCGAGGAGCACGAGCGGACGCTGTGGAACTACCTGACGTACGCGGCGGCCTCGATGGTGAACACGGAGGGCTGACGCCCCGGCTCCGGCCCCGGACCCGGAGGGGTGTCAGCGGACGCTTACGTCCAGCGAGCCGAGTCCCGCCCCGCGTACGGCCACCGAGCCGAACTCGGTACGCAGCCGCAGCCAGGGCCCCGAGGAGACCAGCGCGAGCGGCTGCGCCTCACCGGACGCCGGTGCGGGCCGCAGGAAGCCCAGAGACTGCGCCGCGTGCACCGCGCGCACGGGCAGACGGGTGTCCCCCACCTTCCGGGACCAGATCTCCCGCCCGACCCGGTCGAGTTCGGCACGGGTACGCAGCTCGGGCGCCAACTCCTGCGTACGGGACCGGAATTCGGCGACCGCCGCGGCGACCATCGTGCGCAGCGCGTCCGGTGCGGGCAGACCGGGCTCGGGGCGCCAGCCGCCGCGCGGGGGCAGTACGCCGGCCCAGGGCGGGCCGGTGACCGCCGCCGGGACGGTGAAGGTGGCGGCGGACTCGTCCACCGTCTCCAGGAGTTCACCGGCCGACACGGTGACGTCGAGGGCGACGTCCAGCCCGTTCTCGTACGGCTTGGCGAGCCGGGCCGCGCGGATCGCGAGGACCTCGAAGGACGGGGGACGGCCGAACACCGCGAGGGCGGTGCCGGCCGCCTGGAGGCGGACCGCCGCCCCGCGGTCGTAGTGGAGCAGCCGGGCGAGGAAGGCGGCGAGGTCGGCCGCCTCCCCCTCGTCGGCGAGGTGCAGGACCGTCATGCGGCGACGGCCTTCTCGTCCTTGGCGTCATCCATGTACTCCTCCAGGAACTCCCGTTCCTCGGAGGTGATGCGCCGCGGACGCTGGGTCGCGAAGTCGAACGGCACGATGACCGTCGAGGCCTTCACGTACATCTGGTCCGGGTCCTTGACCTCGTAGGTGAGGGTGAAGGACGCCGCCCTTATCCGCGTGACCCACAACTCGATGTCCACGGGGGTGTGGCGGTGGACCAACTGCCGTTTGTAGTCGATCTCGTGGCGCGCCACCACGGACCCCTGCTGGAAGTCCTTGTCCGGGCGGAACAGGAAGTCGATACGGGCTTCCTCCAGGTAGCGGAGGAAGACCACGTTGTTGACGTGGCCGTACGCGTCCATGTCCGCCCAGCGCAAGGGGCAGCGGTAGATGTGCCGCAAGATCAGTCCCGGGTGAGCTTCTTGTAGGTGGCGCGGTGCGGGCGGGCCGCGTCGGCGCCGAGCCGCTCGATCTTGTTCTTCTCGTAGGACTCGAAGTTGCCCTCGAACCAGAACCACTTGGACTCGCCTTCGTAGGCGAGGATGTGCGTCGCCACCCGGTCGAGGAACCAGCGGTCGTGGGAGATGACCACCGCGGCACCCGGGAACTCGAGCAGCGCGTTCTCCAGCGAGGACAGGGTCTCGACGTCGAGGTCGTTGGTCGGTTCGTCGAGGAGCAGCAGGTTGCCGCCCTGCTTGAGGGTGAGCGCGAGGTTCAGGCGGTTGCGCTCACCGCCGGAGAGGACGCCGGCCGGCTTCTGCTGGTCCGGGCCCTTGAAGCCGAACGCGGAGACGTAGGCGCGGGACGGCATCTCGACCTGGCCGACGTTGATGTAGTCCAGCTCGTCCGAGACGACGGCCCACAGCGACTTCTTCGGGTCGATGTTCTCGCGGCTCTGGTCGACGTACGAGATCTTGACGGTGTCGCCGACCTTGACCGAACCGGAGTCCGGCGTCTCCAGGCCCTGGATCATCTTGAACAGGGTCGTCTTGCCGGCGCCGTTGGGGCCGATGACGCCGACGATGCCGTTGCGCGGCAGTGTGAAGGACAGGTCGTCGATGAGGACCTTGTCGCCGAAGGCCTTGGAGAGGTTGTTGACCTCGACGACGATCGAGCCCAGACGCGGGCCCGGCGGGATCTGGATCTCCTCGAAGTCCAGCTTCCGCATCTTGTCCGCCTCGGCGGCCATCTCCTCGTAACGGGCGAGACGGGCCTTGGACTTGGCCTGACGCCCCTTGGCGTTGGACCGCACCCAGTCGAGTTCTTCCTTGAGCCGCTTGGCGCGCTTGGCGTCCTTCTGGCCCTCGACCTTGAGGCGGGAGGCCTTGCTCTCCAGGTACGTCGAGTAGTTGCCCTCGTAGCCGATGGCGCGGCCGCGGTCGAGCTCCAGGATCCAGCCGGCGACGTTGTCCAGGAAGTACCGGTCGTGGGTCACGGCGACGACGGTGCCGGGGTACTTGGCGAGGTGCTGCTCCAGCCACTGCACGGACTCGGCGTCCAGGTGGTTGGTGGGCTCGTCGAGGAGCAGCAGGTCGGGGGCCTCCAGGAGCAGCTTGCACAGCGCCACGCGGCGGCGCTCACCGCCGGAGAGGTTGGTGACGGGCCAGTCGCCGGGCGGGCAGCCCAGGGCGTCCATGGCCTGCTCCAACTGGGTGTCCAGGTCCCACGCGCCCGCGTGGTCCAGGTCCTCCTGGAGCTTGCCCATCTCGTCGAGGAGCGCGTCCGAGTAGTCCGTCGCCATGAGTTCGGCGACCTCGTTGAAGCGCCTGAGCTTGCCCATGATCTCGGCGGCGCCGTCCTGGACGTTCTCCAGCACGGTCTTGGACTCGTCGAGGGGCGGCTCCTGGAGGAGCATGCCGACGGTGTAGCCGGGCGACAGGAAGGCGTCACCGTTGGACGGCTGCTCAAGGCCCGCCATGATCTTGAGAACGGTGGACTTACCGGCACCGTTCGGGCCGACCACACCGATCTTCGCGCCGGGCAGGAAGCTCAGCGTCACGTCGTCAAGGATGACCTTGTCGCCGTGCGCCTTGCGCGTCTTGCGCATGGTGTAAATGTACTCAGCCAAGAGAAACCGTCCGGCAGCTTGAAATCTGGCAGTGGTGGGTTACACCCCATCTTGCCTGACCGCCGCCCCTGGGGGGAAACCCGTATGGCGGAGGGGCCGTGACCAGGGGTGCAGCGGGCGGCGCCTCGCTCGGTACCCGTCGTTGTTGGTCGTTGGTGGTCATCGTTGGCCGCCCTCGGACGGCCCGTAGACGGCCCGAGAGACGGGCTCCGACCTGGTGCGATACGGGACCCGGCGAACAGCCACGGCCCCGCTCCCCCACCTTTCCACCCGAAGCCGAGCAACAGTCGGACCTCAGCTTGGAAAGCGGCGATCATTCAGGGCTCGTTTAGCCTCTGAACTGGGCTAACGGCCTGGAAGCGGCATCGTCGGGCTGTGCGCTCAGTGGCTAGGTTGCGACCCCTGAGCCAAGGGGGATGGGCGATGAGCGCTGCAACGAGCGAAGGAGCTGTGGCACCTATGGCGACAGGCGACCGACTTGCCGAAGGTCGATAGAACGCCGCGCCCTGACCTTGCGCGTCAAGTAGACCAATCCGCGCGAGCCGCCACACGCGACTCCACGAACGGATCACGACCATTAGGTGAGACGCAGCCAGACCCGAGCTTCCGTTCTGAGCTGCTTCAACTGCGGTTCGTGCTCCCAACTCGCCTTGGGACTCCCGTTTTCGGGCGAGTCTCAGTCCGCGATGGGCAGGAAGAGTCGAGTCGGCGAGCTGCGCATCTTTTTCAGGAATTTCTTGCCGTTCACGTGCAGGTTCAGCTGTTCTTCGCTTGGCAGGGAAGATCGGTCAAGGGGTTCACCGTTACCCCTTCGACTCATTTTAATAATGGCCTCCATCGAGCGGACCCCATGCTCGTACCGCCGTACACTCAGAAAGGCGCGCAACACACCATCATCCACATCATATGCACCGTTATCCGTCCTTGCAATTCTATTGGCTCCGAACAAAGAGTTAAGTATCAACGCACGCCGTAGCATTAGGTACCCACTGAGAGGGCCACTGTTGGGCGCGTTGATATCCGCGATATCAATATAGCCGTGCAGCCTGCTTATGAAATCGGTCGCCTTGGACTCGACGGGTACACGATTTGCCCGCTTCTCGAAGTCGGCGAACCGCTCGAATGTTCCCCCTGCGAACACGAAGACCGATGGGCCAATCAAGTGCACTTGATCCCCTTGCTGAAATTTACCATCTTGCATCGGTGCAAGGAAGTATCGCAGCCACCCAAGGGGCACCGAGCCCAAAGGCGAGTCGAACTCATCCCAGAACGCGAGTGGTATCGGTCCAGACAATGCCGAGTCGCGAACTTGATGAAGGGCTCCCACGATCTCTGACGCGGAGCTAAACTGAGATAGATTGAACGGCTCGATGGGCGCTATTACCCCATCCCGACTCCAAGGCTTCAGGAGCTGCTTTATTGCATACCCTTTCCCTGAGCCGGGACTTCCAAACACCGCAACAGCAAGCGGCTTAGTATCGAGACTAATCTTGTCGCAATAACTGGACACCAGGTTCCGCATTGCGCGCAGGCTCTCTATCTCCCCCTTATCAACCGTCACGAGACTGCCAAATTGACCGACAGGAGCCACATTTTCAAGTGATTTAAACCCCTCCCTTGCCGCACGCATCGATATATTATCTTCCGAATAAAGATTCGTTGACGGCTCGGCCATGATGGGGGGATAAGGGCTGTGATCGAGAATTTCCCCTACAGAGATAGACACCTTTTTAAAGCCACCTCGCGTCTTCGTATAATTCTCGTTTACCCTCGCAAGTTGCCCGCCTGCGGGTGTTTCATCAGGGTCGAAGCCGAATATTCGGCGCGAGACATGGAATTCATCATTCAGGACCTCGAAGCCGTCGCGGTAAAGCATCTGCATCGAAGCAAGTCCGTCCTTCATGCCTTCGATGAGATTTTCCTCAATCGCAGCCTTTTTATTACGAACTATGCGCGTCACCAAGGATGCACAAAGCGCACTGCCATACCCAAACATCATTCCGTACCGCTTATGCTTGTCCGCCCAGTCTCCCTCCATCGATTCCGGATCATAGACGAGCCTCAGTTGCACGTCCGCTTCGCGGATTACGAGCAGGGCACCTGTCGGTCCAAATGACGCGACCAGATACTTGCACTTTTTTAGCCCCTTCAGCCCGGAGCATCCTTCGATTTCCGCTAGGACATCATAAGTAGAGCGTTCCCAGGAGAGATCTTTGCTGACCTCGGCATTATTATCCCTCAAGCGTGCCACGGAGGTCTGAATGATAAGGTGCGACACAAGCCAATCATCGGAATCCTTAAGCCGCTCTTCCATGCATTCCCAGAGGTGCCCATTCGCAACATCGTCACTCATCTTAAGGAGAATCCACGGATGAGGAGCTGGCGAGCCTTTCTTTGGGATAAAATCGTCCAACCGTGATGGGTTATTAAATTGGTCCCGGAATCCAAGGTCTGCGTCGTCGAGTACGATTACGCTTGGAGCGTGAGATTTGTGTTCATCCGTTGCTTCACGTTCTTCCGGCGCTGTTTCTCTGCTTTGCCAGAATCCCATGTACCGTTCGACCCTAGTGATTTTTTGGGTTTCAGGTGCAGGTTCCCCTTCTTGGGGGTCTTTAAATCTTGCAAATACGGCGTACGAGTGGTTATATCCACTCTCATATGGAGATAGACTTTGCGCCTCTGGTGGAGAATAGTGAGGCTCCACCGGCTCGCCCGTCAGCCCCGTCAGCCCGACATCTATCAGGGAGGCCAGAAGGAATACACCACCCTTCTGCCACTTAAGGCCGACTCTGACATGAAGGCGCTCATTCGCATAGCGGAGGCTGTCTTCAGCCTTTGAGGCAAGGGCCCAGTCAATCGTTTGATCGCCAAATATGCAGACGCCGTGTCTTTCAGACATGGTATTCCCCAAAGAAGACGGATGGAGAATCTACGCAGCCATAGTTAGGCCTACTGCATTATTTCCTCGGCGGATGAGCCGGGTACGAAGACTCCTCTTCTAGTTGACACCCAACCGGGCTATCGCGCCACTCGACTACCACTGACGTTGAGTGCGTGATGTCGTCCTAGCAGGGGCGGAGATGAGGCGGGTTCTGGTGTGGCAGCTGGCGAGCGGCGCTGCTGCATTGGAATGGCGTAAGCCCCGCCTACGGTGGTGATGAGTCCTGTTGGCCGGTGAAAAATACAGTTGGCCAGGGTGGTGGGCCGACGGCGATATGCCTACAGGGTCTCAGCCGCCAAGCGCGTGCTGCACAGCAGGTACTACAGCCGTGACTCGCGATCTCGCTTGTCGCGGGTGGCGTACTCCGTCGCCGGGCAGCTCAGGCCACGAATCGGAGCCGCTCAGGGGTCGGCGTACGGTCCGTGAATCCGTGATCCGCCGTCAGCCGTGCCGTCCGTTGCGCGAGCCATCCGGAAACTCGCGGCCCGCCATTTACCGCCGTGCCCTCATGGACGGTGCCAACGTGCGTGAAGCCCTGCGCGAGGTAGTACCGCTAGAGACCCTCGTTCGTCGTCCAGGCGTCCAGCCGGAGCCATTGAGCACCCGCACGGTGCGCCCGGTCGCCCGCCCAGTCGAGCAGGCGTTCGCCGAGGTTCTGCCCGGCGTACTCGCGCGCAACGGTGAGCTTGTTGACGAAGATCGACGGTTCGGCCAGTTCCTCATCAGTCCACAGACCCTCTTCGGCGTCTGGGGTGAGCGTGATCGTGCCGGCCGTCGTATGCCCGTCTCGGAGCATGAACACGGTGCCCGCTTCGATCGTGGCCAACAGCTTGTCAGCCGGGTACGGACGGCTCCACTGGTTGGAGCCACGACCGCGCAGCCAAGCGGCCGCCTCCTCCCGGAAGGCCAGCAGCGTGGCCACATCACGCGGCTCTGCGGGGGCGATGATCACGTGTTCTCGCTTCGGGCGGACAGCTCGCCGATCTCATAGTTCATCCGGTTCAGGTCGCCCCGGAACGTCGTGATCGTGCACCGGATGGGCCGATCCGGCGAGTAGCCCGTTCTGGTCCAGAGCATGACCGGCACACCGGCTCCAATCTCAAGTAGGCGGGCCTCTTCCGGCGTGGGCATCCGAGCCGCGATTTCGTCGAAGTACCCGACCTGTTCGATACCCCGCGAGGCGAGATACCGCGTCGTGCCCTCAGCGATGTCACCTGGCTCAGCCAGTCGCGGCGACTCGTCTACCAACCACGATGCGTGGTCAGTCAGGAAGTCGTGCGCCGACGTATCCGGTTGCATGCGGTCCCCTACCTGGGTACGCGTCCCATGGGTTCGTTCCAGCCCGAGCACATGCGCACCTGGTTGAACAAGCTCAAGGAAGCGGTCCCGAACCCGAATTACCGTCGCGGGATCTACGACTCGGTGTCATCGCTGTTCAACGCTGCCACTGACGACGGAGTGATCAGGAAGAACCCCTGCCACGCCCAATCGGTCAAGGCTCCGACGGCTGAGCCCCGACTGGTCCAGCCATGGACCGCAGAGCGCGTACTCGCTGTGCGCTCGGGACTGCCCGACCGGTACGAGGCCACCGTGGACGCCGGCGGTGGGTGCGGGCTCCGTCAGGGGGAGGTGTTCGGGCTCGCTGAAGAGAACATCAACTTCGCCACGGGGTGGGTGCACGTTCGTCAGCAGGTCAAGCGCGTGGGCGGCTCGTTGGTATTCGCCCCGCCCAAGAGGGGCAAGCTCCGAGATACGCCGCTCAGCCCGGTGGTAGCGGTGGGGCTACGCGACCACATGCGACAGTTCCCGCCCGTCGAAGTCACGTTGCCGTGGAAGACTCCGGACTGGCCGTTGGTGACACTGAAGCTTGTCTTCACCAGCGCCGTGGGCAAGGCCATCTGGCGAAGCTACTTCGACGACCACGTATGGAAACCCGCTCTGGCGCACGCTGGCGTCATCCCGCCCAAGGAACCCGGCAAGCGTTACGCTTCCGCGCCGAGAGACGGCATGCACGCGCTACGGCACTTCTACGCGTCGGTGCTCCTGGACGCCGGCGAAAACATCAAGGCGTTGAGCATCTACCTCGGACACTCCGACCCCGGATTCACTCTGCGGATCTATACGCACTTGATGCCGAGCAGCGAGGAGCGGACACGGGCGGCAGTGTCAGCCGTGTTCGGGCCCATCCACCCGTTGGATCTCACCCCAGCGGCCTGACGGCCCACAGACGGCCCACGGCCCACAAGTGGCCCTTGATAAGCGGTTCCGCCGCTGGTCAGGGGCCACTTGTAAGCCCCTACTCGACAGAAACACCCCATCTTGCCTGACCGCCACCCCTGGGGGGAAACCCGTATGGCGGAGGGGCCGTGACCAGGGGCGCAGCGGGCGGCGCCGCGCCCGGTACCCCGTCGGGTTTGGTGGTTGTCCGCCGTCACCGGCCGCCCTGGGACGGCCCGGAGACGGCTGACCTGCGCGAACGGCTGGGGCACAGCCTGGACGGGCTCGGCTGCTTTCACCTTGGTTCCCAGCTGTTTCCCGCTTGCGCTGGAGCAGTCGCGCCGCGGAGCCCTGGCACACGACGGATGGGCCGGCACACCGGCTCAAGCTACTGGGAACCCAGTTCCTCATCGAGCACTCGCGGCCAGTTCCCGTGGCCCAGCCCGCCCGCCACAAGGAGATCGCGCCAGTCCTCCCGCGCGAGGCGGACCGCCGAACGGAACCGGTCGACGTCACCAGCGGCAATCAGGACGGCCGCAGCCAAGAGCCGCTCCATGTCCTGCTGTGAGCCTCCGAGTTCGACCGCCAACACACGCAGGGCACCGGCGACGCCCCGCGCAACATCGGCATCCGGAAAGTCCCGCCGAACTCTCTCACCCAGACGAGCACTGATCGCGTCCTCAGCCAATCCGTCCCCCTCGCTCACGTCCAGAGCAACATGCGGGGCAGCCCTCATGTCCCCCGAAGACTGCTGAATGGCCTGCGGGAAAACGAGTGCGTCAGCGGCCCCGGGCGCCTGGGTGGCGGGCCGGGGCCGGGTGGTTCAGTGGGTCACCGTGTGGTCACGCACTGTTGAGTTGTCAAGGTGCCGTGTCGCTTCCCGTCACCCTCGTGGGCCCGCCCCGTGCGACTCCTTCTTGCCGACGAGGAGGACCACGCCGCCGCCGATCACCAGGAGGACGATCGCGATGCCCGCGATCATCGGTGTCGCGCTGGAGCCGCCGGTCTCGGCGAGATTCACGCCGGCGTCGGGAGCGCCGCCCGCCAGGGCCGGTCCGGGGGCGCTGAGGGTCTGGACCCGGTCGCCGCCCGCGCTGCCCTGGGTCTCACAGTCGAGGATGCCCGCGAACCGCTGCTCGAAGCTGTTCGGCCCCAGGATCGTGAAGTCGTACGGCTGGTCCTCCTGCAAGGGGATCGTCACCGTCCGCGACTCCCCTGCCGCGATGGTGTGCTCCAAGCCCATCAACCGGAAGGTGAACGCCTCGTCGCCCTTGTTGGCCGCCGTGATGTCCACAGCACTCCTGGCGCAGTCCTTCCGCGCCGACAGTGCGGGGACGGGGCCCGTGGCCGCCCAGTTCGCGGTCGCCGTCGCGGAGACCGTGGATTCGCTGGAGCCGGCGAGGATCTGGGTCTGGCTCCTGCTGTCGGAGGTGAAGGCGCGGCCGACCGGCACGCTGGTCGACGCCTGGACGCTCAGTGCGGCCGAACCGTCCAGTGCCTTCCCGGGCACCTCGAAGAACACCTGGCCGCCGTCGGTCACCGACGTGACGGGCTCACCGTCCTTGTCGACGACGCGGACCCCGCTCGTCGCGGCGTCGGCGGGCGGTATCACCGTGACGCTGTCCGCGTCGGTGTGCACCGTGACCGGCCCGAGCCGCTCTCCGGGGTGGCCGGAGACCGCGGGCGGGTCCAGCGTCAGCGAGGCCTCGGGCTCCGCGAGACTCCGCGCGTTCTTCTCCAGATAGTCCGCGAGCTTCTGGGCCCTCGGGTCCACGGCGTCCACGTCCGCGCCGTCCGAGTAGCGCCAGATGGCCACCTGGGTGCCCGCCGCCGCGTCCTGTTCGGTGAGACCGGCCGCGCCCGCCCGGCCGGCCAGCTCCGCGAGGTCGTTCACCTGGGGATAGGAGTTCTGCAGGATCCAGCGGATCCGGCCCGCGTTCTTGTTGCCGCCCAGAGAGGTGCCGCTCCAGGAGGTCTCCTCGTACCTGGCGTCCTTCTGTGCCGGGTTGCGCAGGTCGACGCCGTACGTCCGCAGCATGCCGCCGTCGTCGACGGACATCTCGAACAGGCCGGCGGACACCTGCTCGTCCCCGTCCTCGCCGTGGACGACGGCCGCGCCGTACGTCTCCAGCTCGCCTATGGTCGCGGTCGCCCCGCCCTGCCCTTGCGGGGTGCCATCCGCGACGGCCGTATCGGCGGTGGCCAGCCCGCCGGTGACGGCGAGACCGGACACCATGGTCGCGGCGGCGAGCCGGGCCGCCGCCGCTCGCCCGCGCCCGGACAGCGCGGAGAACGAAGAAAACACAGAATTTCCCTTCGAGCAGGACCCGTTGACGTGGGGGGTGGGGTCCCACCAGCAGCATCAGAAGCCCCGTGAGCTATGCCGGGCATCCTAGGGATGTGACGGACCCCGCTTTCCAGTCCTGTCATCGGATAACCGATCCGACTCGGAATTGTTATCCCCAAGATCATCCGCAGGCCGGTCAGTCCATGGCCAGTCCACCGATAAGCCTCAGTTCGCCCGCCGTCGGCCGACTTGACCCCGACTTCGGTCCGACTTCGGTCCGACTTCGGCCCTGCATCAGCCCTGCATCGGCCCTGCATCGGCTCGATATCCGCCCTGCATCGGCTCGGCATCGGTGTGAGCCGATGCCCGCCACCCCCGACGGGCCCGCCTGATGTCATGTCACCGCCGCCGGCTCCCGCCGGTGTTGGGACCCCGCTCCGCTCTCGTCGGACACCGGTGTCTCCCAACTGGGTTCCGGGCGGGCCGGTGCCGCCGCTGTCTCGCCCTTGGGCGGTCCGGCGGAGCGCCGGAAGGCTGACGTCCCCCGTGCGAGGTCGTGGCCGATCGCCACGGCCTCGATGTCCGCCGACGTCCAGCTCTGTCCTTCGCGCATCTCGGCGCGCACCTTCAACCGGCCCTGGACGATGACCTGTTCGCCCACCGACAGCGATGCCCCGACGTTCGTCGCGAGTGCCCGGTTCGCCCACACCGTGAAGAAGTTGGTGTGTCCGTCCGTCCACGCGCTCTTCTCGCGGTCCCAGTAGCGCGAGGTCACCGCGAGCCGGAACCTCGCCGACGCCCCCGACGCCAGATCGCGGTACACCGGCTGCGTCGCCACATTGCCCACCGCGCACACCATCGTCTCGTTCACGCGAACCACCCCTCCCGGTCCCGGCGGCACTCGCGCCGGGCGGATACCCGTACGGGCCCGTCCCGTACGGCTGTTCCTGGCGCGGTGACCGCGAGAACTTCCCCTGGTCACCGCTCGCGCCGATCCCGTCCGTCGTGATCGCCGCGAAGTCAGAATGCATCCGCCGGGCCGAGCCCGCTGAGCCCTGTGGACTACCGGCCGGTTGTGGAAAACCCCGTCACCCGACCGAGCGACCCACGTCTCCCCGTCCCGTCACCCCTCCGGGCTTCGCCCCTGTCTGCGCTCCTGTCTGCGCTCCTGTCTGTACTCCTGCCTGTGACCTGCCGGTTCTCCCGCGCTCACCCCACCACCGCCCGTGCCCCCGTGACCCGTACGTACTGCTCGCGCACCTCGCGGTACCGCAGCAGTTCCGCCGCCACCGGGTCCAGTACCCGGGCCCGGCCGCAGCCCGCCGCCGCTTCCCGCAGCCGGCGTTCCGCCTCCAGGCCGTACCGGCGGGCCGGGCCGCGAGCCGCCAGTCGGCAGCTCCACTCCACCGCCGGACCGCCGACGATGCCCACCGACATCAGCAGCACCGGCACGCCCAGGTTCGGCGCCACGACCCCGACGATCTGGGCCACCAGCCACAGCCCGCCGACGATCTGCAGGATCGTCATGGACGCCTGCGCCAGCACGGCGACCGGCCACCAGCCCGGCCGGGGCGGCCTGGGCGGCCGTCCCGAGGGTGTCCCCGCGCGGGCCGCCAGCTCGTCCAGCGCCTCGGGCAGGCCCTGCGCCCCGCGTACGGCCGCCTCGCGCACCGCCAGCGCCCACGGCGCGGGCAGTCCGGCGGACGCCCGCTCCGCGACCGTACGCACCGCCTGTTCGACACGTTGGCGTGCCGTGGCCTCCTCGTCCGGCTGCTCGCGTACGGCGAAGCGGCCGGTGGAGGACTCGCGCCGGTCCTGGCACCACCGCCACAGCCGCAGCCACGGGGTGCCGCAGGCCCGGTTGGCGTTGCGCAGCCAGACCCGTTCGGCGGCCTGGCCGGCGGCGGTGGCACCCACCGCGTCGGCGAGCCGGTCGGAGAACTCGTCCCGGGCCCGTTCGCTCAGCCCGGCGCGCCGTCCGGTGCCGTAGACGGGCCGCAACTGCCACGCGGCGGCGTCGAGGTCGGCCGAGATCCGGCGGGCCGCGGCCCCGCGCTCGCCCACGAACTGGCCGAGCGCCTCGCGCAGTTCGCCGATGCCGTCCCCGGTGAGCGCGGACAGCGCCAGTACGGTGGCGCCCGGTTCGCCGTACTCCCCCAGGGCGATGCCGTCCTCGTCGAGCAGTCGCCGCAGGTCGTCGAGGACCTGGTCGGCGGCCTCCCCGGGGAGGCGGTCCACCTGGTTGAGGACGACGAACATGACCTCGGCGTGCCCGGCCATGGGCCGCAGATAGCGCTCGTGGAGGACGGCGTCCGCGTACTTCTCCGGGTCGACGACCCAGATGACCGCGTCGACCAGGGCCAGTACGCGGTCCACCTGTTCGCGGTGCTGGACGGCCGCCGAGTCGTGGTCGGGCAGGTCGATCAGGACCAGGCCGCGCAGTTGCGCCTCGGCCTCCGGGCTCTGCAGGGGGCGCCTGCGCAGCCGTCCCGGGATGCCGAGCCGGTCGATGAGGGTTCCCGCGCCGTCGCTCCAACTGCACGCGACGGGCATGGAGGTGGTCGGCCGGCGTACCCCGGTCTCCGAGATGGCGACTCCGGCGAGGGCGTTGAACAACTGGGACTTGCCGCTGCCGGTGGCGCCCGCGAGGGCGACGACGGTGTGCTGCCCGGAGAGCCTGCGCCGGGCCGCCGCCTCGTCGAGGACCCGGCCGGCCTCGGCGAGCGTTCTGCTGTCCAGGCGGGTGCGGGACAGCCCCACGAGCTCACGGAGCGCGTCGAGCCGGGAGCGCAGCGGCCCGTCGTAGGCCAGGGGCATCACGGGCTGGGGGACGCTGGTGACTCTGGCCTCGATGAGCGTCTCGCGCGTGGGGCCGTCGTTCTCGTTCACCCGGCGGGCGATGAGTCCGTCGTCCCAGGCGCCGGAGGACTCCGAGGACTCGGCTTCCGGGCAGGGATCGGGACGGGTGGCCTTGGGGTCGCCCTTGCGGGGGGAAGGGGTGCCGGAGCCGGAATCGCCTGCCACGCGCGCGTGGCTGTCACTGCCGTCGCCGTCGCCTTCTCGGCCACCACGGGCATCGGCGTCGACGTCGGCATCGGTGGAAGGGACCGTCCCGGGGGCATCGTTTACGGGCGCCTCACCCTCTGTGCCCTTCTCCTCGGCCGCCGCCTTCTCGGACTCCTTCTCCTTCTCGGGTTCCTTCTCCTTCTCGGGCTCCTTCTCCTTCTCCGTCTCCTCGGGGCTGGCGGCGTCGGAAAGGTCCTCCATTGGAGGCACGTTTTCGGCCGAGGCGTCGTGGTGGTCGTGGTCAGTGACGGCGGTCACCGCGGTCACCTCTCCTTCTGCAGTACGGACAGCGCGGCGATGAGTTCGGCCTGGGGCTCCGGGTGGACGTCGAGGGCGTCCAGCGGGGCGAGGCGGCGCTCGCGTTCGGTGTGCATGACCCGGTCCAGATGGTCGGCGAGCAGCCGTCCGCCCCGGTCGCGCAGCCGCAGGGCCCCGTGGGCGCCGAGGCGTTCGGCGAGCCCCTCGCCCGCGGACCGGGCCCGTCTGCCGCCCAGCAGCGCGGTGGCGACGAGCGCGGCGACCGCCTCGACGTCCGTGGCGGCGCTCCGGTCGAGGTCGCGCAGCTCTTCCTCGGCGTACTCCTCCAGCTCGCGCCGCCACCGCCGTACGGCCATCCCGATGCGGTGCTCGACGCTCTCCTGGGACGGGTCCCGGCCCGTCAGTCCCGGGGCGTCCCCGGCGGGTTCGCGGCGCCAGGAGTCGTCGACGCGTTCGTCGGCGGCGGTGACGGAGCACAGCAGGAGGGCGCTGAGGCTCTCCACGAGGGCGTCCAGGAGTTCGCCCGCCGAGCAGTCGAGCGGGAAGGCACGCCACCGCTTCAGCGCGTCCCCGGCGAGTACGGCGCCGGCATGCAACCGCCCCCGTACGCGCGCGTGCTCGCTGTCGTAGGCCGTGTCGACGGCCGCGGTGAGCCGCAGGGCCGCCGAGTACTGCGCGGCGGCGGCACCGGCCAGTTCGGGCATGCGGGACTTGAGGGAGTCGAGCACGCCGTACGCTGTACGGGCCATGGCGTGCCCGCGGCTGGCGGGGTCCTGCGCCTGCTGGACGAGCCAGGCGCGCAGCGGCGCCACGGCGGTGGCCGGAAGCAGCCCACCGCCCCAGGCGGATTCGGGCAGTTCGGGCACGGTGAAGCGCGGTACGTCGCCGAGGCCCGCCTTGGTGAGGAGGGCGCCGTACTGGCGGGAGACCTCTGAGACCACCTGGTGGGGCACCCGGTCGAGAACGGTGACCAGGGAGGCCTGGTAGTCCTTGGCGGTGCGCAGGAGGTGCCAGGGGACGGCGTCGGCGTACCGGGCCGCCGTGGTCACCATGATCCAGATGTCGGCGGCGCAGATCAGTTCGGCGGCGAGGACACGGTTGTCGGCGACGAGGGAGTCGACGTCGGGTGCGTCGAGGAGGGCGAGTCCGCGCGGCAGGCTGTCGGCGGTCTCGATACGCAGGACCCGGGCCCCGTCCTCACCGGGGAGCAGCAGATCGTCGCCGGAGTCCTGTCCCGGCTCCCGCGAGGGCACCCACACGCGGGTGAGGTCGGGCAGTACGCGCATCCCGCTGAACCAGTGGTGGTCCTCGGGATGGCAGACCAGTACCGGGGTCCGGGTCGTGGGCCGCAGTACGCCGGCCTCGCTGACCCGGCGCCCCACAAGGGAGTTGACGAGGGTCGACTTGCCGGCCCCGGTGGACCCGCCCACCACGGCGAGCAGAGGCGCTTCAGGTTCCCTCAGTCGGGGCACCAAGTAGTCGTCGAGTTGCGCGAGCAGTTCGTCGCGGTTGGCACGCGCGCGTGGAGCCCCGGGCAGGGGCAGCGGGAAGCGTGCGGCGGCGACACGGTCGCGCAGGGCGGAGAGTGCGTCGAGCAGCTGAGGCCGTACGTCCAAGGTCACCACATGTGAAGAATGCCCAATTTTAGGGGAATTCTGAAGCATATGAGCATGCCTGCGCGCCGACGGAACACAAGGGGCAAAAGGGATGACTGGGGCGCAGGCACAGTCCAGGCATAACGAGTGCACAACACCCGATGCGTGAGAAGGCAAAAGCGGTGCACGATTCGTACCTGCCTGCGATTATCAGGACCGCTTCACTGAACCTCCACATTGAGCCACGGAGGCGAAGCAACCAGGACAAGGACCCGGGAGCCCTATCCTTGTCTGCGGCAACGTCAGGGACCGGCTCGCACCCGGGCCCACCATGACCGAGGCCACCACACCCGGCCCCCGTAGCTCAGTGGATAGAGCAGGCGCCTTCTAAGCGCTTGGCCGCAGGTTCGAGTCCTGCCGGGGGCGCCTTTCCCCGCTCTCCTTCGGGAGGGCCTTTTTGCTGGTCAGAACGGGTTTCACTCACACGCCACAGCCCCGGACACTCCCCCGACGATCAAGGGGCAGGTTCCGGGGCTGTCCGGCTGTCACCGGGTTTTCGCGGGTGGCCGTGTCGAATACGTGTCGAAGTTTTCGGCGAGAAACCTCAGCCGGCGTCGGGCAGCTCGGGGAGATCGCCCGCAGCCTCCAGGCGCCTTTTCAGGTCAGGCAACTGTCCCTCGACGCACCGGGCGTAAGTGGCCAGCAGCACCGGCACGCTGTTTCCGGCCCATTCGGCCACCTGGGCGGGCGGGATCCCGTCATTGAGCCACTTCGTGAGGCGCGTGTGCCGGTTGTCGTACACCCGCCGCCCTGTGGGCGACTCGAAGACGTGCGGGGGCAGGACAGCCTTGCGCGCACTGCGCCACGCCCGGCGGATGACCGAACCCGCGAGGATGCCGCCCGTCTCCCCCTGGAACAGCAGATCACCGGGCTTGAGCTGTTCGTCCTCGATGTGCTGCCGCAGGATGCGCGTCAGGGCGGGATGCCCCGGAACGGTGCGCGTCTCGCCCTCGGCACGGCCCTTCAGATCCCGTTCCTCGTGGATCTCTCCGGTGTCGGTCCACTGCTTGCCGACCTCCGGGGTCGCCGTGTGGATCAGCAGCTCACACCATTGGTCCCCGGCGTCGGGGCCGGGCAGCGTCACATCCTGCACGCGCATGGCTATGGCTTCCTCCGGTCGCAGAGCGCAGTAGTACAGCGTGGCGAAGCACGCGTGCAGCCGCTTTCCTCCACGGGGCCGACGCCTAATCCAGTCGAGGAGTGCCGCCGCCTGGTCCGCATTCATCAAGGACCGCTTGTCCACGGCGTTGCTGGTCTTGGTGACAGTCGTCGACTCCTTCCCCTTGGGGAGGGGGTTGGTCCGCAGGACGCGCCGCCGGATCGCGTGCTTCATGACGACGTTGAGGATCCGGCGGTGGCGCTTCTTCGACCAGGCCGCCGCCTGCTTGCCGTCGAGGCGCGTGTCGACGGCTCGCAGCACCTCATCGACCCTCTCTTCCTCCTCCCAGGCTGAGACCGGCAGGGAGTTGCGCTCCACCCACCTCAGGATGGTCACCACGTCTCGCGGGGCGTCCGCACGACGGGCCGCGTTGAACGCCCATTCGCGCAGCGCGGTCCGCACGGCCACCGGGGCGAACTGAGTCGGTTGGACCCGCAACAGTGCGATAGTGACCGTTGTCAGGGTCTTGGCCGTGTTCTTACGGCTGTTGCCGCCGAGCTCCGGCCAACGGGCATCCACGTACTCGACGGCGAACGCGTACCAGCTCATGGAAGCCGACTTGGAGCGGTGGGACACCGGCAGCCCGGTGGCGATGACGAAGGCCTCACCCTTCCCCGTGGCCCGGATCAGTTCGGAGCGGAAGCCCTCAGCAAGCGCAACGGTGCCGAAGGGTTCACGCCAGCGCTTGTCCGCGACCACCCAACGCACCGTGTACGTGGTCTTCCGGGCGCCCTTGTACGTGAGGATCTTGTAGACCTTGACGTCGTACGTGGTCTCCATCAGGCGGCGTCCTCACGGTCATCGAGCCAGTGGTCGAGATCGCTCCGCCGGATCCTGAGGTCGCCGTTCGGGAGCTTGATGCAACGGGGCGCACGCCGCTTCGCCCGCCAGTCGTAGAAGGTCGAGCGCGAGACACTCAGCTCCTCGCAGACCTCGGCGAGGGTGAGCATGCTGCGCGCCCGGAGGGCCGTGGTCATGCCGCGCTCCCTTCGCCGAGCAGGGCTTCGCGGGCTGTCTCGCGGTTGGTCTGGAGGTCTCGCGCGATGGTCGCGGCCAGGGCGGCTTCGCCCGGGGTGTGGCCGTGCCCGGCGTACTGCCAGTCCGTCAGGACGAGGACGGTGTCCGCCTCGCGGTCGTCCAGGCCGAGTACGGAAGCCTCCTGTGCGGCGCGGTAGTCGGCGCGTTCCTGGCGGAGAGCGCCGAGGGTGGTGGAGTAGGTGCGCGACTTGGACGAGAAGTGCCCGCGGAAGCCGAGCATGTGTGCCCAGGCCCAAAGGCGCCGGTCCGGATAGAGGCCGTCCAGGTCGCGGCACGCGGTGATGAGCCGCCGGGTGTGGTCGGGCACCTGGTGGCGGTCGAGTTCGGAGAGTTCGCCGATGCGGCGGTCCAGGGTGCCGGTGTTCTCAGCGGCTTTGGTGGCGTACTTGGCCACGTACGAGGCAACGGCCTGTTCGGTGATGTCGGAGCCGTCCCCGAAGGCCTTGACCGGGCGGACGTCGAGCTGTCGGCCCCATCGGAACGTTCGGGCGGGTTGGTCGTCGGCAGCCGGGACCGAGACGGACGTGTACGAGTGCGCGGCGGCGGCACGTATCGCGTCCGTGAGCAGGTCAACGGTGGCCCAGGCGGGCGGCGGTGTCCCGGGCCCCTCGGGGCCGTCGAGGCGCACGACGGCATGGAAGTGCAGGGCCCCGCGCTTCTGGAACTCGGCCACCTTGCCGTACGAGACGCGCAGGTGGTCGGCGAGTTCCCGCCGGGCCAGGCCGGCGCGGGCGGCGAGTTCGCGGCGGAGTCGGGTGGTGAAGCGCTGCCAGAGCTGTCCGGCGTGATTGTTGAACAGAACGGCGCCCGCGTAGTCGTAGGTGTCCGCGTCGAGGGCGGTGCCCAACTCCGGGGCGTCAGCCGCGTGTCGGGTGCCGCAACGGCAGGAGTTGCCGTGATCGGGCCGGTTGTGGACCGGGCCGAAGGATGGGGCGGTGAGGGTGGCGAAGACGCGGGGGTGGTCGCGGACGGTGGCGGGGATGTCTCGGCGGTCGTCTCCAGCGAGGCCGGCGCGGATGAGGTGGTAGGTGTCGCCCGTGTAGGTCCAGGCGCAGGAGGGGCAGCGGGAGGCGCGGCGGTTGCCACAGGCGAGGCGGAGGCGTCCGCCCGGTTCGTTCTCTGTGGAGTAGTGGTGCAGGGTCTCGCCGGTGGTCTTGTCCTTGGTGAGGGTCCAGCCGGTCAGGTGGATCGGGTCGGAGCAGCCGCCGGTGCGGCGGATCTGGTCTTCCCAGCGGCTGTAGTCGGAGGCCGAGGCCACCCGGAGGAGGTCTCCGAGGGTGGTGGGGTCGAGCGGTTGGGCGGGCGTAGGCGCCTTCTGTGTCGCGGGTGAGGCCCGGTGGGCCATGCTGGGGGTTCCTTCCGGTTGCGAGATCGGACAGGGACGGCTCCCGGGCGGCGGATGCTTGGCGGTATCAGGGCCGCCCGGGGGCCGGTCAGCGTCGCTTGGCGTCGGAGGCGAGCAGGGAGCGCAGGACGACGGCGCAGACGGCGACGGACGCGCCGGTGATGGCGACCGCCAGAAGCAGCGAAACGAGGACGGCGCCGAGGACCAGGACCACAGCCGTGCCGGCGCCGACGAGAGCGAGCGCCGTGCCGGGGGTGAGCTGGACGACCGGGCGGGACGAGGCCGGGACGACAGGTGCTGGCGGCGGGACCGGAATGCCCGGGGTGATGGTGGTCGGATGGATGACGGCGGGCGGGGTGGTCAGGCCGGTGGGTTGGGGCATGGTCGGGAACTTGGGCCGGAACATGGGCGGTTGGCCTTTCGCGGTTACTTGACGGCGGTGTCGATGACGGGGGCCAAGACGCTGTCGGCGAGGAGGAATCCGCCGAGGAGCAGTACGGCGATGAGCCACCAGGGCGGGCGGATGAGCTTCACGCCGAGGTAGCCGACGGCGAGGAGTGCGAACCAGAGCGGGACCTGCACGTTGATCTCCTAGCGGACGCGGCAGCGGTGGGTGCGGGCGGCGAGCTGAGCGGCGGTCTGGCTGGAGTAGTCGGCGGACCAGCCGCAGCGGTCGGCGGTGCAGACGGCGGCGTGCACAGTCCTGCCGTTGCGGTCGCGGTGCGTGCCGATCTGCACGGGGCCGATCCGCATCACGGAGTGGAAGTTGTCGCGGGCGGGCATCGGGGTGTCTCCTTCCTGGTCAGGCGAGGTGAGCGGCGATGGCGTCGGCAAGGTGGGGCGGGACGCCAAGGCGGGAGCGCAGGGTGTCGGTGTCGATCGGGGAGCCCGTACGAGCCCGGTAGTCGTCGGCCACCTTGCGGGCGTGGTCGACCAGGACGGCGGGGACCGGCGGCACGGGCGTCGAGGCGGGAGTCGAGGGCAGGGCCGGGACCGGGACCGCGTCAGGCTCAGGCACGGCTGCTTCCGGTAGCCGCGGCTCGGCGTCCCGGGTGTCCGGCGTGTCCGGCACGGGTGCTGGCGGAACAGGCTCCGGCTCAGCAGCCGACGAGTGAGCGAGGAGCGTGCCGCCGAGAAAGGCGAGCGCGGGCCACCCTGCGATGCCGAGACGGAGCATGGCGGGCGGGTCGGCCAGGTCGAGGAACCCGGCGGTGGCGACGTTGGCACCGAGGGAGGCGAACAGGGCGATGAGGAACCAGCACCAGGCCAGCCGGGACGGGCCCTCACTGCGCAGGCGCCGCCAGGCCGCGACCAAGAGCAGGTCGACACTGACCGGGTAGGCCCACGCCTTCCAGCCGTCCTGTCCGGCAGCGGCAGCCAGGTCATGGAGGTGGGCGAAGGACAGGGCACCGGCGATCACGGCCTGAATCAGCACCGCGTCGACACGGAGGCCGTGACGGGCGCCCATCAGGAGTCCTCACCGGGGTAGATAGGGCCGCCGTCGAAGTCGTCGCCGGACGGGAACATGCCGGGCGGCGGCTCGGGCAACGAGACGGCGAGGGACGTGCTGACTGCTTCCACGAAGTCGAGGTCGGCGCCGCCCATGTCGGCGTACAGGGCGAGTTGGCCGAGGAGGAGCACGGTCCGGGCGAAGTCCTCGCAGTTCGGGCACATGCCGAGTTCTCCCTTCATCAGGCATGGCGGGGGTAGGGACTTGGCGCGAAGACGGTCACGCCGGCCGATGGGTACGAGCGAGAGATCAGGCGGTGGCCGGAGAAGGCTTGGCCGACGGCACGGGAGCGGCGACGGGTCCGGCGAGGGCGGGCCGGAACGGCGCCAGCTCGGGCAGGTCCGGGGTCCGGTCGGCGTGCCTGTTGCAGAGGTTCACGGCCTGGCGGAGCGAGGTGTGAGGGGCACGGATGCGGTGCCAGCCACCGGAGGAGTCACCCGCGATGGCAATCCCCCGCATCTCGGCCGGGATCTGGATGGCGGCGAGGACGGCGTCCGGGGAGATATCGCCGAAGGCCATGTTGGCGGAGGTCTCGTCGTTGACGCGGTGGGCGGTACGGCCAGTGAGCTGGGCGCGGAGCATGGTGATGCCCTTGCCGAGTTCGGAGCCGAAGCGCTGTCCGCAGATTTCCAGGTAGATGCCGGCGGCGCGGCCGAGCTGGGCGAGGCGGACGAGGTCGGTGATGATGCGATCCCGCCGCTTCTCCTCCTCCTTGTTGGCGTACAGGGCGAGTTCGGCAACCTCGTCGACCAGGACGACGACCGGGGTCGGACGCAGTCCGTCGGGCAGGTCCCAGATGTCGGAGGCGATCTCCGCGTCTGGCACGTCGACGGTGATCCGTTGCTGGGCACGGATGATCTGATAGACGTCTGCCATACGGGCCACGAGCGCGTCGAGCAGCTCGGCGGCGGTGTCGGGGTTGTCGGCCAGCGCGGAGAACCTACGGGCCAGCGGGAACAGCTCCACTCCTTGCTTGCAGTCGATGCCGACGAGAGCGACGTCCATCGGGGCGAGTCCGGCGACCAGGTTGCGTTGGTAGACGGACTTGCCGGATTCCGTGGCCCCGAGGGTGAGGGCATGAGGTATCGCCCGGTAGTCGCGGTAGTGCACCGAGCCGTCCTGTCGCAGGGCGACCGGTACCCGCATGGGCCGGGTCTCGGTCACGGCGGGCATCTGCACCCGCTTGAGCACGTCGTAGCCGGTCATCCGCACCTCTACGACGCCGGACCGCAGCTCACGCGAGGTCACGCCGTACATCGAGAACGAGTGCCGAAGCCGGTCCGAGGCGGCGGCGATGTCGAAGGCGTCCTGGCCGGGGCGCAACTTGAGCCGCAGGACCAGGCCTGTACGAGTCGGCAGCAGCCGCAGAATGCGCGGCGGACGGGACTCCGGTATCGGTCGGTTGGCGGCCCGTGCCAGGGCGAGCCGCCATCTCGCGGGCGGTACGGTCAGCCCGCACGCGTCCATGACGGAGCCGTACCGGAGCAGGACCCGGAGCGTGGCCAGGGTGACCCCGAAGGCCAGCCAGTACCAGGCGGGGCGCCGCCACCGCAGGAGACCCACGGCAGCGACGACCAGCACCAGAGCGACCGTGAAGCCGGTCATCATCAGGCCGCCTTCGGTCCTGCGGCGGCGTTGACGTTGGCGAGCGAGGTGACCGCGACCGCGCGGAACGCGATGCCGTGCCGCTTCTGGCCGTTGAAGTCGTTCTCCCAGGGCCGTGCGATCAGGCCGGTGAGCGCGACCGGCGTGCCCATGGCCAGCTCACCGCTGATCCCGGGCTCCGGGACGGTGATGGACAGGATCTCCACCTCTTCGTTCGCCGCGAACATCACGTCGACGGTCATCAGCTTCGCGCCGGACTCGATGTCCATGGCGATCTCGCCCGTGCGGCGGTCCTTGACCTTGGGCTGCGGGGTCTTGGCGACCATCACGATCGCGGCGGAGGTGTCGACGGGAATCTGACGCACAGCAGATCACTCCTCTATAGATGCTGAACTCCGTCACTCATGTATATGAGTGACATGAAGAAGAGTGCATCACTCCTGTACATGAGTCAACCCGCCGCGAAGAAGAACTCGCGACGGGCTGCGGGGAGTTGAGCGGACGTCAGTCGTCGGCAGGGATGCGGTACTCGAAAACGAACTGGTCAGCGGCCATGAGCGTGTCGCACACCTCGACAACGAGACCCGCGGTCGTACGAGCTTCACGGATCAGATGAACCACGGGCGCACCCGGGCTGAGTGCCAACTCTGTGGCTTCCGCCTTCGAGGCCGGCCGCGCTTGCAGAGTCTCGGCGAACTCGGCGAACTCATGTCCGTGGTCTTCGAGTCGGGCATAGATGCCACCGCCGCCGGGGTTCTCGGCGAACAGCTCCGGGATCTCCTTCACGACGTCCCACGGCAGGTAGGACGTGGCGGTCTCGACCGGAATGCCGTTGCGGAAGTAGAGGCGCCGACGGGCCAACACCTGCGTACCGGCGGGGACTCCCAGCCGTTGGGCGGCATCCTCGGGAGCCTCCATGGGCCCGATGTAGAGGACGCTGACCTTTGCGGTGGCGCCGGACTGCGCGGACTCCGCAAGGTAGGCCGCCTGCCCTCCTTGCCGAAGCGAGCGCCGGAAGCGATCGGAGGAGCGGTGCCGCACGGGAGGCCGGTTCTTTACGATCGAGCCCTTGCCGTGCCGGGTCTCGACGAGTCCACTCGCCCGCACCTCGACCATGGCCTTACGGATCGTGCCGCCAGACACGCCGTAGCGATCCACCAGCTCCGCTTCACTCGGCACCATGTCACCAGGCTTCAGAATCCCCGCCCGGATCTGCTGCACGATCTCTTCCGCGATCTGCACATACCGAGGCCCGGCCGCGCCCCCTCCAGCAGCAGTTCCCATAGTCCTTCTCTGCCTCCTAAGCTCCTCTACATGAGTCAACCACAGGAAGCGACAGCCCCTCCCCTGCACTCCGTGTCCGTAGCCGGAGTAGTGGTGCGCGAGGACGGCCACCTCCTGGCGATCCGCCGAGCCGACAACGGCACCTGGGAACTCCCCGGCGGCATCCTCGAACTCGACGAGACACCCGAGGCCGGCGTCACTCGCGAGGTCCTGGAGGAGACCGGCATCCACATCGAGGTCGACGAACTCACCGGCGTCTACAAGAACATGACCCGCGGCATCATCGCCCTGGTCTTCCGCTGCAAGCCCTCAGGCGGCACCGAACGCACCTCCAGCGAGTCCACGGCGGTCTCGTGGCTCACACCCGAGGAGGTCAGCGAGCGCATGTCCGAGGCCTTCGCCATCAGACTCCTGGACGCCTTGGACGGCAACGGGCCCCATGTACGAAGCCATGACGGACAGCACCTCATCCCTGTCGGATCCCAGCTGATGCCTGACGTTCTGGTCCCAGGTGATGCTTGACGGTGGGCCTAGACAACATGGGAAGCCCCGTGGGGCTTGTTCGCTTTCACGTTACGGACCGGGACGTCGGTCGTGCGGCGGATCACCCGGACCTGGCCGTCCAGCTCGACAGTGATCGTGGAGTCCGAGACGTGCACGGTCACGGTCTGCCCTGCGTACATGCGGCCGAGGGAGACGACCTGGCGGCAGACCATGACCGTGCCCACCGTGCTGACCCGCCGCTGTACCCGCACGGGCTCGACGCCCGGACGCGGTGGCGGTCCGGCCAGACGCAGGCCCCGCAGCCTGCGGATTTCCTCGCTGGTCAGCGGATTGGGCCGCACCCGAAGCAGTTCCCGCGAGGACAGGTCGAAGAACGACAGTGTTTCGTCGTCGATGCGGATACCCACCTGGCGGCCGCCCAGGATCTCCGCCGCCAGCACCTGGTGCCCGCCCAGGCCCACCAGGCCGCTGTTGTTCACCACCCGGTCCACCTCGAACGCGGCCCCGCCGCCGGCCGGAAGCGGGGCCCCTCCCGCCACGCGTCCACCCCGGACGGCCAGCCGGGCCAGATCCGCCACCGACAGGTGCGAGCGCACGGTCTTGATCCGTGCTCCGGCAATCAGCAGATGGATCACCGAGGTGTCGGCCCAGAAGGTCACCGTCAGCCCTGAGCGGGCAGGCCCCAGCCAGAACTGTTTGCCCGCCACCTGCAGATTCCCACTCGCAGGCACCACTCGCTCGAACTCCACCGGCCCACCGGGCTCCACCAACCCCGCCGCCGGGGCCAGCTCAGGCAGGCCGGCCGGCACGGACGCCACTTCGACCGGATCCGGCTCCGCAGGAGGTGTCCGCTGCTGCGGGACCAGCGCGAGCACTCCGGGCACCCTCACCCCCAGTACGCCCCGCTCCCGCTCGGGCACCGGGGTGAACCGGTCGGCAGGCGAGTCCATGTCCAGCGCCTGATGCGGCCGCGAGGAGTTGTACTCCTCGACCCACGCATCCAGCGCTGCCTGAGCCGCCCCGATGCTCTCGAACGCACCACAGTCGTCAAGGAGTTCACGCCGCAGCGTCTGATGGAACCGCTCCACCTTGCCCGTCGTGGTCGGAGACGCCGGCTGCGTAAGACGGTGCGCGATCCCGTTCTCCCGGCAGATCCGGTCGAACAACACCTCACCACCATGCCCGAACCGGTCGGTGAACTGCTTTCCGTTGTCCGTGAGCACCTCTTCCGGCACCCCGAACGTCCGCAAGGCCCCAGCGAACGCCGAGCACACCGCCCTCCCAGTCGCCCGCTCGACCACCGACGCGATCACGCAGTACCGGGAATGGTCATCCACCCCGGTCACGACCTTGGCCTCGGACAACTCCCCAGTCACCGGGTCGACGAGCATCACCCCGCCGACGATGTCCATCTGCCACAGCTGCATCGGCCGATCCCGCTGCCAACGCTTGTAATCCGACCGCTTCCGGCGCCGCACACCCGGCTCCACCAGGCCATGCCGCACCAGGATCCGATACACGGTCATCCGCGACGGCACCGGGCTCACCGCCCCGGACCGCTCCAGCACATGAGCGATCCGCCGCGGACCCCACCGAGGATGCTTACGCCGCAGCTCGCACACGGCCGCCTCCACCTCGGCAGACACCTGATGCGGACACGACGCCGGCCTACGCGAACGGTCCGCCAGCCCCGCCAGACCAGCGGCGGCATACCGGGACTTCCACCCGCTCACCGTCTGCCGCGACACACCAAGCGACGCGGCGACCTCCGTCACCGTCGCACCCGCCAGCACCGCAAGCACAGCCCGGTATCTCTGCTCGACAACCGACAACTCCACCAGAGCCAATCCCGGCCTCCCGCCACACGCCGCAACAACGCGCACAGCAAAGCCGATCACGGCCACCGTCAACCATCAGCTGGGATCGAACTGTCAAGCATCTACCGGGACCGGACAACAGCACCTCATCCCAGCGGGATAAGACTTTCTCTCCTTCATCAAGTGCGGCTCGCTCCGCTCCCCGCGCGCGGCCCGACCCCCGGCCGGGCCTGCGCTCCTGTCTCCGCCCCGCTCCAGCCCGGCCGACGCCCGTGCCGCGCTCAAAGCAATCAGCCACCTGATGCCAGAGAAGGGGTACGTCGTGGCTGGGGCGGTCGGCTCCACGGCTTTACTGAGCCACTTTGGCGCGAGCCTCGAAGATCATGGCCCCAACGTCGTGCTTTACCGGGCAGGTCCACAGACTGCCCGACGCGCTGGACGCTTACGGGGCCATGATCACTCGCGCCAAAGCAGCGCCACCCCAAAGCCGCTACGCGTCAACCTGAATCATCAGTCCGAAGCGAACCCATCATGTCCGCAACATCTCTCATCTCCTGCACAAGGCTCGTTCCGGAATCAGAACCCGATAGCTCACGCCTACCGTAATCGTATGAATCGTCGTCCAGGTCCGGCATCCTATCTACGGCTTCGCTATAGCCGGGGAAAGTTCGGCCTGGGTCCTCATAATCACCCGCGAAAGCCAGAACCCTTTCCATCATCGAATGATCAAGCATCGAGTCAGGCCCCGCTTCCGCCCATGCCTCGATAGCATATTTTGCGTACCACTGCATATCATCTTCAACGTCGGGAATCGCAATTTCTGGAACAATGCCAGATATGCTCTCCAGGAAGCTCTTAGCGGACTCCATCAGATCCCATGACGACAAATCCCCCATAATCCATTCGGTCGCCATATCGACAGCATCTGGCAGAGCGTCACGCAATGATTGCCGATCTGACTCGTTCAAAAATTGAATAATCGCGAGAACGTCATCCGGATCCGATGCATCCAGAATGGCTTCATCTCCAATAATCGCCTTTCGGGCGCACTCCAGAATTACCTCAGAGGCGAGTATCCTACCGAGATGAAGGTACACCCTGGCACGTTCTGCGGGGTCGATGCTCGTGTTTACACCGTCATTACGGAGACCCTGGGACTCATATGCACTCAGCGCTACGGGTTCAACTATATCGAGATTCTGCCTAAAGAAGTGAAGGGCCTCTTTTCGCTCGTTCGCCATCACCAAGAGGGCTTCGATCTGCTCAAAGTGAGAGCAACCATTGATGAGCTGCAGGAAATTCGACCGATCCTCAAGGAGATACTCTCGCATGAAGTCGCGAACGGACGGATTATGGAAAGATAGGAAGATTTTATCGGATTTCCGATAGGTTCTTAGCATCGTCCCGTCAAGAGTGGCGATAGAGGTTCGCAGATCTCGTGAACTTCGCTTCAGAGAAGCCCAGAGATCCTGCAAGTCGCCCAGATATACGCCATTCAAAAACGTATACGTAAGCGCAAGAAGTTGAATGTCAGAGTCTTTGAGCTGATGACTTACTATATGAGACCAAACACTTCGGGGGTCTCGAAGATTCTCTAGGACACGCCCCCCGATATCTTCACCAACGGACGGGAAGTTGTCCGCTTCAGCAATAGTCGCTGCCACCACACGAGGGTTGAAGTTAGGATGCCGAATGATTGGCACATACACCGCAGGATCCGCGAAACTGGACTTCAATTCATCGCCAAGACCGGAGGCATATACGTGATTGTAGAGAATGGCCCCTCTGGCGCGGTACGTGTAATCCGCCATATCAACTACACAGGTATGCAGCTCGAAGCGGTGCCTATGAAGCTTTTCATATCGCTGCCGCGCTTGGGCAAGGATATATTCACGCGTCGTGAGGATAAACCGCTTATTATTAGACTTTTCAACTCTACCCATAAAGGCGAGAAGTCGACTGTCCTCATTCTTTCCGAGCTTCTCTTCTAGAGTTGTCTGTCCTAGAAAATCGTCGTAGTAGTAGATCTGCGCAACTTTCTCATCCCAGAGAGAATTTGCTTCATCAAGATCGGCAGATATCTCGACGAGCTCATACCCTTCGCTCACGTATCCAGCACAGAGCACTTGAGCCAAAGTTGTCTTACCGATCCCCGGGATCCCTGCTATCACACACGTGTGTCGTGTCTCCAAAAGTTCCACAGCTCTGCTGTAGCTCTCGTTAGGCGCATATGTGCGAAGTGTAGAGTCCAACTCTTCTGCGAGTTGCTGAGAGCGCGTCAAAACGCTTTTAGAAAGTAGCGCAGACAAGACGGAAGCACTGGTCAACCACAAGCGCACATGGCGTCTGACAACACTCTCATGCTTACGAAGAAGTGCATTTATTTCAGTGATCCCATAGATGTCACTCGGTGTCTTCACGTACGGCGACAAGATATTATAGATCTTATCTTTCGCGCCCTTCGTCAACTCCACGGAGGTGGCAAGAATGTATCTATCCGGCTGGAGTTTCTGCACTTTCGGGAGTTCGGAAACCCTGATTCGCTCGATCAGTTTTGAGCGTGGCGAGCGAACCCAGTGCTTGCATTGGATTACAAGCTGAGAACCTCCCCCCTGGAGGTAACGGAGATCGACTCCAGAATCTGCACCGGGTGAGAATATTTCTAGCCTTACGCCATACTCCGCCTCGAATATGTCCTTACAGACAGCCTCGAAATCGAAATCTGTCAGTCTGGTTAGATCGAAGGTCTCCACTCAGGTCCCCCTACGGCGTCTCTCGCATCATGGACTTGTTCCAGGCCAGCTCAGGCAGAGATACACGCGGCGGCGCCAGCAGCATGCGTCGCTGGGCTCCACGCGATCGGCCCTGAACAGGTTCCACGTAACTAGTGAAGCGCGTCCTCCCTACCACCGCAGTCGAATGCGCGTCGAAGGCAAGGCTGCCGGACCATCAACGCAGCTCAGACGCACACAACCCTCGGAAGAGCCCCCGCCCAAGTTGCTTCGTGCCGAAGAGGTCATCGCGCAAGGTGCCACCCATGCGCTTCCGTCGTCGGGACTTGCTCTGGTCGACGGCCGACAGCGTGGCTCAGGCCGACGGGGGTACAGCGAGGCACACGCGCGCCTGCACGGTCTGCTGACCCTCCATCGTGGCTGACGGTCGTTGGCTGAGGCTCAGACACCCCGGCACCCAGCTCGGCCAAGGGACGTTCGAGGCAAGGGACCATGCCATGCGCGTGCCAGATCATGCGGAGAACCACGGGGAACTTGCACCGGGTGCCGCCAGGACTCCAACACCACTCCGCCGCAGGTCAGCGGAGCAACCGCCGCCAAGAAGCCCGAGCTTCCCAGGCTCAGGTCTGGTGCTCCGCACCGGGACAACTCAGCCTCAACACTTCGCTATCGGGCCTACGATGCGGACGTGGGTAGTGAACGCAGGGAGGACAGTCGGTGCGGAGAGTCAATGCGGGCAGTTACTTGTATTGGTCAGATCGCCGCGCCGTCGAAATCGCCTCTGATAACGGCATCAACCTGAATAGCCGGCTGAACTGGACTTTTAAGGCCGCCCCCCAAGGGATCGGCGCCGAAGTTACCAAGCGAGACCGGCCAGACCTAACCCGCCGTGAGAAGGCACGCAAGATCGAGAAGGCCATCGGCGCTGAGGCAGTTACCACCTTCGACTCACCGCCTCCTGCTCGTTTCGCCAAGGGCGTTGGCCAGGTTCACATCGCCAGGTTCACCGGTGGGCCCGAACGGGACAAGGGGGCGATGTTCCACATGAGGACGACCAACGGGAGCGGCCAGCAGGTCGATCTGGTGCTCTTCGGCAGCATGGACAACTTCCCCGGGCGCACGCTTCGCCCTTCAGACGCTCCCGAAGCAGGTTGGTTCTCCTCTGCGTGGTACGCCATCGCAGAGTTGGTAGAGAGCCGCGGCACAAGGAACACGTCCCAGTGGGATGATCCAGAGTCGCTTTCCGTTGAGGCGCTGAACATTGCCTTGAACCAAGGAAACACCGGCGACCCAGCCAACCATGAGGGGCGTCCGTGGACACGGGGATACACACTCGCTCATGCTGATAGCAGCGAGTGGTTCGCTCAAATCTACACCGACGTGGTATTGACCGAGGGACGTTGGAGGCTCTCGGGAAACATGGCCGGGGCGCATCGCATCCTGGTCGGGGCGCCCGTCTGGGTTCGTACCGCGAGCCAGGAATCAGTGATCCGCTACGCACAGTTGCAAGACCGACCCGCCGCCCGCAGTCGGTTCCGCCGCCCGCCATCGGTGCGTTGACGGTGCCGCAGACTCCTGACGTGACATCAACGTCTGTCGACCGTGCGGCGGTGCCAAGCCGCACCACAAGCGCACCAGATCGGGCGGGGAACAGCGGGGAATCACGGGGAAAGCCGACCAGTCAAACAGAACCACGATTCGACCATTCACCCAGTTCAGCGCTCGAACCAGCCGCCAATGACCGCAGCTTCCCAAGCTGAGGGCCTTGATTGGGAGGACCCGGAGTGTTCTACGGCCCGGCTGGCGAGGCTTGCTCTGGTCGACGGCCTGGCAGCGTGGCTGAGCCCAGTTGGGGTGCAGCGAGGCACACGCGTGCGTGATCGGTCGGCGCACCCGCCGTCGTGGCTGACTGTCGTCGTCTGAGGTACCGCGCTTCGCGGCCAGCTGCAACTTCTTACTGGCTGCTCGTCGTCGGAGCTCAGGAAGATCGGTGCGGTCTCCTCATAGAGGGAGGCTGCGGGCAGAACGCGGAATAGGTCCTGTCAAGTCCCACAACCCGCGTCCCCGTCCCGCACGCAAGACGGAGCCAACACAGTCAGCTCCGTTTTGCAGCGCACGCCCCGCTCCGCTCACAAGATTCAGCGGCTGCCGGACCTCAACCACCATTCGACGCCAGGGCTGTTCATCGCTTGACTCGGCTGCGAACGGCCAGGACGGTGAGGCCGAGGAAGGTGGGTTCTACGAGACGGGTGGTCATCTCGATCCAGGAGCCCGGAACCGTGAGGCTCTGCCCTGAAGAGCGGAAGACCACGGAGTTGAAGACGATCGGAGTGGTCTTGCCGATCCTGTCCCACGTGATGCGCCGGCCGTAGGGCAGGCTCAGTCGTGGATCAGGCGTGTCGGTCGTCAACTGCAGCTGCCGTCCGGCAGTTGGCAGAGTCCCGGTCGTCTTCGCCTTCGGGGAGTCGTTGGGAAGGCCCCAGAGAGCGAGTGCGAAGACGCTCGCTGACATCAGGATCAGTAGGGAAGCGATCGCGCGGGAAGGGCGAAGTCCGTATCCGGAGACAGCCCAGTACAGCCAGAGCAGCCCGCGTACCCAGCCACTGGTGTCATGACGGCGCATCTCCATCTCGCCGTAGTAGAAGTCCGCCGCGCCTGGCTCGTCCTTCGCGTCCTCCAAGCCCTTTCGCAGCTGCCGATAGAGTGCGGACACGTCCTCGGTTCCGGGTTGGTTCTGGACAGCGGAGGGAGGAACGGGGGATTGCCACTCTGGCCAGTTCAGTCTGCGCCAGTACTGCTCCTCCGCAAGCGTGCGCCGTCCAGTCCACCGGTAGAGCCCACGACGGCGGCTGAACCTCCAGCCAGTCGGGGGCTGGGCAAACCAAGTCCGGCCCCGCAGCTGAAGCTGATCTAGGTGGAAAGCTCCCATGAACCGACACGAGGTCAGGTCGGTGTCGGTCAGCACCACGTACGTGGCGTCGACGCCACGCAGGGAGGCTATCTTCGGATACGTGCTGTCCGTGGGATGAGCCGCGACGAGCGCGCTCTCCGCGGCATTGGTTCCTCCCCAAGGTGTCGGTGCATACGTGATGGCGAACGGGCTGACCAGGCTCGCTTCCTCAAGACGAACGGTCGCGTACCGGAGGAGTAGCGACGCGGACGAATCCCAGATGGTGCGATCGCATCGCACCAGGGGGACCGCCGCCTTGATGGTCACAGAGGCATGGAACTGGGCTTCCACGAGGTTCAGTGCTTGCGTGCAGACCATCGGGCCAAGCTCCCTCGACGCCTCGAAAGAGGATCCCGCGAAGACCGCTTCCCTAAAGACCGTGTTGTGGAACTCGGTGACTCCCTTGAAGACGCAGCGGCTGAAGTGGCCCACGGTCTGGAACTCGGCAGATTGGAAAAGTGCCTGTTGCTCAAAAACGGACTGGTCGAACTCGGCCTTCGCCGCGAAGCCCGCACTACGGAACTCGGCGATCTTGGTAAACACCGTACGGCGGAACGTCGCCGAGTCACCCTGCCCGCGTGTGAACTTGGCGTCGGTGAACAGGGCCGTATGCAGGAAGACGGCATCCGTAAAGTCGCCCCCTCTGCAGAACTCCGCATCGACGAAGATGGCTCTTTCGGTGAAGCTCACGTTCGAGAAGTCGGCCAAGCCGGTGAAAACCGCCCGCCTAAAGGTGGCCTTGCCGACCGTGGCTCGGCCTGTCCCAGCCTCGGTCACGGCATCCCGTAGCTCCGACAGGTCTGCCCGGCTGATCTGGGTTCCGCTGTGATCGATGTCCGCGCCCGCGCTGAGGCTCGCGAAATAGTCCGCCCTCTCGGTCGCGTTCGCATGAGCCAGGCACCTCCCGGACGTGGGCAGTTGTCGACCGCGGCAGGCGCCCGCCGCCGCATCGCACAGTGGATAGCCAGGGTTCACCAGCAGATTGGTAAAGGTGGTGGTGGCCACGCCGTACTCCGCATCGAGGAGGGTGAGTCGCGCCGCAGAAAGCGCTGCGAACCGGCACCATATCGGGATCTGACCGGGCATGGCGCGGAGCTCCGTCGGTCTGGGGCGAAGGAGCAGTCCACCACAACGGCATGTCGGCTGAACCCCTTTGCCCCCGCCGAGCTGATCGCGGATCCGTACTCGGTGACGTACTCCTCGTTCTAGGGCTCAGGCCCCGGCAGGTCGCCTGATCTAGCCCGCCAAAGGGAGCCAGGCCCCGTGGACTATCTGTGGTCTGGCAGAAGCCAACCCAATCATCAGTGATGCCCTGACCAGCAACATTGCCCAGGGCCCAAGCGGCCTCCGGAGCCGTGTGCAGGCATGGAGGCCAAGCCCGGGCTAGGTCAGAAGCCCCCACTGGTCCCGCCAAGCGGTGACATCCTCGGGCTTTATGACGGTGTTCCTCGACTCGGGGTTTCGAGGGCGTACACCTCCCACTTGCTCCAAGAACTGCTTGTGACGAGCTTGTACTTCAGCACGAAGCGTGCCGCCGTCAGCAACGTAAAAGTCATGGCCGTCCGCTGTGATGTGGACCAGGATGACCCGGCTACAGGTCAGAGAAGTGAACTTCTCGATGTCCGCAATCATCCAAGCGCCCTTGGCGGCCACCATCACTTGTGCGGTGTGTTCGCCAATCTCGACGTAGGTCTGGGCACCTTTTAGCTTGGCTGGCAGCCCTCGCAAGAGCGCCTCGGCGACAGCAAGGTGACGCCCAGCCTGGTGGGTTTGCGCGTGAGTCCGTGTGGCCGTTGGCATGGCGAACAGCATGCCCCACGGTGCGACCGGAGAGAAACTCGCGTCGCACCCCGAACAGCAAATCCTGCGTCTTCTGAGCCTTGAGCGGAGGCAGTTCTCGGCTGCCCCAGGGTAGGCGTGCCAGTTCCGTGCCAGATTCTGCGGGGAACCAGGGGGACCAGCGGGGGACTGGCCTCTGGTTTGACCAGGTCCAAACACCGCTCCATCGCAGGTCGACGCAGTAACAACCTTGAGAAGACCCGAGCTTCCCGAGGTGATGTCATGGCCTGCCGCTTCGTCCGGGCTGCGGCGCTGGGGCGCCGGCCGAGCAGCAGGCCTACCGACTACGCCGGGGCAGCAATCAGCTCCGCACGACGACGCTGGGGAACGATGTCGTACGGGCCAGGCCCGCCGATCGCGGAAGCGTGTTCCAACCTGCGGCCAACCGATGTCCGGGGAGCGGCTCAGGCATCGGGTGATTCCAGCCGAACCGCCGGAGGAGAGTCAGCCGGCGTGGCGTCCAGCTCTGCTTGTAGCCCCGCCACGATCAGCTTGGCCAGCAACTCTGCCGCTTCAGGACGAACAATCCCGAGCTGCACCAAGCCGTCACCGAAGACGTTCACGTCAGCCACCAAACCGGGAAGTCTGCATCCAGGCCAAGCAACACGAGCTGATCAGCCAGGCTGCCGGCGCTTCGTCGTGCGCGGTTCCAACTGCAGACGTAGGACACGCCGGGGCGCACGCCCAAGCAGCCCTACAGCTATTCCTCTCCGCCCTTGGAACGGCGCTCTTCCCCTTTCCAGAGATCGTCGAAGAACTCACGAAAAGAATCTGCGTAGGGTTCGTACGAAAACGCCCCTCCAGGCGGACGAAGCGACATCAAGTCGTGAGTTACGACAAGCAATGACAGCAAAAGCCGGTTCACGTCGGAGGATGATACGTCGGAGTGAAGTCCCTTGTTGCTGAGGTTGTCCAGCCTATCGATCCGATTACCCAAGTCTTCAACGTTCGCGATGAGCAATGTTCGGGTGGTGGCAGAAGTAATGCTATCTGCAACGTATGCCCAGAGCCGGTTCCTGTACTCGGCTTGGCCGACCTTTCGTCCATTTACCTTTTCATCACGCGGAGGGTAAAGGCAGTCGGCAAGCCTCTCCGTAAAACGCCGACAGGACAGCGCCACATGCGCCAAACCCTCTCCTGTCTCATGGCCCTCGAATGCTTTGATGGCAGCATGAAGTCGCTGGGTGAGGTTCGGATCCAGATCCGAGCACCGCATAAGGGTCTCACCGAGGGCAGAGGAGAACTGGCCGTGCAGAAGTTCATCAGCTTCGCCGATCCTGCGGAAGTACTCCATGTTCTCGTATGGGTCAAAGATAGTTTCCCGCACGCCCAAGTCTTCCCAGCAAATGGAAGAAAAGATGCCAGAATCTTCCCAAGATTGGAAGTCTACATAATCTCGAGTGTCCTCGAATTCTGACTCGTACCCTGAATGAAACAGGTAGAGTTTTTCTTCAAAGATCCGAAACTTGCTTGGAATGCCCTTCAAGAAAACGGCCCAGTGTGATGGAATCTCTGGGCGAACTTGCACTGCCCCGAGGTACCACTCCTCCCCCCTCAATCGGACATGCATGGCGCGCACGTCCGAAGGTGACATAGATTCCACGCCCACGCCTGCAATGTCGAATGATGCGACACATTCGGAAAGATCCGGTCCGAGGAAAGTACTCCAGACGGCCCAGTGCTCACCAAGAACGCTATCTGCGACCTGTTCTATATTACCCAACTCCTGGGCGAGTTGCCGGAGGGGAAGGGTACCGGCAGAAAAGCGGGCATGCCGCCTGTGATGCGGAACCGTTTCCATATATGCGCGCACCAGGGATTCCCTCATGGTGAGCCAGCCTCGCCTTCCGACGGCTGTCCAATTTTCATCAATTAGAAAACAGGCCCTCACGTATCCCCCACGGCTGATCTTGCTTGAACTCTGACTACTTGCTAGCGAACCGAGTACTCGTCCCAGCTCATATATGGGACACCTATCCCTCAACCGGATGGGCTTGACTGCCGGCTACACCCCTGTCGGCTTGGCTAGTGCACCGCGCCCTCTTCTGAGTAGGTGGAGAGCATCGAGCGTTCCGGCTGGTGGGTGTCTAACTGCGGGGACACGCCGGTTGGCGCCTACTCCCGGCCATCACCGTCCTCCGGCTCGGCGAACTGAATGGCGGGGTCGTCGTCCTCCCGCGGCGGCGCAAACCAAAGGCTGCCGTCGTTCACCTGAAGCTCGGCGTACTGAATGCTGTTGCCGTACCGCGGCGCGGCGAACCAGGGGCTCTGTGCGTCAGAGTGCAGAACTCGACTCAGCCTCCTGAAAGTCTCTTGTCCGGAGTCCTCGGGCACCTTGAGGTCCAAAGGAAGCCACTTTTGCCTGGCCCTCTCGGTCCGCTTTGCCAGCAAGGTGGCGGACGGGGCAAATGAGACGAACTCCGATGTGGTGAGAGCCCGTGCGGCCTGGCTGCGCAGGATGGTGAGCCGGGAGTCCGTGTTTGTCGTACTCGCAAGGACGCGTGTCTCCCATGCGCACCCTACAACCTCCACCCGGTGCGTGTTCTGCAAGACGGCGGGTCCGCTGAGAATCCACCGCACTGTCGCTGCACACCAGACGTGATCTCCAATGCGGTGAGCGCTCAGCTCGCCCACACTGCCGAGCGCGACTGTGGGGACCTCAGCCCAGCCCAGCATCTCCACCGGCTCAGTGGTGACCGTCTCGAATTCGCCGCTTCCGAGGTCCTCCGCCAAGAAGGCCATCGTGGCCGAAATCCTGGGGCCGCCACCGAACCAGACCTTTTCCTTCGTCACGGCCATCAGCCGTGCAGCCTCGACACTGATCGTCTTGAGGCTCTCCGTATCCGAGAGGATCGCGCGTACTTCCTCCTCTTTAACCTCGGCCGACACTGTGAACCTCTGAAGAACCTGGCCGAGGGAGGTGAGGTGTACGAACCGCTCCCCGAGGCCGTCCAAGTCCATGGCCATGAGCGACGGGTACGCCGTGCCGTCCCCAAAGTCCTTCGTGTTCTTGCTGACGAAGTACACCGTCTCGTCGGGGTGCTCCCGTGCGTATTCGACCGCAGCCAGCCAGATTGCGGCGTCCCGGCCGCCCGTCTTCACCTTGTCGCGTTCGTTGATGACGATGGCCTTGCATGGCGGGAGGACGTTCGACTCTCGGAATGCCGCCTCACGCAGCGCATACTCGCTCGTCGGGATTTCGTCGACGATTTCGAGATATTGCAACCGCCAGTGCTGGCGGTAGCGCTCCAGGTCGAGCGGCGGGAGCAGGGCGGCGGTCTGCCAGGGCGTGGCCTTCCTGAAGTTCTTCAGGGCCTCCGCGGCTGCTTCGTGCTTCTCCCGGTACGGCACTGCCCGGTGCGACGCCAGCTCCTCCAGCACCACCCAAGGCACACCGACGGATTCGACTTCTGCAGTGCGGATCGTCCTGATGAGTTCCGCGCTCACGCTATCGAGCTTGATGCTCCGCAGAATGTTCGTGTCCAGGATGATCAACGGTGCTCCGGTCCCTCGGTACTGACGTCAAGCCCAAGAGTCTCAAGGAGAAGGGGGAGAGCGCACCGGAAATCCCGGACAAGCACTTCGTGCCAGTCGGGGGGCGGATTCCTTGGAGGTCGCCCGCTGTGCCAGCCACGCCGCCGCCGTGCACTTCCGCTGCCGCACCACAGCGCACCAGATCGAGCGGGAACAGCGGCGAATCACGGTGAAGGAGCCCGGCCCGAGGAAGCCGTCCTCTACCCGTTCGTCCAGGTCAGGGGCAAGCGAGCTTCAAATGTTCGCAGATTCCCAAACTGAGGGCTCAGTTAGTTCCTCCCGTCGCCGACAGCCCTGCCATCGAGCTTCTCTGAGCGAACGACCCCACGGTTTGGTTGAGGACTGGGGCGCGCAGTGAGGCAGACGCGCCCCTGATCACGCTGTGCCCCCAGTAGTAGTGGCCGACTGCCGTAGGCCGAGCTACGGCGGCTACTTGCGGTGCCGCAAAAGCCGGTCGGCGTCCTCTGCCAGGTAGAGGGAGGCAAGGCGCTTGGGGTGCCACATGACTATCTGCGTTGTATCGAACCCGTACCAGGCCGGCCCGCCGAACGCCGCCATGAGGCCAGCCTCCCTCCATTGTTCGAGACGGCTTCGATCATCCTCACTCACTGAATACGGCGCGGAGGTGATCACGGTTGGCAGCCCGTCCTTGAGCCAGAAGATGGGATGATCAAGCCAGTGTTCATCGTTGCGTGAGCCAGAACCGCACTTACCGCACACATCGGGTTCACACTGCCTACTGGCGTTGCGCAACAGCCACCGCGGACAGCATCCGCTCTCGCTACTGCGCAGACCGTGGTCTTCGGCCCAATCGACGATGACCTGTTGAGCCACCTGCGCGTGCGCAGCAGCCTTCTCGTACTGCTCCGCGCTGAGCCCACTCCGTCGTCGGTCCGGGGCAGCAAGCCCGTAGGGCCATAAGATCTCACCCTGATGTTTGCTGAAGATCCTCGATGCTCGAAGCTCAAAATCGCGGTTCATTGCCGCCTCCTGGGACTAGCGAACAGGTCGTGACCGTTGGTAGCCCGTTGAGGGCTACCGCTGGACTACCCAGATCGGACGCCACCGTACGCTTGCGAGCCGGACGCATATGCGGCTCTGTTCGGCACTCACGTTGTCTCTTTGCGGCTTCGAGGGCAAGCACGCCTGAAGGTGCCGTCCCATCGGGCACCACCGACGTGACCCAGCTGGGAGAGAGACCCAGACTCCTGTCCAAGTCCCTCTCCCAGCACGGGTGACCGGGAGGCTGCCAGAGCGCCCGCCTTGCCGACCGTTGTCCTCAGAAGCGGTGAGGTTCGTTCACCACCAGGAGGTGACCGCGGCTGGTGGCTACGCGGAGGACGTCTCGCAGGGCTCCGGTCAGTTCCTTCGCCAGGAGCTGCATGTCCTCCGGGCCCGCCTGCTCGTCACCGAAGGTTTCCGCGGCCTGCTTCAGCAGTTCGGCCGCCGTCCCGAGTTGTACCGATTCGATGTTGTCGGCCAGGCGGGACATGTAGCCGTCCCTGTCGTCGGTGCTCAGGTAGCAGGGCTTGCCCTCTGGCCCCGACCATGGGAGAAGCCTCAGCTCGTTCTGTGCCGTCATCCTTGCGTCTGCCTCTCGTCGATCACGTGGTGGGTAGTGAAGACCGCGTCAACCCGATCCCCCGGGAACACCAGAAGCGCAGCCTCGACCACGCGCCCGGCGGTGTCGGCGGCAACGCGTGTGATCGCGAGCACCGCCAAGGTGGGGTTGATTCGGAGGGTGGACGCCTCATCCGGTGTCGGGAGGCGGGCGGAGACCGTTTCCCGGACCTCCGACGACAGAGGGCTCAGCACAGCAAAGCTCTCTTTTGTCCGCACGTATGAGGGGCCGTCACCGAGTGCGCCGGTGGCCTCCAGGTCGCGTGGGACGTAGATGCGGGCCAGGCTGTGCGGGGACTTTCCCTGGTAGCTGATGCTGAGGAACTCGGTCAGCGGGCTACCGTTCGGAACTCGCAACAGAGCTGCCAGATGCCCATGCGCCTCGATCGCAGTGGCGCGGTCCGTGACGCGCAGAGCCGTTTCAGCGGCTGTCCACGGGTCCAGCGTCCCCCAGCCGCCGACATACATGATCTTGCGGAGGCGGTGGCGGACGAAGTTGCCCTTACCGTGGATCTTCTCGACGAGGCCTTCCCCTTGAAGCACCGCGAGAGCGCTCCGCAGCGTCGCCGTGCTGACTTTGTACTGGCCGGCCAGTCCGACTTCAGACGGAAGACGTTCGCCGGGCTTGATGTGACCGGTCGTGATCTGACGCCTGAGGTCATCGGCGATGTCGTGATGACGAGAGGGCACGATCTGTGTCACCGCCTTCTCAGCATCCGCACGGCGAGAAGCCGGGTTCGTGTGTGCATGGTCAGCAACTCGCCCGACTCGAACTGCAGTTGCTTGGCGCCTTGGGGCAGCTGGAAGAGGTTGCTCACCCGGCATGCCCGACCACCGACTTGGATGATGTCGCCGCACTGCACGGTGGTCGAGGTGATCTCGATGGGCTGGGAAAGCAGCGCGCCGCGGGGTGTTCGTTGCCTCACTGCCGCACCTCCGCGGGCGTGGACTGGTTGGACGCCACGTGGCAAGGGCAGGCGCACACCTCGTAGATCACCGGCAAGTCGACCGGCGCCAGCGTCGGGGAGGACTCCGCGCAGGTGGGGTGAGTGCCGATCCGGCATGCAACCGATCGGTAGGGGGCGGACGAAGCGTCCGTGATGTGAGGCTGGCTGCGAGGAGGCATCAGCGGACTCCCGCGAGGGCCGACCAGGCTTCGGCCGGCAGATGGGGCGCCATGACCATCGAACGCCGCGGCCGTTCGCGCTTCTCCCAGGCCAGCACGTACGGGCGGACTAGCGCGTTGTCCTCACCCGCGAGCGAACCCGCGAGGTTCGCCAGGGCTGGGCCCCGCCGCAGGGCTGCCGTCGGCCCTTCCGTGGGCGCAGGGGGTGCATAGGCCGGCGATGTCTTGGCGGACGTTAAGGGGCGGCGGTGCCTGCCCTTGGGGAAGTGCCGCTCTCTGGTGAGCGAGGCGGCACGACGGATACGGTTGAGCACGCTGATCAGCTCCTATCGCTGATGGCTCGGTCCCCCGACATCGCCCGTCGTGGGGACCACTTTGCGTACGACCGCCCAGAGGGTGCGGTCGTTCAGGCTGGTGGCGAGGAGACCGAAACGATCGGCGTCGGCCACTACTTCCAGGGCCTCCCGCCATAACTCGGCGTCGAGCGATTCCGGGACCTCTGCTTCGACCGTCGTGTGTAAGTCGTGCTCCTCCATGCGCACGGGGAGCCCGAGGGCGGACAGCCGGGCGGCGAGAGCCTCCGCACTAACTCCCGAAGCGGGCACAGGACAGCCTCCGTCACCAGCGATCACTTTCAGTAAAGCTAGTTAACTAGCTTAGAGCCAGTGGACTAGATTTTCTACATGCCTGAGCAACCGCCCTATCTCCGCACCGCCGACGAACTCCGGCGGCGGATCGCTGAGCACGTGTGGGAGCCGGGAGACCGCCTGCCCTCCCGCGCCCAGATCGGCCAGGAGTGCGGCGTGGGCGAGAACGTGGTGCGCCGGGCGCAGGAGTTGCTGATCTCCCAGGGCGTGCTGGAGGGACGTGCCGGATCAGGCACGTACGTCGCCGAGCCCCGGCAGCGAGTGCGGGTGGTCCGCTCCTCGGCGCGCGAGCAGCCCAACGGGTCACCCTTCCGTGCGGACATGAAGGCTGTCGGCAGGCAAGGGGATTGGGAGAGCCGGACCGATGCCAAGGTGCCAGCACCGGCAGAGATCGCGGCGCGGCTGGGTCTCGCCGAGGGCGAGCTGTGCGTCCGTACGACGTACGAGTTCCTGGCGGACGGCAGGCCTGTGCAGCTGTCGACGAGTTGGGAGCCGTACGACCTCACGGCCGGCACTCTCGTCGTGCTGCCCGAGGGAGGGCCGCACGCCGGAGCGGGCGTCGTGAACCGCATGGCCGCGATCGGCATCGCCGTCAGCCACGCCGTGGAGCAGCCGGAGCCCCGGCAAGCGACCGCCGAAGAGGCGTCCCTACTCGGCATCCAGAAGGCCGCGCTCGTCACGCACATCCGGCGGACGTACTACAGCGACGAGGGACGGCCCGTCGAGACCGCGGACATCGTGATGCCCGCCGCTCACTGCGAGATCGTCTACGAGATCCCCATCAACCGTTAGCGGGACAGCTCCACGTCAAGGTCGTAGCCGCTCGGCTCGTATCGTGACCTCATGCGAAACGAGAGGCACGATGAGCGGCTGTCGGACGGCGAGTTGGAGCTGTTCCTCCAGTACCTCCACAGGTTCGCGAATCATGACCTCGATCTCTTCGCCCTCATGCAGGTGGGAGACCCTGAGCATCCCGCCTACGTGTCTTTCAGCAGGACACCAGAAGCGGGTGCCGACCCCTCGGCCTACCGGCGACCGTGAACCGGCTCCGGGCCATGTCGAATGCGTGTCGACGGCAGGTGACGAGCCGCCAGCGGAAGGAGTAACTGCCCAGGTCAGTGACCGGTTCCAGGCGAACACGCCAAGCGCCTTCTAAGCGCTTGGCCGCAGGTTCGAGTCCTGCCGGGGGCGCACATACCCTCCCTGACCTGCATGTACAGGTCGGTTGGATCATTGAGGACCGCGTGCCTCGTCTGCCGGACTCGGTAAAGTCGGCCGGGCCTGCCTGCGACGCTCGATCAGACCGTTTCAGGCCATCCGAGCGCACCGTCCGAGCGCACCGTCCGGTCGCACCACCACCGAGAGCAGTGAGAAGACCAACGTGTCCCCCTACGACTACGAGCGGGACGGCGCCGCGATCTACCGCCAGTCCTTCGCCACCATCCGCGCGGAGGCCGACCTCTCGGCCCTGCCCGCCGACGTCAGCCAGGTCGCCGTCCGGATGATCCACGCCTGCGGCATGGTCGACCTCGTACGGGACCTGGCCTGGACGCCCGCCGTCGTGGCCCGCGCCCGTGAAGCCCTCCGGGCCGGGGCGCCGATCTTCACCGACGTCCAGATGGTGGCCAGCGGGGTGACCCGCAGGCGGCTGCCCGCCGGCAACGACGTGCTGTGCACGCTCTCCGGCCCGACCGTGCCGGACCTCGCGGCGAGGCTGGGCACCACGCGCAGCGCGGCCGCGCTGGAGCTGTGGCGCGACCGGCTGGAGGGTGCCGTGGTCGCCGTGGGCAACGCGCCCACCGCGCTGTTCCGGCTGCTGGAGATGATCGAGGCGGGCGGGCCCCGGCCGGCCGCCGTCATCGGCGTCCCGGTCGGCTTCGTCGGCGCCGCCGAGTCGAAGGACGCCTTGGCCGCGAACACGTCCGGGCTGGAGTACCTGGTCGTACGCGGCCGTCGTGGCGGCAGCGCCATGGCCGCCGCCGCAGTCAACGCGATCGCGAGCGAGGAGGAGTGAGCGGCGGGAACCGGTGCTACTCGGCGCCCTGCCGGACGGGTTCGGCGAGGCCGGCCGTCCACTTCTCCTCGATCCGGCCGACTTTCCACACCACCAGGGCGACGGCCCAGGTGGCGAAGAACAGTCCGACGATGACGTAGCCGACGATGTTCAGGTCAAGGCCGGAGACCCAGTCCCAGAACGGGCCGTGCAGGTCCGCCTTCTCGGCGATCAGGCCCAGCAGTTCGACCGTGCCGATGATGAGCGCGACCGCGATGGACAGGCCGGTGATGGTGAGGTTGTAGTAGACCTTGCGGACCGGCTTGGAGAAGGCCCAGCCGTAGGCGAAGTTCATGAACGAGCCGTCGATCGTGTCGAGCAGCGACATACCCGCCGCGAACAGGACCGGCAGGCACAGGATCGCGTACCAGGGCAGGCCGGAGGCCGCGCCCGAGCCGGCGAGGACGAGGAGCGCGATCTCGGTCGCCGTGTCGAAGCCCAGGCCGAACAGCATGCCCAGGGGGTACATCTGCCACGGCTTGGTGATCGACTTCATGAGGCGGCCGAGGATGCGGTTCATGAAGCCGCGGTTGTTGAGCTGTTCTTCGAGGGCCGCCTCGTCGAAGTGGCCGGTGCGCATCTGCCGGAAGACCTTCCAGATGCCCGCCATGATCACCAGGTTGATGCCGGCGATGAGGTAGAGGAACGTCCCGGAGACGGTCGTACCGATCCAGCCGGTGACGCTGTGCAGCGTGGAGTTGTCGTTCTCGACCGGTCCGGCCAGCGCCTTCACGCCGAGGGAGAGCAGGAAGGCGAGTATGAAGACGATGCTGGAGTGGCCGAGCGAGAACCAGAACCCGACGGACAGCGGGCGCTGCCCCTCGTTCATCAGTTTGCGGGTGGTGTTGTCGATGGCGGCGATGTGATCGGCGTCGAAGGCGTGCCGCATGCCGAGTGTGTAGGCGGTGACGCCGATGCCGATGCCGAAGGACTTCGTGCCCAGGCTGTAGTGCTCGGGGGCGACGATCACCACCAGTGTGAACCAGCCGATGACGTGCAGCGCCAGGATGAAGGCGGCCATCCCGCCGAGGTTCGCCCATTCCTTGCGGCTCATGGAGGTGCGGACACGGTGCCACGAGAAACCGCCCCCGGTGCCCGAAGCTGCCGGGCGTGCGGAGGCGGATTCAGGAGCGGAGGTCATGGAGGCGCGGGCCTTACTGCTGGGCGGGTGGCTGTTTTCAGCCGCACCTTTCAGGTTTCTGCAAATGAGTTGCAGGAACAAGATGAATGCGGCAAAGCCCCTGTCAGGTTTCAGTCAGGAAGGCGGAAAACGCGCTGGTCGAGGCTGGTCGATGCTGGTCGAGGAGTTCTCCCAGCCGGCGGGCCGCCTGCTCCGGGTCGGGTACGACCGCGACCCCGTCGGGGACGGTCGGCCGGCGGACCACGACCACCGGCAGCCCGGCCTCCCGGGCGGCGGTCAGCTTCGGGGCGGTGGCCGCTCCCCCGCTGTCCTTCGTCACCAGGACGTCGACCCGGTACCGGCGCAGCAGCTCGCGCTCGCCGTCCAGGGTGAAGGGGCCCCGGTCGAGCAGTACCTCCATGCGGGGCGGGTGCGGGGGCTCGGGCGCGTCGACGGAGCGTACGACGAACCACAGGTCGCCGGGCAGGTCCGCGAAGGCCGCCAGGCCCATACGGCCGGTGGTGAGGAAGATCCGCCGCCCGAGCCCCGGCAGCAGCCCGGCGGCCTCCGCCAGCGAGCCGGCGTCGTACCAGCGGTCGCCCTCCACCGGGGTCCAGCCGGGGCGCCGCAGCGCGAGCAGGGGAACATGGGCCGCTGCGGCGGCCCGCGACGCGTGGAAACTGATGGTTCCGGCGAAGGGGTGGGTGGCGTCGACGAGCGCGTCCACCCGGTGCTCGCGCAGCCACGCCGTCAGCCCCTCGGTCCCGCCGAACCCACCGACGCGGACCTCGCCCGGCGGCAGTCTCGGCCCGGCGACGCGCCCGGCGAGTGAGCTGGTCAGCCGCAGGCCCGGGGTCCCGCGGAGCAGTTCGGCGAGGCGGCGGGCTTCCGTGGTCCCGCCGAGAATCAGTACGTGTTGCATGCGCATGGGAGTCCGGGTCCGTTCACCGGGCCACTGTCATCCGTCGTCCCCCGCAAGGGGGTTGGGGGTCTCCCGTGCGAGGGATTCCCGTACGAGGGATTCCCGTACGAGGGTTTTCTGTACGGCCCACTGCGTTACCGGCATCGCCTGCCGCCAGCCGGTGAAGCCGCCCACCGGCACGGCGTGTGCCACCGCCAGTTTCACCAGCTCGCCCCCGTGGCGCCGGTACGCGTCGGCGAGCAGCGCCTCGGATTCCAAGGTCACGGTGTTGGCGACCAGCCGTCCGCCGGGCGCCAGCGCCTCCCAGCAGGCGTCGAGGAGACCGGGCCCGGTGAGCCCGCCGCCGACGAACACGGCGTCGGGGGAAGGGAGGTCGGCCAGGACGCCGGGCGCCGAACCGACGACGACCGTCAGTCCGGGCACACCCAGCCGTTCGGCGTTGCGGGTGATGCGCTCGGCGCGCACGGGGTCACGCTCGACGGTGACCGCGCGGCACGAGGGGTGGGCGCGCATCCACTCGACGGCGACCGAACCCGATCCACCGCCGATGTCCCACAGCAGTTCGCCGGGGGCGGGGGCCAGCACGCCGAGCGTGGCGGCGCGGATGTGGCGCTTGGTTAGCTGGCCGTCGTGCTCGTACGCCTGGTCGGGGAGACCGGGAACGGCGCCGAGGCGCAGGGCGTCCGGGGTACGTCGGCAGACGACGGCCACGATGTTGAGGGGGTCGCCGGGGACCTGCGACCGGGGCCAGTCGTCGGCCGGGGTCTCGACCGTCATCCGTTCCCGGTCGCCGCCGAGTTGTTCGAGGACCCGCAGCCGGCTCGGCCCGAAGCCGCGGTCCCGGAGCAGGGCGGCGACCTCGCCGGGGGTGGTCGCGTCCGCGCTGAGGACCAGGAGGCGTCGGCCGTCGTGCAGGGCGGCGGCGAGGCGGTCCAGGGGGCGGCCGACCAGCGTGACGACCTCGACGTCCTCCAGCGGCCAGCCCAGCCGGGCGGCGGCGTAGGAGACGGAGGACGGATGCGGCAGGACGCGCAGCGCGTCGGTCTCCTCGGCGAGGGCGCGCCCGATGCCGTAGAACATGGGGTCCCCGCTGGCCAGTACGGCGATCCGGCGGCCCGCGTGCGCGGCGAGCAGCCCGGGGACGGCGGGCCGCAGCGGCGACGGCCAGGCCAGCCGCTCCCCGGTGCACTCCGGCGGCAGCAGATCCAACTGGCGCGCGCCCCCGATCAGGACCTCGGCCTCGCACAGTGCCGCACGGGAGGGTTCCGGGAGCCCCGGCCAGCCGTCGGCACCGATCCCTACGACGGTGACGGTGACCGTGGCGGTGGCGGTGGCGGTGGCAGTGGCGGTGGTGGCAGTGGTACTGACAGGCGCCCAGGCTCGGCGGGCCGGCGTCTGCCGTGGACAGCCGGACGAGTTGGCTGCCCGACGCGTCCTGTGCCGTGACGGGTTCCGCGCGGTGCCGGGTCACATGGCGTCGAGATAGTCCCGCAGTACCCGCGACCGGGACGGGTGGCGCAGTTTCGACATCGTCTTGGACTCGATCTGGCGGATCCGCTCGCGTGTCACGCCGTAGACCTGGCCGATCTCCTCCAGGGTTCTGGTCCGGCCGCCGGTCAGGCCGTAGCGCAGGGAGATGATGCCGGCCTCCCTCGGGGTCATCTCGGCGAGGATGGCCTGGATGGTCTCCTGGAGCAGCAGGAAGGCGACCATGTCCATGGGAGTGACGCTGTCCCGGTCCTCGATCAGGTCGCCGAGTTCACCGTCGCCGTCCTCACCGAGGGCGGTGTGCAGCGAGACGGGCTCCCTGGTGTAGGCGGTGAGTTCCGGCAGCCGCTCCACGGAGACGCCCGCCTTCTCCGCCAGCTCCGCCGGGGTGGGCTCCGTCCCGAAGTCCTGGATCAGCTCGCGGCGGGTACGGGCCACCCGGTTGATGACCTCCACCAGATGTACGGGGATGCGGATGGTCCGGCCCTGGTCGGCCAGTGCGCGTGAGATCGCCTGCCGGATCCACCAGGTCGCGTACGTCGAGAACTTGAAGCCCTTCGCGTAGTCGAACTTCTCGACGGCCCGGATCAGGCCGGTGTTGCCCTCCTGGATCAGGTCCAGGAACAGCAGGCCACGGCCCGAGTAGCGCTTGGCCACGGACACCACCAGGCGCAGGTTCGCCTCGATGAGGTGGGACTTGGCGCGCTCGCCGTCGGCGGCGAGGATCTCCAACTCCCGCTGGAACACGGGGTCCTGGGGCGGATCCGCCAGCAGCTTGTGCTCGGCGTACAGCCCCGCCTCGATCCGTTTCGCGAGGACGACCTCCTGTTCGGCGCTGAGGAGCCGGACCCGGGCGATGAGCCGGAGATAGTCCCGCACCTGGTCGACCGAACCTCCCCCGGCGGTCAGCCGGGGCCGGGGAGCATCACTCTCGTCCTCGGCGGCCGGGTCGAACACATCGGTCACCTCGGTATCGGTCGCCATCGTGCTCACTTCCTCTCCAGGAGCGCACGCAGCTGATATCGATCACCCGTTTGATTTCAGGATACAGGCGGCGGTCGCGGAACCCCGGTGGCCGACGGGGGAGTTCGATCAACTTAAATGCATATGATGTGCAGGTGCATGACTACTGCATTAGGGCGGCGGCCCCGGACGACCTCGACGGCGCGCGAGCCGTCATGCTCGACACCGTCTACCGCGACTTCGGCACGGGCTACGTGCCCCGCTGGCACGGCGACGTCATCGATCCCGCGTCCGCCTATCTGACCCCCGCCCGCCACACCCTCCTGGTCGCGGTCGACGAGCGCGACGCGAGCATCGTCGCGACCGCCGCCCTCGACTCGCGCGGCCCCCTCCATCCGCCGAACCCCCGCCGTGTCGCAGAGAGTTACCCCTCGGGCGCCACCGCGCAGTTGCGCCGGGTGTACGTCCGTCCCGAGCACCGCAGGCGCGGTCTGGCCCGGCGGCTCGTGGCCGAACTGCTGGCCTTCGCGGCGGCCGACGGCGGCTATCGCGCCGTGTATCTGCACACGGACCCGGCGGTGGCCGGTGCCGAGGGGTTCTGGCGGTCGCTGGGCAAGGTCGTGCACGACGAGCGCGAGGACGCGGGCGGCGGGCAGGGTGTCGTGCACTTCGAGATCCCCATCGGGGGCTCCGTCGGGGTCCCGGCCGAGGCTCCGGTCGAGGGTTCGGCCAGGGGTCTGGTCGGGGGTGCGGTCGGAGGTCCGGCCAGGGGTCCGGTCGGAGGTCCGGCCGGGGGGTCGGTCGAGGTTTCGTCGGTGCGGTGATCGCCGGTGAACGGCGACCCAGGATAGCTATTGGAAATGATTATCATGTAGTCTCCGGAATCTCCCGCGGCTCAAGCCCGCCCCCCCGCTCCCTGACAGAACCCGAGGACCATGCGCACCCCCCGCCCTCGCCGACTGCTCGTCGGACTGCTGCTCTCCCCGCTGCTCACCGGCTGTTTCGCCGCCGGCGGTGGCGACCGTGACGCCCCGTCGGACACCGCTTCCGGGCCCCGGCTGCGGGTCGCGCTCGCCTTCCCGCCCGCCGAGAGCTTCTCGCCGTACGGTGACGACGCGACCCTCCTCAGCCGCCTCGGCGTCACCGAGGGCCTGACCTCCCTGGACGCCAACGGCACCGCCGCCCCCGCGCTCGCCGAGTCCTGGACCCGGAAGGACGGCCGCACCTGGGAGTTCAAGCTGCGCGAGGCCACCTTCCAGGACGGCACCCACGTCACCGCGGCCACCGTCGCCGCCTCCCTCACCCACGCCACCCGGGCCGAGCCCGAACCCGCCGCCCTCACCGGCGTGACCCTGACGGCGAAGGCCGCCGGAGACGGACGTATATCCGTCACCACTGCCGAGCAGGACCCCGTGCTCCCGCTGCGGCTGACCAGTCCCGCCCTCGCCGTGCTCGCGCCCAAGGCGTTCGCGAAGAAGGGCGCCGTCGACCCGGTCGGCACCGCCACCGGACCCTTCGAGCTGACGAAGAGCACCGGCACCACCGCGGCCACCCTCGACCGCTTCGACGACTACTGGGGCGGACGCGCCCAGGCCGCAGGCATCGACGCCCGGTTCATCGCCGACGGCACCGCCCGCGCCAACGCCCTGCGCACCGGCCAGGTCGACATCGCGGAGGCGATCCCCGTCGCCCAGGCCGCCTCCCTCGGCAAGGCGAGCCTGCGCGAGACCGCCACGGCCCGCACCACCTCCTTGCACCTCGACACCAGGTCCGGCGTGTTCAAGGACGCGGGGCTGCGGGCCGCCGCCCGCGCCGCCGTGGACACCTCCGCCCTCGCCGACGGTGTCTACGAAGGCCACGCCGACGCCGGAAAGGGCATCTACGGCCCGGCGCTCACCTGGGCCGAGGGCAAGCGCGGCCGGCCCGCCGGGCGGGCGGAGGCGGCGGCGACCAAGGGCGCTTCCGTCACCCTCGCCACGTACGACAACCGCCCCGAACTGCCGGAATCCGCCCAGGTGTTGAAGCAGCAACTGGAAAAGGCCGGGTTCCGGGTCAAGCTGGAGGTGCGGGAGTACTCGCGCCTCGAGAGCGACGCGCTCGGCGGGAAGTTCGACGCCGTCGTCGCCGCCCGCAACACCATGCTCGACTCCGGCGACCCCGTCTCCGTCCTCGTCGGCGACTACACCTGCGGCGGCGGCTACAACCTCTCCCTGCTCTGCGACAAGAAGGTCGACCGGGCCGTCGCCGGTGCCGAGCGCATCGAGGACACAGCGAAGCGGCAGGACGCGGCCATGGCCGCGGAGGCCCTGATCCTCGGCACCGACGCCGTCGTCCCCCTGGTCCACCAGCGGATCATCACCGGCGTCGGCACCGGCGTGCGGGGCGTGCTCCTCGATCCGTACGAGCGCACGCTGGTCGGCACCGGAACGAGGCGCTGACCCGTGCGGGGTCGTGTGGGCACTGTGGGCACGCTCCTGTGGCGTGCCCTGCTCGCCGCGCTGCTCGTGTGCGGGATCGGTCTGCTGCCCTGGCTGACGCGCACCGACCCGGCGTTCACCGTGCTCAAGGCGCGGTCGGCGGAGCGCGAGGCCACCCCCGCCGTACTGGCCGACATCCGGGCCCAACTCGGCCTGGACGCCGGTCCGTTGCGGCTGCTCGGGGACTGGCTCGGCGGGCTGCCGCGCGGTGACGCCGGACGGTCCTGGATATCCGGGGCCGAGGTCATGCCGGCCGTCCTGCGGGCGCTCGGCGCCTCGCTGCTGCTGATGGCCGTGGCGCTCGCCCTCGCCTTCCTCGTCGCCGCTTCGGTGTGCGCCCGCACATTGGGCGGCGGCGGGCGGCGGCACGGCGGCGGCAGCGGGTCGGCGATGGTCGCCGCGCTGCCCGAGTTCCTCACCGCGTCCGTCCTGGCCACCGTCGTCGGCGTCCAGCTCGGCTGGCTGCCCGCCCTCGGCTGGTACGGACCCCAGTGGACGATCCTGCCCGCCCTCGCCCTCGGCCTGCCCGCCGGGGCGCTGCTCGGACGACTCCTCGACGATCTGCTGCCCGGCGCCTTCGCCGAGCCCTGGGCGCTGGCCGCCGCCGCACGCGGCATCCCGGCCCGGCGCATCGCGAGCCAGGCGGTCCGGCGCTGCCTGCCCGCGCTCCTCCCCAACGCCGGGCTGTTCGTCGTCGGGCTGACCGGCGGCTCGGTCGCCGTCGAGCAGATCTTCGACATCCCCGGCCTCGGCCGCACCGCACTCCAGGCCGCCATCGCCCAGGATCTGCCCGTCCTCCAGGCCTGCGCTCTTGCCCTGGTGCTGCTCGCTGCGGTCGCGGCGGTCGTGACCCGGCTCGCGGCCCGGCTGCTCATCGGCCCCGCCCTGCGCGACGGCGGCCTCTCCTCCCCGCACCGGCCCGCACCGCCCGCCCGCCGCAGTCCGCCTCTGCTGTACGCGGTCGCGCTGCTGGGCGTCGTCGCCCTGGGCCTGCCGCGCGACCCGCTCGCGCTGGACACCCGGGCCCGGCTCCAACCCCCCTCCTGGGCCCACCCGTTCGGCACGGACGCCCTCGGCCGTGACGTGCTCGCCCGTGTCGGGCACGGCGCCCTCGACACGCTGCTGCTCGCCTCCGCGATCAGCGCCGCCGCGCTGCTGGCCGGGCTGCTGCTCGGGCTGGTGCCCCGGCTGTCGGAGCCGCTCGTCGACACCGTCAACGCGATACCGCCCGTACTCGCCGCGCTGCTGGTCACGGCGGTCGTGGGCAGCGGCGGGGCCACCCCCGCGCTGGCCGTGACCGCCGTCGCCTGGGCGCCGCTGGCCGCGCACACCGCCGCGTTGCTCCGTCAGGAACGGGCCACCCTGCACGTCACGGCCACTCGGGCGCTCGGCGCCGGCCGCTGGTACGTCCTGCGGCACGAACTCCTGCCCGCCGCGCTGCTCCCCGTCACCCGGCACGCCCTGCTGCGGCTGCCCGGTGTCGCCCTCGCCCTGGCCGCCCTCGGCTTCCTCGGTCTCGGCGCCCAACCACCGTCCCCGGAATGGGGGTTGCTCCTCGCGGAGAACCAGCCGTACGCGGAACGAGCCCCCTGGGCGGTCCTCGCCCCGGCCGCCGTACTCGCCCTGCTCGGCGCGCTGGCCGTCACTGCGGCGGGGTTGCGGATCCGGCGGCGGAAGGCGGTAGGGGTGGGTCAACCGCGGTCGGGGGCACGAGAGTTGGCCTTCCGGTGACTGAGCCGGTGACTGAGCCGGTGACTGAGCCGGTGACCGAGCCGGTGGCCGGGGCGGAGATCGGTGCGGCTACCGGTCAGGCGTCCGGTCCGGTGGCTGGCCGGGGGGCCGATCTGGCCTCCGGTGCGGCTACCGGTCTGGTGGCCGGTCAGGGGTCCGATCTGGCGTCCGGTGCGGCTACCGGTCCGGTGGCCGATCCGGCGTCCGATCTGGTGTCCGGTTCGGCGTCTGGCCCGGTGGTCGATCCGGCGTTCGGTCCGGTTTCTGGCCTGGTCTCCCGTCCGCTCTTCGGCCCGGAGCCTGGCCCGGTGTCCGGTTCGGCGTCCGGCCCGGTGTCCGGCCCGGTCTCCGGCACGGTGGCCGGTCCGGCGACCGGTGTCGAGTCGGATGCCGAGGCCGGTGTCGTGGTCGGTGGTGAGGGCGGGAGGCCCACCCGGGTGCGGCTCTCGCCGCTGCTGCGGCTGCTGATCCTCACTCAACTCGCCTTCAACGTCGGGTTCTTCGCCGTCCTGCCCTTTCTCTCCGAGCATCTGGGGCAGGCGATCGGTATGGCGGGGTGGCTCGTCGGGTTCGTTCTGGGCCTGCGCACCTTCAGCCAGCAAGGGCTGTTCGTGGTGGGCGGCGCGCTCGCCGACCGGTACGGCATCCGGCCGGTGGTGCTCGTGGGCTGCGCCCTGCGCGTCGCCGGCTTCGCCTGGCTCGGCTACGCCGACACGACCGCGACCGTCATCGGCGCCGTTCTCCTCATCGGCTTCGCCGCCGCGCTCTTCTCGCCCGCCGTCGAGTCCGAGGTGGCCCGGCAGGCAGTGGTCTGGGAAGAGAAGGGCAACGGCCCACGCACCCGTGTCCTCGCACTGTTCACCGTCGCCGGACAGGCGGGCGCCTTCGTCGGGCCACTCCTCGGCGGCCTGCTCCTGGCCGTCGATTTCCGGGTCGTCTGCCTCGCGGGCGCCGGAATCTTCGTCCTCGTCCTCGCCGGGCACGCCTGGCTGCTCCCGCAGCACATACCCGGCCGGGAGCGCGTACGGGCGAAAGGGGGCGTGCGCGCACTGCTGCGCAACCGGCGATTTCTGGCACTCTGCACCGCGTACGGCGCCTATCTGCTCGCGTACAACCAGCTCTATCTGGCGCTCCCCGCCGAGGTAGAACGCGTGACCGGCGCGCAGACCGCGCTGGCCTGGCTGTTCGCCCTGTCCTCGCTGCTCGTCGTGACCGCCCAACTGCCGGTCACCCGCTGGGTCGGCGACCGGCTGGCGCCGCGCCGCTCGATGACAGCAGGACTGCTGCTGATCTCCGTCGGGTTCGCGGCGGTGGCGCTGACCAGGCCCGCAGGGTGGACCGGCACGGCAGGGCTGCTGCCCGCGGCCGGTTTCGTCGTACTGCTCACCTTCGGCCAGATGCTGGTCGCCCCCGTGGCCCGCGCCTGGGTGCCCGACCTCGCCGAGGAAGGGCGGCTCGGCCTCTACACCGGCGCCCTTTCGTCGGTTTCCGGCCTGATCGTGCTGGTCGGCAGCGCGCTGACCGGCACTCTGCTCGACTCCGCGCTGCCCGCGGCCGTGCCCTGGCTGGTACTGGCCGCCGTACCTCTCGGGGCGATCGCGGTACTCCCGCGCCGGAAGTGAACCGTGGCCGGGGGAGCACCCCGGGGGTCTGGGCGGCACAGCCGTGGGGCATGCCGAATTGGTAGCGTCACACCACTCGCGCCGACAGGCACGGGTGAGCGCCTGGCGGCACCACTGAGCATCACCGGTGCTTCACCGAGCACGACAACCGCTGATACGCGTACGCGCTTTTGTACAGGGGGGCCCATGGCCACGATTCGCAGGGCAGTCATTCCCGCAGCCGGACTGGGGTCCCGGCTGCTGCCGCTCACCAAGGCGACACCGAAGGAGATGCTGCCCGTCGGTGACAAGCCCGTCATCGAACACACCGTCCGGGAGCTCGTGTCCTCCGGCATCACCGACATCACCATCGTGGTGTCCGGTGGGAAGGGCCTGATCCAGGACCACTTCCGGCCCAACCCGGCCCTGGTCGACCAACTGCGCGCCGACGGCAAGGACGCCTACGCGGACGCCGTCGAGGAGGTCGGCGAGCTGTCCCGGCAGGGCCACATCACCTACCTCGACCAGCACGGCCCGTACGGCAACGGCACGCCCGTCCTCAACGCCGCGCGCAACTTCGGCGACGAGCCGATGCTCGTGCTGTGGCCCGACGATGTGTTCGTCGCCGAGGTTCCGCGCGCCCAGCAATTGATCAAGGCGTACGAGGCGACCAACTCGCCGGTTCTCGCGCTGATGCCGATGGATCCTGGCGACTCGCAGCGCTACGGCGTTCCCGTCGTCAAGGAGGACCTCGATGACGGTCTGCTCCGTATCACCGGTCTGGTGGAGAAGCCCCGGCCGGAGGACGCGCCCTCCGCGTACGCGGCCATCGGCGGGTACGTGATCACGCCCGGGATCATCGACGAGCTGCGCGATCAGACCAAGCGGTGGTACGACCATCACACCGGTGAGGTGTATCTCACCGATGCCATCAATGCCTATGCCGGGAGCCGGGCCGTCTACGGCCAGGTGATTCACGGGCGCTGGTACGACACTGGTAACCCGCTCGCCTATCTCACCGCTCAGTTCGCGGCGGCGCTCAATGATCCGGAGTACGGGCCGCATCTGCGCCGGCTGGCGAAGGAACTGGAGGGGGAGGAGGCCGGCGGAGTCTAGCGCCCCCGCCGCCCCTACCC
>NZ_LIQQ01000324.1 GCF_001418565.1 Streptomyces graminilatus | reverse complement strand
CCGGTGGCCCGGTGGCCGGGCTCCAGTGACCGGAAGCTGTACGCGTACGGGGTCGCGAAAACCGTCCTGCCCTGCCGGTGGGGCACGGCAGGGCAGGAGAGCGGCGGGGGAGGGGCCGACGGTCAGGCGTCGATGATGACGGGGATGATGAGAGGCCTGCGGCGGTGGGTGCGGAAGGCCCAGTTCGCCACGGCGCGCGCGATGAGCTGTTCCAACTGGCGCGCGTCGCCGACGCCTTCCTGGGCCGCCGTCGCCAGGGTCTTCTCGATGACGGGGATGACCGGTTCGAAGGTCGAGTCGTCGTGGACGAAACCGCGCGCCAGGAAGTCGGGAGTCTCGGCCAGGGCACCCGTGTCGGCGTCGACGATCGCCACCACGGTGACCACGCCTTCCTCCGCGAGGGTGACACGGTCCTTCAGGGACGCCTCGGTGGCGCCGCCGACCTCCATGCCGTCCACGTAGACGTTGCCCGCGGGCACCTTGCCGGTGATCGTCGCCCGCCCGTTCACCAGGTCGACGACGACCCCGTCCTCCGCGATGACGACCCGCTCGGGATCGACCCCCGTACGGATGGCCAGGTCGGCGTTGGCCCGCAGGTGCCGCCATTCACCGTGCACGGGCATGACATTGCGCGGCTTGACGATGTTGTAGCAGTACACGAGCTCACCGGCGCTGGCGTGTCCGGAGACGTGCACCTTGGCGTTGCCCTTGTGGACGACGTGGGCGCCCCAGCGGGTCAGACCGTTGATCACCCGGTAGATGGCGTTCTCGTTGCCGGGGATCAGGGAGCTGGCGAGCAGGACGGTGTCGCCCTTGCCGATGCGGATCACATGGTCGCGATTGGCCATCCGGGACAGAGCCGCCATCGGCTCGCCCTGGGAGCCGGTGCAGACCAGCGCGATCTTGTGGTCGGCCAGCTTCTCCAGTTCCCTGGTGCTCACGACGAGACCACTGGGCACCTTCAGATAGCCGAGGTCGCGGGCGATGCCCATGTTGCGGACCATGGAACGGCCCACGAAGGCGACCTTGCGACCGTGCTGGTGCGCGGCGTCCAGGACCTGCTGGATGCGGTGCACATGGCTGGCGAAACTGGAGACGATCACCCGGCGCGGGGCGGTACGCATCACCTGCTCGATCGCCGGGTTCAGTTCGCGCTCCGAGGTGGTGAAACCGGGAACCTCGGCGTTGGTGGAGTCGGTGAGGAAGAGATCGACGCCCTCCTCGCCGAGGCGGGCGAAGGCGCGCAGGTCGGTGATGCGGTCGTCCAGCGGGAACTGGTCCATCTTGAAGTCACCGGTGTGCAGCACCATGCCGGCCGCGGTACGGATGGCGACCGCGAGACTGTCCGGGATGGAGTGGTTGACGGCGACGAACTCGCAGTCGAAGGGGCCGAATTTGCGCCGGTCGCCCTCGCGCACGCGCACCGAGCGCGGCCGGATTCCGTGTTCCTTGAGCTTGGCCTCCAGGAACGCCAGGGTCAGCTTCGAGCCGACGACGGGGATGTCGGAACGCTCTCGCAGGAGATAGGGCACGCCACCGATGTGGTCCTCGTGGCCGTGCGTGAGCACCACGGCCACGATGTCGTCCAGACGATCGCGGATCGAGGTGAAGTCCGGCAGGATCACGTCGACGCCGGGCTGGGTCTCTTCGGGGAACAGCACGCCGCAGTCGACGATGAGCAGCTTGCCGGCGTGCTCGAAGACGGTCATGTTGCGGCCGATCTCACCCAGACCGCCCAGGGCGACGACCCTCAGCCCTCCAGCGGGCAGGGGAGGGGCGGCTTTCAGTTCGGGATGTGGATGACTCATATTCCGACGTTACCGGAGAGCCCGCCGAGGAGATCCACTGGCTGCCCGGCCAGCCAGGTCAAAACGGCGCGACCGAGGCGGCCGACGGGGGTGCGCGTATGCGGGCAGCGGCGACGCGCCCGCCCTGCCGGATGCCGTCGCAGCCGTCACCGGGCGCGCTCCGGGGCGGAGCGGGAACACCCGATCCCCGGCCAACATCCGTGCTCCGCGCCGCTGTTGGCACAACCATCCGGCGGGACCAAGGGTCATGTATGAGTGAGTGGACAGTCACGGGGGCGAACCCGCGGACCCACGCGACACCCCCGCAGACAACGCGAACCACGCGAAGAACGCAGGCAACGCAGACAACGGGGAGCAGTCATGAAGACGGGCGTGCACTTCAGGATCGCGATCGTCGCGGCGCTCACGGCGGCGACGGTGACCGTCGCCCCGGCCGCGATCGCGGCGGCGGACGGCAGAGCACCCGCCGCGTCGCCCCGGGCCGAGACCCGGGCCCAACCCCGGACCCAGGCCCCGGCCTGGCGCACCTCCCTGGCGGGGACCCTCTCGGGCGCCTCGCTCTTCGACATCGCGTCGGCCGGTCCGGACGATGCCTGGGCGGTGGGAGTCGAGTACGTCCATGGCGACGGCCAGGGCGTCATCCTGCGCTGGGACGGCGCGACCTGGCAGCGGCAGTCCACCCCGGACGTGTCGGCGACCGGCGTGTGGCACGCCGTGGACGCGGTGTCCGCGTACGACGTGTGGGCGTACGGCTGGGACCAGGAGGGCGAGACGCTCGCCCATTACGACGGCAAGCGGTGGACGCAGGCCTCCCTGCCCGCGGAGCAGGGCTACGGTTTCGCGAAGCTCGCCGCCGCCCCCGGCAGGACCTGGCTGGTGAGCGACACCGCGATCAACTCCTACGCCCAGGGTGTCTGGCAGAGCACACCCCTCCCGAGGGGCGTCCACATCAGCGCCATCGAGGCGCGGACCGCCCACGACGCCTGGGCGGTGGGCCAGTTCGCGTACGCCGGCCAGCGGAGCCGGTCCGTGCTCCTGCACTGGAACGGCCGTTCATGGACCGAGACCGCGCCGGCCAAGAGCGACCTCGGGATCACGGCCGTGTACCAGGATTCCGCCCACAGCGTCTGGGTCACCGCTCTCGCCCCATACGTCGAGGACGAACCGCAGCGGAGCAAGGTGCTGCACTGGAACGGCCGCACCTGGCGTGATGTCACCGGGCCGGTCGACGGACTGCAGGCCAGTGCCATCACCGGCGACGGCAAGGGCACCGTCTGGGTCTCGGGCGACCCCTACGGCTACGAGGGCACCGCCCTCTACTGGCGCCTGCGGAACCGGGTCTGGACCTCCGTGGAGGGCGACGCCGTGCCTGGCGGCCAAACCCAGGGATACGAAATCGAGGCCCTCGCACCCGCCGGCCGCACCGGACAGTTCTGGTCCGTCGGCAGCTACACGCAGCTCACCGGGGAGTCCACCGCCGCCCAGTACGAACTGATCCAGCGTTCGACCCGCTGAGCCACGCCCCGGGCAGGTCACACCACCGCACGCCGGTCATGTGATCGACCGGTCGCGTCCTAGGGTTGCCGTATGACTCTCGCTCACGACGCGACCGGAGACGGTCCCGTCCTTGTACTGCTGCACTCCGGGGTGTGCGACCGAAGGATGTGGGATCCGCAGTGGCAGGCCCTTGCCGATGCCGGATACCGGGTGGTGCGCTGCGACTTCCGGGGCTTCGGCGGGACTCCGTTGCTGGACGCACGCCACAACGACGCAGAGGACGTACTGGACCTGCTGGACGCCCTCGGGATCGAGCGAGCGGCGCTGATCGCCTCCTCGTACGGCGGACAGGTCGCCCTGGAGATCGCCGCACGCCGTCCGGAGCGGGTGTCCGCCATGGCGCTGCTGTGCGCCGCGCTGCCAGGGCATGAACCCACCGCCGAGCTGCGCGCGTTCGGCGAGCGGGAGGACGCGCTGCTCGAGGCGGGCGACATCGCGGGGGCCGTGGAACTGAACGTGGACACCTGGCTGGGGCCGGACGCCGAGGAGACGGTCAGGCAGGAGATGCGCGAGATGCAGCGGCACGCCTTCGAGGTGCAACTGGCCGCCCCCGAGGGCGCCGGGCGGAACAAGGTGGAGAGCGACCTGTCAGCGATCGAGGCACCCTGTCTCGCGATTTCGGGCGGCCACGACCTGGCGGACTTCCGGGAGATCGCGGCCCGGCTGCCGGGCCTGCTCGACGGCGCCCGGCACCTCGAACTGCCCTGGGCCGGCCATCTCCCCAGTATGGAGCGGCCCGCCGCGGTGACGGACCTGCTGACCGGATTCCTGCGCGAGACGGTGCCCGCCGGCTGAGCGCGACTGCCGCAAGTCCCGGGCAGGCCGCCTGCGTGAGACGGTGTCCGCCGATCCCCCGTTGGAGGGGCGTCTGTGATACGTGAGAGGGTCTTGGGCGTGAGTGAGACACCGTCGAACACCCTGCAATACCGCTTTGACGGGCCGGAAGACGCCCCTGTCCTGGTCCTCGGCTGCTCCCTCGGCGCCACATGGCACATGTGGGACCGGCAGGTGCCGGAGCTGGTGAAGCAGTGGCGGGTCTTCCGCTTCGACCTGCCGGGGCACGGCGGTGCCCCCGCCCGTCCCGCCGGGTCGGTCGCCGAGCTGGCCGCCCGTCTGCTCGCCACGCTCGACACGGTCGGCGTGCAGCGCTTCGGGTACGCGGGCTGCGGGCTCGGCGGTGCGATCGGCGCCGAGCTGGCACTGCGCCACCCGCAGCGGCTGGCCTCGCTCGCGCTGATCGCCGCCTCGCCGCGCTTCGGAACGGCGGACGAGTTCCGCCAGCGCGGGGTGATCGTCCGGACGAACGGGCTCGGCCCCATCGCCCGTACCGCCCCCGAACGCTGGTTCACCAGCGGTTTCGCCGCCGCGCAGCCCGCCATCACCGACTGGGCCGTCCAGATGGTCCGTACCACCGACCCCGGCTGTTACATCGGGGGCTGCGAATCGCTCGCCTCCTTCGACGTACGGGGCGAACTGGCCCGTATCGGTGTGCCGACCCTCGTCATCGTCGGCTCCGACGACCAGGTCACCGGACCCGCCGAGGCCCGCACCCTGGTCGCCGGTATCCCGGACGCCCGCCTCGCGGTGGTGCCCGGCGCCTCCCACCTGGTCCCGGTCGAGCAGCCCGCGGCCGTCACCGACCTGCTCGTACGTCACTTCTCGACGGCCTGGCAGCCGGTGTACGACGCCGGAACCGGCCTGTTCGCCCTCTCGGCGGCCCCGGTCAGACCGGTCCTGACCGCACCGCAGCCGGTCACCCCCCTCGCGGAGATCGCGCCGCCCGCCCCGCAGCCCGAGGCGCTGGGCCGTCCGGACCCGTACGAGGCCGGGATGAAGGTCCGGCGCGAAGTGCTCGGCGACGCCCATGTCGACCAGGCGTTCGCGCAGGCCGACGAGTTCTCCGGGGACTTCCAGGACTTCGTCACCAGATACGCGTGGGGCGAGATCTGGAACCGGCCCGGCCTCGACCGGCGCTCCCGCAGCTGCGTCACCCTCACCGCGCTCGTCGCGGGCGGCCACCTCGACGAACTCGCCTTCCACACCCGCGCCGCCCTCCGCAACGGCCTCACTCCGGCCGAGATCAGGGAAGTACTGCTCCAGGCGGCCGTCTACTGCGGGGTGCCGGCCGCGAACAGCGCGTTCAAGGTGGCCCAGCAGGTCATCCGCGAGGAGACGACACCCGAGGGGTGACCCGGAGGCGGGTCCGGATGCCGAAGGCGGCGGCCCCGGCCACGGCCCCCGCCGCTCACAGCCCGGTTCCACGCGGCAGGATGGAGACATGAAGCTCACGAAGATGTCCCATGCCTGTGTCCGGCTGGAGAAGGACGGGCGGACGCTCGTCCTCGACCCCGGGGGATTCAGCGAGGAGGACGCCGGGGTCGGCGCCGACGCGATCCTGGTCACCCACGAACACATGGACCACTTCGACGAGGGGCGGCTGCGCGCCGCCCTCGACGCGAACGCGGCCGCCGAGATCTGGACGCTCGCCGCGGTCGCGGAGCAGCTCTCCGCGGCCTTCCCGGGCCGCGTCCACACCGTCGGCCACGGGGACACGTTCAGCGCCGCGGGCTTCGACGTCCAGGTCCACGGCGAACTGCACGCCGTGATCCACCCGGACATCCCGCGCATCACGAACGTCGGCTATCTCGTCGACGGCGCCGTCTTCCACCCCGGCGACGCCCTCACCGTCCCCGACCACCCCGTCGACACCCTGCTGCTGCCGGTCATGGCCCCCTGGAGCAAACTCTCCGAGGTCATCGACTACGTCCGCGAGGTCGAGCCGCGGCGCGCGTACGACATCCACGACGCCCTGCTCACGGACCTCGCCCGGCCGATCTACGACCGGTTGGTCGGCGGCCTGGGCGGCACCGACCACCAGCGCCTCGCGGCGGGGACGTCGGCGGAGGTCTGAGACGGCGTTGTCAGACCCGGCGGGTAGGTTGTGGGGCATGCGTATCGCGACCTGGAACGTGAACTCGATCACCGCCCGCCTGCCGAGGCTGCTGGCCTGGCTGGAGAGCACCGGCACGGACGTGCTGTGCCTCCAGGAGGCCAAGGTGGCCGCCGACCAGTTCCCGGCCGGCCAACTGCGCGAGCTGGGCTACGAAGTGGCGGTCAACGCGACCGGCAGATGGAACGGCGTCGCGGTGATCTCCCGGGTCGGCCTGGAGGACGTGGTGCGCGGCCTGCCCGGCGACCCCGGCTACGAGGGCGTCGAGGAACCCCGCGCCGTCTCCGCGACCTGCGGCCCGGTCCGCGTCTGGTCGGTGTACGTGCCGAACGGCCGCGAGGTGGACCACCCCCACTACGCCTACAAGCTCGGCTGGTTCGAGGCCCTGAGAGCGGCCGTCGCGGCCGATGCGGCGGGCGCCCGCCCGTTCGCCGTCCTGGGCGACTACAACGTGGCCCCGACCGACGACGACGTGTACGACCTGGCGGCCTTCGAGGGCCTCACCCACGTCACCCCGGCCGAGCGCGCGGCCCTGGCCGCCCTGCGCGAGACGGGCCTGACGGACGTGGTCCCGCGCCCCCTGAAGTACGACCACCCGTACACGTACTGGGACTACCGCCAGCTCTGCTTCCCCAAGAACCGGGGCATGCGCATCGACCTGGTCTACGGCAACGAGCCGTTCGCCCAGGCCGTGAAGGACGCGTACGTGGACCGCGAGGAGCGCAAGGGCAAGGGCGCGTCGGACCACGCCCCCGTGGTGGTGGACCTGGAGGTGTAGCGGGCCCGCTCGTCGGGTCCTGGGCCCGCGCGCCCTGTGGTGCGGTCGGCGGTGCGAATGACAGGCTGGACGTATGAACATCCCTTTCCTGGGCAACTGGCGTAAGCGGCACGGACTCGCCCGAGGTGTGGCGGTGTTCTCCGGCGGGGAGCACGACCCCGAGGGGATCGCCGGGCTCCTCTCCGAGTGCGAGCTGCTCCGCTCCCAGGCGCACCGGGCGGGCGTCGAACTCGACGACTCCGCCGCCTCGTTGGAGGCGTTGGACCAGTTGGTGCCGGGCTGGCGGGACGACGAGGAGTCGCTGCCCTGGCTCGGCAACGACGCCGGCCTCTATCTCGGCACGGTCATCGTGCGGACGGTCCCCGGCGCGGTCTGGGACCTCTGGCCGAACGGTCACCCCGTCGTGCGGCTGCCGACGGGCCGTGAGTTCGACGTCGTCGCCTCCGGGCACGCGTGGGCGTCCAGCGGCGCTCCCGAACTGTCGCAGTTGTACGCGGAGGTCGCGGAGGCGTAGGCATCGGGCGGGCACCAGGCGAGGTGTCTGGCGAGGCATCCGGTGAGGCATCTGGCGTAAATACGGCTATTGCCCGAAAAGTGCGTGTCGCTCTTCAACTCCACTGTTGTCTGGATAGTTTGCGGCAACCACGACACAGCTGAAGTGAGTAGGGCTGGGCATGGCCGTCGATCCGCTGATCGATCCGCATGAAGACAACAAACGCTTCGGTGAGCCGCGTGTCCTCCAGGACATGCCACGGCCCCGAGGGCCAAGATTCTGCGGCCCTGAAGTCAACACCGGTGTCCGTCAAGGGAGTTGAGGATGCCGTGAACCGACTGACGGTCAACCTCCCGACGGTGGCCAGGGTCGGAAGACCGGCCGGGCCGAACCTCGACTAAGATTTGCTGTTCATCCCAATAGGGATGTGGACGGAGGTCGAGGCGTTCGCGCCGGCCGAATCAGGGACGCTGCTGCCAGGCGGGCAGTGGTAGGAGGGCATGCGCTCGCCCGGCTGCAGCCGGAGATCACTGCTCGCGCGGGGGTACCGACACCCATGAGGGGTCGCTCTCCGGCGGGCAGAAGGTCAGCTGCGCGCCGGTCGGGTTGTGCTCGACGCAGAGCGGGTCGACCTGGCCGACCGGTCTGCCGAGGCCGAGCGGGCCCGCGTCGCGGAGGTGCGCGACGAGGGTGCCGCTCTCCTTGGTTCCGGGGCACGCCCAGCCGCACAGAGGACCGCGGAGGTCTCAGGAAGCGTGGTGGGAGTCGCTGTGCGCGTCCCCAGGAGTGACGGCCGGTACGGGCAGCGGGGTTCGCGCGGCCCGGGTGATGTCCGTGACGACGTCGACCACATCGGGTCCGTACGCCTGCGAGTTGACCACCTTCAGGAGCAGTACGAAGGAGTTGTTGCCGTGTTTGCGGGCCAGCCGTTCGTGGTTGCGGGCGAGGTAGCGGGTCGCAGCCTGGTTGGTGATCGCGCGCTGGCCGCAGAAGAGGAAGACCGGCCGGGCTTCGGCGCTCTGGCCGGCGGTGAGCCGCGCGAGGATCACGTACTCGCTCCGGCCGCCCTCCATCCGGTAGTGCTCGGTGCCGATCCGGAAGGCACCGCGGTCCGGGCCGGGTTCGGCGTCGACGTTGACGCGGACACCGGGGAGCAGGGTGTGCAGATGCGCCGCCATACGGCGGTTGGAGGCCGGGCCGCCCACGCAGAACTCGGTGCGCTCGCCGAACCCCTGCCGCGCGGCGTCGTGGGCGACGACCTGGGCGTGGGCGTTGCAGTCCTTGATGAGCGCGGCCAGCTCCAGCAGGGCGAACACGTCGTGCCGCGTCACCGTCAACTCGGGGCCACCGGCCTCGCGGTTCACCACGAGCAGCGACTCGGAGTTGTCCGGCAGCCCGAAGAAGGCCTGCTTGCGGCGGAGTCCGCGTTTCCACAGATAGGTGCGGGCCAGCCAGCCGAGGGCTGCGCTGATACCGGCCGCGACCACACCGAGGACGATATTGCGCACATCGTCAGTCATGGGCGCGCATGCTAGCGGTCGACCGCAACGGTGTTCGAGGGGCCCTTACGGGACCGCGAGGTTGAAGTTACGCTGCGCGGACGGTCGTTGACTGGAGGTATTGATGCGTCGCCCTGTCGCACGGAGTCTGGCGGTCCTGGCGGTTTCGGCAGCGGTGGTCTCGGTGGGGGCGGCAGCGCCACCCTCCGGCGCCGCACCGGCGGACCCGGCCCCGCGGAAGGTCCCGGTCGCCGTCGGATACGGCGGCGCCGTGGCGAGCGTGGACGCGGACGCCTCGGCCGCCGGGATCGAGATCCTCCGCGAGGGCGGCAACGCGGTGGACGCCGCCGTTGCCACGGCCGCCGCGCTCGGGGTCACGGAGCCCTACTCCAACGGCATCGGCGGAGGGGGCTACTTCGTCCACTACGACGCCAAGTCCCGTACGGTGCAGACGATCGACGGCCGGGAGACGGCGCCTCTGACGGCCGACTCGGGCCTGTTCCTGGAGAACGGGCAGCCGATCGCGTTCGCCGACGCGGTCACCAGCGGACTGAGCGTCGGTACGCCGGGCACCCCCGCGACCTGGCAGGCGGCGCTGGACAGTTGGGGCACCAAGCGGCTCGGTACGCTGCTGAAGCCGGCGGAGCGGCTCGCGCGCGACGGCTTCACGGTCGACGACACGTTCCGGTCGCAGACCGCGTCGAACGAGACACGGTTCAGGAACTTCCCCGACACCGCGAAGCTGTTCCTGCCGGGCGGTGCGCTGCCGGTGGTCGGGTCGACGTTCAAGAACCCCGATCTGGCGCGTACGTACGCGGAGTTGGCCCGCAAGGGCGTCGGTGCCCTGTACCGGGGGAAGCTGGCGAAGGAGATCGTCGACACGGTCAACAGGCCGCCGGTGGACCCGGGTTCGGGCTACAACGCGCGTCCCGGCGAGCTGTCGCTCAAGGACCTGGCGGCCTACCGGGCGAAGCGGCAGGCGCCCACGAAGACCTCGTACCGGGGTCTGGGCGTCTACTCGATGGCACCCTCGTCGTCGGGCGGCACGACGGTCGGCGAGGCCCTCAACATCCTTGAGAGGACGGACCTTTCGAAGGCGAGCGAGGTCCGGTACCTGCACCGCTACATCGAGGCGAGCCGGATCGCCTTCGCGGACCGGGGGCGCTGGGTGGGCGACCCGGTCTTCGAGGACGTACCGGCGAAGGAACTGCTGTCGCAGTCGTACGCCGACTCGCGGGAGTGCCTGATCAAGGACGACGCCGTGCTGACCAGCCCGGTCGCGCCCGGGGATCCGCGGCACCCGGCGGCCTGCGCGAGCACCGGCATCGCGGCGCCGACGACGTACGAGGGCGAGAACACCACGCATCTGACCGTGGCCGACAAGTGGGGCGACGTCGTGTCCTACACGCTGACCATCGAGCAGACCGGCGGCAGCGGCATCACGGTCCCGGGCCGGGGCTTCCTCCTCAACAACGAGCTGACGGACTTCTCCTTCGCCCCGGCCAGCCCGGCCGTCCACGATCCGAACCTGCCGGGCCCGGGGAAGCGACCGCGCTCGTCGATGTCCCCGACGATCGTCCTGGACGCGCACGGCAGGCCGGTGGTGGCGCTCGGCTCGCCGGGCGGAGCGAGCATCATCACGACCGTCCTGCAAACCCTGACGGGCTTCCTCGACCGGGGGCTCCCGCTGGTCGACGCGATCGCCGCGCCGCGCGCGAGCCAGCGCAACCAGACCACCACCGAACTCGAACCGGCCCTGTGGAACAGCCAGCTGAGGACCGGCCTGGAGGCGATCGGCCACGGCTTCCGCCTCAACCCCGAGATCGGCGCGGCAACCGGCGTACAGCGCCTGCCGAACGGCAAGTGGCTGGCGGCGGCGGAGACGGTACGCCGGGGCGGCGGATCGGCGATGGTGGTGCGCCCGGCCCCCTGAGTCGCCCGGCGCCTTGAGCACCCGGCCCCCTGAGTCACGGGGCGCCGGCTGCGGCACGGCGATCGAGGCGGGTCGGCCGTCCTCGGCGTAACGGCGGGCGGCGGCCGTTCCGCCGAGGACGGCCGACCCGCCTCGATC